>JAZNSV010000121.1:0-4872 GCA_045591485.1 Bacteroidales bacterium | reverse complement strand
GTGCCTCGGCGCGCGCACGATGTACTGCTTGCCGTCGGCGGTGGTGAGGGTGAGGAGGTAGGTGGCTTGTGGGCGTGATGTGAGGTCGAGAGAGTAGCGGTTGGGGCCGTCGGGGGTGAGGCGGACTTCTTCGCGGCGGCCGGTGAGGTCGGTGAGCCACGCGGTGGCGACCTCGTTTTCAACTTTCAACTCTCCACTTTCAACTATAATGGTTGTTTTCTGCTTGGTGGGATTGGGATAGACGTACACCTCTGGGGGTGTCACCTCCTCGATGCCTGCAGGCGGCGGAGTTGCATTGCCAATGACAAGTGTTTTGGTGAGCGAGGCAGGGTTCCAGTAGCTGGTGCCGGGCTGGCTTGCGGTGACCTGGCAGACGCCCTGCTGGCACGTCGCCATTAGTTCAATACCACCGTTGGTATTCCAAAACGACGCCATCGAGGGGTCGGAGATTGTGTAGACAACCGGCAGGCCGCTGGTGGCTGTGGCGTTGAGTGCCAGGTTAGGATTGGATCCCGGATTGGGAATGTGAAGGATGTTGCCTCCCGGCCATACAATCGACTGGTTGGCGTGGAGGTCGGGGTAGACGTATGACGACCGCATCGAGGTGTCGACCAGTTTGGCTATGTATTGCCCCATACCACAAGCGATGCCTCCGAAGTTGGTGGTAGTGTTGAAACTGTTGCCGGTCACATACACCACCGTATCCGTCAGCAACAGATGCCCTGCCTGGCTGTCGGAATGGGTGCATTGGAAGGGATATATCGCCACCTCGTGGCCGTCGTAGTCCCACTGCGCCAGCGCCAATCCTGTCTGGGATGCACCCAGGGAGAAGGAAGTGTCGGCAAAGAAGACGCTGCCCCCGTAGGCCACTTGTGCGAACACCCGGTTGTTGCGCGCCGCGATACTCAAGCCCCCCTCTGAGCTGCCCCAGCTGGAGTGAATCCGCCCATAGGAGAGGAAGCGTCCATCGTCAATTCCCACGCGGAGCCAGAAGGCATCGTTGCGGTTGGCCAGCGTGTCGCCACGGTAGATAAACTGGTGTGGATTGCCGTTGCCAGTGTATGAGTCCGTGCCCGCAAGCCCCAGTACGAACAGAGAGCCCGTGGCGGTATCGACGCAGGTGGCGTTCAGTATCACCCCCGACCAAAGCTCGTCGGGGCGCGGCACATAGTTGAACTGCATCAGCAAGTCGGCGTTCAGGCCCGTGTCGAGGCGAAGCACACAGCCGGATTCGGAGTAAAATGCGATGCTATCCACCTCAATCTGCAGCCCATTGGAGCGGGCTATGGGCATACCGTTGTGGTCAAACTTTGCCTGAATGGTGAAATACAGCTGGTCGTTGTGAACATCGAACGAGTTGATGTTGAGCCACGGGGTGAAATACCAGTCGGCCCCCGGCACATCGCCTACGATGTAGGAGGCGTCGAGCAGGCTGTCGAAATGCGGTGAGAACTTCAGCACCTGCTGGTTCCACCGTCCGGTGCTGTAAGGCGGTATATGGGTAAGGAACCGTGTGCCGTCCACCATAAAACGATAGCCGCTCAGTCCCCCGTTTTGGAAATGCAGCAGCGAATCAGAGTAGACAATGTCCTCTGCGCGTCGAACAACATAGATATTGCCGCGACTGTCCACATCGAAGTGCCCGGCATTCAAACCTACGCCATACACCCCAGACCCATAACGCCCCATAAGTGGATTCCCTAAGCTGTCGAGATATGTGACCTGCAAAAAATGATGCTCCAGCAACGTGCCGTCCAGTCCCAAGGTGATGAAAGCCGTACACCGCCAATTGTAGATACTGTCGGTAGGCATCAGCGTTTCACTGGTAGTCAGCAATGTGTCGAGGTAGTAGAGCTTTGTCTGCACTATCGGTGTACTATAGCCATTGTCAGTGTATGGCAGGGGTATGTCAATCATCATCATCAGCGCCGTGTCGCCCAGCATTCGCAGGTCGTGTACCTCCACGCCGCTGTCGCCGCCATACTGCCACGGGTTGATTATTCGGTGCCACAGGTGCTGCCCGTCGGGCGACATCTTCACCAGCAGGGCGCTGGGGTTGTGGTTTGTAACGACCTCGAAGGGATCGATGGTGTCGAGCCAGCCTCCTCTGCCCACCTGCATCAGTCGGTAGGTGTTGCCCTCACTGTCGGCCACCAGGCCGCAGGGAAAGTTTCTGTATTTGTCACCGTAGCCATAAAAACTCTTGGCCCAGTCGAAGTGCTGGGCGTGGGCGGTGATAGCAATCAGCGCAAAGAGCGCAAAGGTGAGAGTCTTTCTTGTCATTGTTGTGTTGTTTTTGTGCGTTTAACTTCGTTGACGTTTCTTTGGCTCAGCATAACTCAAACAAGTTTGGTTCTGCGTTCGCTTTGCGAAACGTTGCTAAATCCGTTTTCATTATCGAGTAAAGATATCCGATTGCTTCAGCAGGCGGACGGTGTGCTGCTTGCCGTCAGCGGTGGTGAGGGTGAGGAGGTAAGTGGCTTGCGGGCGGGAGGTGAGGTCGAGGGTGTAGATTTGATTGTGTGATTGCGTAAATGTGTTATTGCTTGAGTGGCCTTGCGGGATGAGGCGGACTTGCTGGCGGCGGCCTGTGAGGTCGGTGAGCCAGGCGGTCTCGGCCAGAGGCTCTCCACCCTGCACCTCGATGGTCACCTTCTGCCGGAAGGGGTTGGGGTAGGCCACGAAAGCGTTTCCACCCTCCACGAGCGTGATGCTCACCTCGCCGGGGTCGATGGGGTCGGTTGTCGGTACGTACGGGGTCATAAAGGAAGTGTCGACATATCTGACTATGAAGCCTTTGTTGTCGCCGGCGTAGAGGGTGACGTCACCAAGATAGGCATTGCTGGCTATGGCGCCGGTCATGTAGAGGATGCTGTCGCGCAGCAGGCACTGGCCTATGCGCGACTTGGCATCGCTGTTGCCAAAGTCGGCGATGCTCAACAGCCGTCCCTCGTTGTCGAAATGCACCATTGCCAGCGTCGCCACGTCCAGATTGCCCGACGGGTTCCGGTAGACGGTGTCGTTGCCTATCAGCATGCCGGGATATTTAACCTGCATCGCCACATGGTTCTCCTGCACGGCCAGGGTGCCTTCGGTCTGGGAACCGTAGGGTGCCGGCGCACATCCCGAGCCGAGCCAGGCCGCGTCGGAGAAGCGCAGACGCACGAATCCGGCACCTCTGTAGCTGTGTTGGGCAGTGTCGCCAAGGCCAAAGTTGACGGTGCTGTAGCAGGTGGTGTCGTATGCAATTCCTGTACTGAAATTTGCGAGGATGTAGATACTGCTGTCGACGCTAGTGGCTTGCAGCGAGCGGTAGTAGCAGCCCTTGGGGGTAGGCGGCATCCACATCGGCTGTTCCACGGCGACCTCGAACTGTGGCTGGTGTACCCATTGCAACTCCCCGTCGGGGTTGTATTTCAACACATAGCCGGTGTACATCTGCCCATGGGCGGTGTGTATGCGGAGGTCGGGACGGAGGCTGTCGAGCAGTATGTCGCGATAGTAGGCGGTGTCGTAGACCGTCACCATGTGATACGACTGGCTGACGGAGTCCCACAACCTGTAGCTGTCAAGTTGTTCGCCTGCCAATGGCGACTCCACGGTGCCGCAGAGGAAGATGTTGTCCTCGTCGTCGCATGCCAGCGACTGGGTTTTCCACATGTCGAAAACCATCGGCACCGCGGATGATATGCCGTGACCCACGGTGTCGTAGGCCTGGTATCGGCAAAAGAGGACGCTGTCCAAGTTCGGCGTGAACTTGATTAACTGCGCATTCCAGTCTTCGGCTTGGAAAGGAACGATGAAATCGTGGATACGCCGGCCGTCTACATAATAGCGCATGCCGCTGATTTCCCCGTTCCAGGTGCTGAGTTGTGTCGCCGTATCCGGATTGACGCAGGTGTCGCACCGCTCCCAGCCCCAAATGAAGTCGGCGGAAGCCGCCCGGCTGATGATGATGTTTCCTTCTCGGTCGACGGTGATTGCATTGGGGACGAAATAGATGTCGGTCTGTATCTTCAGCGAGTCCTCCGGATGCATCTCTTGCACTCCTGTGAAGGGGTTGCCGTCGCGGTCGAGGAATGTCCTGGCAAGGTAGTGCATCTCTGTTATCTCGCCGTCGAGGTTGAAGGTGGCGAAACAGAGGGGGTAGAGGCTGTAGAACTGCAGGCTGTCCGGCCCCACGAAGAGGCTGTCGAAGTCGTGGTACTGCGACCCGTAGCGAGTGCCGAAGAGGTCTATCCACTCGTTATAGCCAGGTCGGTACAGCTTGAAACAGACCATCATGGCCGTGTCGCCCAGCGGTACCATGCTGTTGACTCCTATGCCCGTGCGATGGCCGTAGACCTCCTTGTGCCACACCAGCTCTCCTTCGGGCGAAATCTTGGCTACCACCATATTCCTTGTGTCCGCGGCGTCGGGCAGCGTGACGCCGCAGAGCGATGCTCCCCAGCCGTAACTGCTGCAGATGTAGAGGTTGCCGTCGCGGTCGGTCATCAAGCCGACAACCTTGTTGCCGACATTGCTTTGGCTGGCATCGTAGCCGTCAATGGTTTTCACCCAATCGAAGTGCTGGGCGTGGGCGGTGAGGGCAACGAGGGTGAGCATCGCCAGAAGGAGTGTCTTTTTCATTAGTGTGTCGGTTTTTGTTAGACCTAATTTGTGTTTTCTCCGACTATATAGACGCTAAATGTGGTGTTTTGTTACCACTGCCGTTGCTTTTTTTATGAAATTTTAACATTTCTTAAGTTCAACTCATAAATGCAACACTTTGGTCAAAAACAGAAAAAGGAGCGCGGAAGCCTTTAAACTTTCAAAGGAGAAGCGCAAAAAAAATGCGGCTTCTCCCTTGATTGCGGAAAAATGTGTATCTTT
>JAZNSV010000120.1:0-2144 GCA_045591485.1 Bacteroidales bacterium | reverse complement strand
GGGTGCCGAACGCCGGTGCCGTCATCGAGCCTACGCTCAGGCGCAGCTTGCTGTAGTCCACCGCCAGTACACCTTCGCTGTTCAGGGTCACGTACTCCCAGTTCAGGCTGAAGAAGTCGTTCCCCGTGGTGCGCTGGTTGTTGAGGGCCGAGAGCTCCAGGCCCACCTTCGTCGCCTTGGCGAAGGCTTTGCTCAGCCTGATGGTCTCTTTGAAGCGCATGCGGTTCATGAGCTGCGTGTCGCTCTTGCGGTCGCGCACATGGCTCGCTATCGAGCGCATGATGTCTTTGCCGTAGCGGCGGTAGCCGATAACTGTTCCCACTTTGCCGTTGAATCCGCCCAGGATTCCTTTCTTGAATGTTGCCATAATTTTTGTTTTTTTGATTTGTTGAACGAATTGGTTTTTTGTTTGCTGTCAGCGTCGCGACTGTTGACACCAACCAATATAAGGCCTTTTGGGCGGCAAGGCCAGAATCTTCCGCTCTTTGCCGCTCTTTGCCGCCCTTTGCCGCTTTTTGCCGTTTAACACGAATTACCGTGAATGTATCACAAATTGTCATGAATGACCATAAAATATCGGAAACAAAAATTCATGATAATTCGTGGTTAATTCATGTCAATTCGTGTTCGAAGAAAATTACACCGCCGTCTTGTCTATCCTGCCGTTCTCCTGCAGGGCGTTGCTCTCTATCAGGCAGTCTATCTCTTGCCGGCTGTAGTACACTCTGCCGTAGCCCATTTGATGTGCCGTGAGATACCCTTTCTCTCGCCAGTAGCGCAGCGTCCGCTCGCTCACCTTCAGCAGGTTGCACGCCTCCGTGGTGTCGAGCCACTGCTGCTCCTTGGGGCGCCATTCGGGGCGCTCCACCGCCAGCACCGTGCCCTCGCGCGTCGAGGGGTACTCGCGCCGCATCAGCGTCTCGATCTGTGCGTCGCTCATCTTGCGCCCCTTGCGCACCGTCAGGCTGAAGTTGTCCACCCGTCCGTCGGGCCTCACGAAAAACACATACACCTGGTTGGCTGGCGCGTCCACGTCGATCTCCAGCACACGAAGTATTTCGTCCAGTTCGTCTTTGGTCATCATTGTTTTGCTCCTTTCTTTTTTCGATGGTTGATTGATGCTTTCCGGTTCTGCAGTAACCGGTTGCAAAAATCGGCCATTTCCAACCTTCCGGCCCTGTCGTTGCCCGCACTCGCATTGCAGATGCATATCTTTTTGCATTTCACTTGCATTCTGCTTGCATTATTCAAAAATTATGTCTACCTTTGCATCGCTGAAAACTATGCACCGGGTATCGTAGAATTAAGTCGTATGTTGTTGTCGCAATGGCTGATAGAGCAATATGGTGTCGATGCCGGCACCTTGGAGGCCGACCTTTCCGGGGCCGACCTTTCCGGGGCCGACCTTGCCGCCGCCGTGCACGATGCCCTTGTGCGCAGCGGACGCTCCTACGACGACCAGCGCGCCATACTCCATGCCGCAGCCCTGCACCATGCCGACGTCGGCTTCGGCGAGGCCTGTCTCGACCGTGTCGACCGCATTGCGGCCCTGCAGCGGCGCCTGGCCTCTACCGTGGTGCCGCCCCTCGAATGCCATTCCGATGCCAGCGTCCGCAGCCCCCGTCCGCCGGCCCCGCCCGTTGCCGCACTCCGATTTGAGGCCGGATGGAGCGTCAACGACGCCACCCTCGGCGCCGTCGACGACTTCTGCCACGACCTCGTGGCCAAGGGCTACGTGGCCGCCCGCCCCGATGTCGAGCTCGACCTGCGCCAGGGCTTCGGCTACTTCCGCCATGCCGACGACCCCATGCGTCAGCGCATGCCCGTCGTGTGGCTGCACTACCAGAACGAGCTGCGCTACCTTGTGCGCCTGCTCCTCGGGCGCACGTCGCCCATCTGCCGCGTGGCCGGCGGCCCGCGCTGCTGGGAGGTCACAGTGACCCTCTTCACCGACGCCCGCGGACGCGCCTTCCGCACCTCGAACCTCGACCACGGCGAGCCGCCGCCCGAAAGCCGCCGTCGCGAAATCGAAGCCCTCGTGCCGCGCTGTCCTCAGCGGAAATAAATGCCCATCGGCGTGCCGCACCTGGTAAGCGAGAAAAAAAACGCCGACGCACCCCATCTGTAGAGACGCGGCGTGCCGC
>JAZNSV010000119.1:0-7032 GCA_045591485.1 Bacteroidales bacterium | reverse complement strand
CCGCAGATGCCTTCGCGGCAGTCGTTGTCGAAGCAGACGGGGTGGGTAATATGGTCGTTGACCAGCTTCTCGTTGAGCTGGTCGAGCATCTCGAGGAACGAGCAGTCGGCGCTGATGTTGTCGATCTCGTAGGTCTCGAAGTGCCCTTTGGCGCGGGCATTCTCCTGGCGCCAAATATGTAGTGTGAATTTCATTGTCCTTTGATTTTTGAGTTTTAAGCTGTGAGCTTTAAGTGAAACGCTGCGACCCGCGTAGCCACTTAAAACTTAAAGCTTACAGCTTACTACTTTTTATTTATAATTACGTTTCACAATCTTAATGTACTCGTAGTTGAGGGGCTCTTTGTACATCACCTCGGGTTTGTCGTGGCCTTGGTACTCCCATGCGGCGACGAACATGAAGTTCTGGTCGTCGCGGAGGGTTTCGCCGTCCTCGGTCTGGTGCTCCACGCGGAAGTGTCCGCCGCAGCTCTCTTCGCGCTGGGTGGCGTCGTCGACGATGAGGCGTGCCAGCTCGAAGTAGTCGGTCAGGCGGTAGGCTTTCTCCAGCTCGGGGTTCATCTCGGCGGCCTTGCCGGGGATGAAGACATGCTGGTAGAAGTCGGCTTCCAGCTCGGCAATCTTCTCCTTGGCGGTGGCCAGGCTCTCCTTGCTGCGGGCCATGCCGCAGTACTCCCACATCACGCGGCCCAGGGCCTTATGGTAGTGGTTCACGGAATGCTGTGCGGCGGCTCCGGATTCTCCGGAAGTTCCGGGTTTGCCGGCGATGGCCATCAGGCCGTCGAGGCGGGCACGCACATTGGACTCGGCCTCGTCGAACTCGGGACCTTCGGCCTTGATCTTGCCCACGTAGATTTGGTCGGCCAGGTAGTTCTGCAGCGTGTAGGGCAGCACGAAGTAGCCGTCGGCCAGGCCCTGCATGAGGGCCGAGGCACCGAGGCGGTTGGCGCCGTGGTCGCTGAAGTTGGCTTCACCGGCGGCGAAGAGGCCGGGGATGGTGGTCTGCAGCTCGTAGTCGACCCAGAGGCCGCCCATGGTGTAGTGGATGGCGGGGTAGATCATCATCGGCACCTTGTAGGGGTCGGCGTCGACAATCTTATAGTACATCTGGAAGAGGTTGCCGTATTTCTGTTCCACCACGTCGCGGCCGAGGCGCTTGATGGCGTCGGCAAAGTCGAGGTAGACGGCCAGGCCCGTGGGGCCTACGCCGTAGCCGGCATCGCAGCGCTCCTTGGCGGCGCGGCTGGCCACGTCGCGGGGCACCAGGTTGCCGAAGGCAGGGTAGCGGCGCTCCAGGTAGTAGTCGCGGTCCTCCTCGGCGATGTCGAGGGGGCTTTTCTCGCCGCGGCGGATGGCCTCGGCGTCCTCTTTCTTCTTGGGCACCCAGATGCGGCCGTCGTTGCGGAGGCTCTCGCTCATCAGCGTGAGCTTCGACTGGTAGTCGCCGTGCACGGGGATGCAGGTGGGGTGTATCTGCACGTAGCAGGGGTTGGCGAAGGCGGCACCGCGGCGGTGGCACACCCAGGCGGCGCTGCCGTTGCTGTTCATGGCGTTGGTCGAGAGGTAGTAGACGTTGCCGTAACCGCCGCTTGCCACCACGACGGCATGGGCGGCATAGCGCTCCAGCTCGCCGGTGACGAGGTTGCGGGCAATGATGCCGCGGGCACGGGGCTTGCCGTCTTTGTCGGGTACAATGACGAGGTCCATCATCTCGTGGCGCTCGTGCAGCACCACGGTGCCGCGGGCAATCTCGCGGCTCAGGGCGCCGTAGGCACCCAGCAGCAACTGCTGGCCGGTCTGGCCGCGGGCGTAGAAGGTTCGGCTCACCTGTGCGCCGCCGAACGAGCGGTTGTCGAGCAGGCCGCTATAGTCGCGGGCGAAGGGCACACCCTGCGCCACGCATTGGTCTATGATGTTGCCGCTGACCTCGGCCAGGCGGTAGACGTTGGCCTCGCGGGCGCGGTAGTCGCCGCCCTTGATGGTGTCCTTGAACAGACGTTCCACGCTGTCGCCGTCGTTCTGGTAGTTCTTGGCGGCGTTGATGCCGCCCTGGGCTGCGATGCTGTGGGCGCGGCGCGGCGAGTCCTGGATGCAGAAGATGTCCACATGGAAACCTAATGCACCGAGGCTGGCGGCTGCCGAGGCACCGGCCAGACCGGTACCGACGACGATGATGTCCAGTTTGCGCTTGTTGGCCGGGTTCACCAGCTTTTGCACTGCTTTGTAATTGGTCCACTTCTGGCTAAGGGGCCCTTCCGGTATCTTTGGATCTAATATCATAGTTATAGTTATTGTTTCAGATTGTCCTATTCTTGCTTATTTATTGTTTTGACGTATTCTTTATGTTTACCGCGAATTATTTTATTGTTCTAAGTTGCTTGGTACAAGTGTTTGAATAGTATGTGCCATTGTCAATCATTATCATTTGTCGTTAAAAAAAACGTGACACCCATAGACATGGTCAATGGGTTGTATGGCACGACGTATGCATTGTTGTCTTTGTAGTATAGCATATCGTCTAAAATGCTCATGCCGATTTGTAGACTGTATTTTACCTTTTCTCCGCCGATGTGGAAGAACACCTGCGGCTCGAACAGATTGTTGATACTTGAGTATGTCCCAGATGAGTACGTCGTGGTCTGGGTGTCTCCGTGCCATGTCTCGTATGAAATTCTGAAATTTGGCGACATGCGGCCATATTTAAAGGCAACTCCGCAATCGATGTGAGCCTTGGTGAGATTGCGCCAACCAAGGTTTACTTGAACGAATGGCAGTATGTAGGTGCCATGTGTGGCATAACCTTCGCCGGGGTTGTTAACATTGCCGCTGCCAAATCCAAAACCCAGATAACCTTCTGCGCCGAAGTGTTCGAAACTGGTATAGTAGCCGAGGGCTGCGTGGTGATAGAATATGTTTTCGTTCTGATGTATGCTGCTTGAGAGCTGCATGGACAGATGGTTGGAAAGGCCAGTGCTGATGGTCGCATCGGCGCCGATACCGTTGATGGAGGCCGATGCACGGGTGTCGCCCTTTCCAGCAATGAGTGGTACCTCGGCCAGCTGTGGATAGTACATACTGCCCACCATACCGCACCCCTGCAGTGTTAGCAGGATGGCGGTAAAGGAACACGCGCGGAGAACTCTTAAAATATTCGCAGAACGAGTCTCTTCGGGTATCTTGGAATCGAGATTCATTGCGAATGGATAATTGAAGGTTACAAATTGAATATTATAGTCCGAGGAAAACGAGTATCGGCACGGCGGCAAACATCAGGCAGATGAGCCATGCGTAGACGGTGCCGCAGATTTCGATGGCGCGGTTGTACTTGTAGTTGTTCAGGCCGAGGGTCTGGAAGGCCGACGGGAATGCGTGGCGCATGTGCATGAAAAGGGCCACGAAGGTGATGAGGTAGAGCAGCACCATGAGCGGGTTGTGGAAGAGCTCGCGCACCATAAAGTAGAAGTCGGGCTCGGGCTTGCTATCGGGCATCACGCGGCGTAGCGTCTGCCGTTCGTCGTAGTTGAGGTGGCGTATCCACTTCTGGTCCTGGCTGAAGTTGCCTTCCTCGTAGGCGCGCTGCACTATGTTCATCACCTCCAGCTTGTCGCGCATCGAGGCGATGTATTGTGCCGTCTCTTCGTCGTCGCCGTTTTCGTCGGTATACATGGCGGCTTGGGCTTCCATCTCGTCGATCATCTCTTCGGGTGTCATGCCGTACTGCTGGCTCAGCTGCAGCATCTGCAGCATCTCGGGGTCTTGCAGCTTGGCGGTCTCGACCATGTACTGGCCTTTGACCCAGCCGATCTTGACAAAGTAGAACTGGCAGAAGTGCATCACCAGGAAGGCGAAGATGACTATGCCGGTCCACATCATGAGTTTCGACGTGGTGTGGGTTTTAGATTTCTGGGCTTCGTGGTAGCGAGTGGGGCGGGCCATGCGGTTGGTCACCACAAGCCACAGCGTCAGCAGCATGTGCAGCACGAAGACTCCGAGCAGTATCACTTCGAATATCTTCACGATGTAGTTGGTGCCCATGAAGTGGCAGAATGCCGAGTACCATGCGCCGTCGTCGTGGCGCAGTACGAAAAGGTTGGCTGTTGCGTGGAACAGTAGGAATACAAGAAGGAATGCGCCCACCAGGGCCACAAGTATCTTCTTGGTGATGGAGTGGATTTTCGGTAAATTCATATCTGTTAACTTATTAAACTTGTTTGTTTCAAAATTTTTGTGCGGCAAAGGTACGAAATAAAAACGATATGGCAAAATATATTCGCTTCAGTCGGCTATATGTTTCGCCTTGTGGATTTTCGGCTGGGGTGTTTGCCCGTTAGGCGCTCCCGTGCATCGCCATCGTCAATGCACGCTTCACGACCCTCGATTGATGCTGTCTGGTTCTGGACTGAGAGCTATCAACTCTATACCATCTCTATATCATCTCTATTATTTTATAGAGTTGGCATGGTTTTGCTACGGTTTTGGTATGGCTTAGAGTGCTTTGCATCCCGGACAGAATGCGGCGGCATTCCGAACAGAGACGCAGGGAGGGGGGGGGGCGTCTTGCGACAATCAAGATGAAAATGTTGTTGCACAATTGGAATTATTTCGTATTTTTGCAGTACGACATATTGTTAAAAGTTAATATCAACATTTTAAAACACAGATTATTATGATTAAAAAAGGATTGCTTGTGCTGGCTGCGGCGCTGGTGGCGCTGAGCGTGAGTGCACAGAATGTGCAAGAGACGACTGTCAATATCGGCATTCTGACGGCTCCGGCCTATACGGTGAGCCTCGACAAGGATGTCAAGGTAGTGCAGGATGCTGTCAATCAGCGTCTGAAAGACATGAAACTGAAGACCAAGAAGAGCGAGGGCTACATCGCCGCGCTCGACCAGGTGTGCCCCGAGATCACCACCACTCCGGTGAGCCTCTATACCAAGGTCGAGGAGCAGGGCAAGAAGAAGGACAAGGTGACTGTGGTGACCGTGTGTGCCATCAGCAGCGACCTCACCATCGACCAGACCGCTTTGCGCAACAGCGTGCGCCAGTTTGTCGAGAGCATGGTGCCCTACATGAACCGCTACGACGCCATGCAGAAGATGGAAGCCGAGCAGGAAAACCTGAAGAAGGCCGAGAAGGCCGCCGCTTCGGCCGCTTCGGTGGTCACCGGGTTGGAGAAGGACATCGCTTCGGCACAGAAGAAAATCGAGGACAAGAAGTCTGAAATCGAGAAGCTGAAAGGCAAGATTTCGGACCTGCAGAACGACATCAAATCCCTTGAGAGCGAAATCGAGAAGAACAAGGGCAAGAAGAGCGACGCCCAGCAGAAGAGCTCCGAGGCTCAGCAGAATGTGAAGGCTGCCGAGCAGGAGGTCGAGCGCTGGCGCCAGCTGGCCCAGTGAGAATTGAGAATTGAAAAGGCTGGCGCATCATGCGATGCGCCTGCCTTTTTCATTTTTCATTTTTCATTTTTCACTTCAGCGAATCGATCTGCGCCTTGAGGGCGGCTATCTTGGTCTCGGCGTCGCGCTGTTTGTTGCGCTCTTTCTCGATGACCGCCGCCGGGGCGCCATTGACGAACTTCTCGTTCGAGAGTTTCTTCATGACGCTGGCCAGGAAGCCTTCGGCGTATTTCAGGTCGTCTTGCAGCTTCTTGAGCTCCTCTTCTTTGTTGACGTTCTGGCTCATGGGCACGAAGCACTCGGTGGTGCCGATCATGAAGCTGAGGGCGCCGGCAGGTTTCTCGGTGATGACATTCACCGCGCTCACATTGCCCAGCTTGCGGATGATGCCCTCGAGGCGGTCGATGCGGAAGCGCTCGTCGCTCGCGATATAGCTCACCTCCAGCGCCTCTTTGGGCGAGAGGTTGCGCGTGTTGCGTATGTTGCGCACACCGGCGATAACCTCGCGGGCGGTGTCGAACTCGTCGAGCAGCCGCTGGTCGTAGTAGACGCTGGTGGGCATGTGTTGGTTCATGATGCTGAAGTTGGTGTCGAGCATATTCTTCTGCTCTGCGCTCTTGCCCAGGCCCTGCAGTATGTGCCACAGCTCTTCGGTGACGAAGGGCATGAAGGGGTGGAGCATGAGCATCAGACGGGTGAAGATGCTTATGGTGGCGTCGTAGGTCTCGCGGTCGATGGGGTTGCCGAAGGCGGGCTTGACCATCTCGAGGTACCACGAGCAGAAGTCGTCCCAGGCCAGCTTGTAGGTGGCCATGAGGGCCTCGCTGAGGCGGTATTGCTCAAAGTCTTTCTCCACCTCTTCGAGCACCTTTGCCATGCGCTGCTCCATCCACTGGACGGCGACGGCATTCTCCTGACTCTGCTGCTCGTCGCCAATCTGCCATCCGCTGACCAGGCGCATGGCGTTCCACAGCTTGTTGCTGAAGTTGCGGCCCTGCTCGCAGATGCTTTCGTCGAAGGGCAGGTCGTTGCCAGCGGGAGCGGTGAGCAACATGCCCATGCGTACGCCGTCGGCGCCGTATTTCTCTATGAGCTCGATGGGGTCGGGACTGTTGCCGAGGCTCTTGCTCATCTTGCGGCCCAGCTTGTCGCGCACGATGCCGGTGAAGTAGACGTTGTGGAATGGCACGTCTTTGCGGTACTCCTCGCCGGCCATGATCATGCGGGCCACCCAGAAGAAGATGATGTCGGGAGCGGTGATGAGGTCGGCCGTGGGATAGTAGTACTTGATCTCGGGGTTGTCGGGGTTGCGGATGCCGTCGAAGAGCGAGATGGGCCAGAGCCAGGAGGAGAACCAGGTGTCGAGCACGTCCTCGTCCTGACGCAGGGCGCCGGTGTAGCCGTACTTTTCGGCGGCCACCTTGCGGGCCTCTTCTTCGTTGAGGGCCACGATGGTCTCCACGCGGCCGTCCTTCTCCAGATACCACGCTGGTATGCGGTGGCCCCACCAGAGCTGGCGGCTGATGCACCAGTCCTTGATGTTCTCCAGCCAGTGGCGGTAGGTGTTCTTGAACTTGGCGGGGTGGAAGCGGATGGTGTCGTCCTCCACCACCTCGAGGGCGCGCTTGGCGA
>JAZNSV010000118.1:0-6895 GCA_045591485.1 Bacteroidales bacterium | reverse complement strand
CGGCGTCGTGCATCTGGGCGCGGTAGCGCACACGGGCATCCCATTGACCGAGGTTTTCCTCGAACATCACCTGCATATCCGCCCCCAGGGTGTCGCGCTCGCGCGCTGTGGCCGTCAGAGCTGCCAGCAACGTCAGTATCAGTATGGTTATCTTTATTCGCATTGATTCGTATGTGGGTGCAAATATATATAAAAAAAACAATATGGCAAAAAAAATGTTTCGTCTCGCGTATTTCGTTCTGCTGCAGACAAAAACAAAGAGAATGTCTTTCCAGACATTCTCTTGTGCTTGTGACTCCTGCAGGATTCAAACCTGCAACCTTCTGATCCGTAGTCAGATGCTCTATTCAGTTGAGCTAAGGAGCCATCTTTTTGCTTCCTTTGTTTTCGGGCTTTTCTTTCCCTGAAAGCGAGTGCAAAAGTACGAACATTTTCAATACTGACCAAATTTTTTTTGAAAAATTTTTATCTATTCGCCGTAAGTTGCACTATTACAATATCGTTTATGGCGATTTTTTTTGCTTCAGTTTTCCTTTACTCCGTATACTTCGCGGTACAGCAAGGCCTGAATTTCGGAAAATTCGTCATCATCCAACTCGTATTTGCTCATGATTATCATCTCCACGCTTTGGCCGTTTTTGCGATATGGCGGTTGCACGTAGGGCTGCGGGTTCTGGAACAGGCCCATGCTGGCGTAGAACTCCACGCGATGTTCGGCTTCTTCGGTGCGGGGCAGCTCCACTTCGAGCACCACCTGCTCCTGCTGCTGCGAGAGAAAATTGAGGAACGTGGCCTTGCCAAGCCCCTGGTTGCGGAGCTCTTCGGCTATGGCGAAGTGCTCTATGTATACCAGATCGTCGAATGTCCAGTAGGTAAGTATGCCTACCGGCTCGTCGCCGTTTTCGGCCACGAGAAAATGGAATTTGCCGGCATCTCTGTGCCGGAGACTACTGAAGGGCGGGCGTTCCTGTTCCGGGAACGCCTCTTCGAACAATTCTTGTGCAAAGTGCGAATGGTCGCTGTCTGCAAGGTTGGTGAATGTTATCATCTTGTGTTTGTTATAGGCTAAAGTTATTCATTTCTATTCGTATGCCGAGCATGTGCTGCCAACCCCAGCCGCTGTAGCCTTCGAGCACGGTGCGTGTCTGGTAGCAGGTGTAGCCCAGGCGCATGGCACCCAGGCCGTTGATGCGATAGCCCAGCAGGGCGCTCATCAGCACTCCGTAGCCGATGCCGCCTTGGTTTATGTATTCGTAGCTGCCCACACCTGCGTCGGGTGTGCGGCCGCCCCAGAGGTCAAGTATGGAGTATGTGTTGCCGCCTATCTCCATCAGGTTGTCTTTCACCTTGCTGTTGACGAGGCATGCGCCCAGGTCCACCTCGAACTCGAGAGTCTGGGTGAGCACCACCCGGTAGGTTAAGGCAATATCGATGTTGATGCGGTCTTCTTTGCCGAGCATGCCGCAGCGTATGTATTGGTCGCTGCCCAGTATGCCGGCGCCGTTTTCGCTGCTGAGGTTGAATGCCCCCAGCGCCTGCAGCCGGGCAAGGTCGAATCGCAGAAGCCAGCCCAGCCCTGAAGCGTAGTCGTAGCGTATGCCCAACCCCACCTGGTAGCTTGTGCGGTAGTACATGTCGGGATATTCCACCACCTGCAGCTGCTCGTAGCTGCCTATGGCAGATGGCGATATGAGCCCCTGCATCACCAGCGAGTTCCAAATCTGGGTGCCGTAGGTGTTGCTGTGGAGCACACGATTGATGGTGTTGGGGTTTTCTGGCCGGCCCGAATAGAAGTTGGCGTTGTTGCTCGACGCCCAAAATCCGCCTGCATTGGCAAATACCGACAGGCCCGTGCTACTCGGAGGTTTGCCGTCGTCGGCTGCGGCTGTAGCCGTGGCCAGCGTCAGCATTGCCAGTATAGCGAGCGCCTGCTTCATGCGAGGCCTCCTTTCCGTTGCAGTATGGCCGCCATCAGTCCTTTGGCACGCGAGAGTCGTATCTTCACCGTGCCGATGGGCACACCCAGCTTCTGGGCTATCTCCTCGTAGCTGAGGTCGTCGTAGTAGCGCATCTCCACTATCTGGCGGTAGGGCTGCTTTAGCTCGGCCACCACCTGGCGCAGCTTCTCGTCGCGTTCTATGCGCATCATGGCCTCTTCCGGGTTGGGACTGTTCGAGGGTATCTGATATTCTATATATTCTCCGTCCGGTGTGCGTTCGGTTGAACTCAGGGGCACCGTGTCGAGCCTCCGGCGGCGCAGGTGGTCTATATAGGTGTTGACGCCTATGGTATAGAGCCACGAACTGAAGGTGCCTGTCGGGGCATAGCGGTGCAGCTGAAGGAATGCCTTGCTGAAGGTGTCCACCGTGAGGTCGGCGGCGGTGGTGGTGTTGTGGGTCATGCGCAGCAGCAACAGATACAGCGGTTCGCGATAGGCGGCCATAAGGTCGGCATAGGCCTTGTGGCTACCTTGGTCGCGGGCGGCGCACACGAGCTGGTAGTCGTGTTTCATCCGTTCGGTTGTTGCTGTCGTTTCCACCTATTTTTTGAACTTTCTGTTGCTATGTAACGGCAAAAGTATTAAAATAGTATTTGCAATGATAAAATAAATTTCCATCACCGGGGCGGCGAAGTGGATGTATCCACCGTCGAAACGGCGCGTAAGTCTTGAAAAACAGACTATTTGCCATGCCCACTTGATTGCTGCCACTGCTGCTGTGACAATCCATGGCAGGCTGCCGCCCACGATGAGCAGCGCGGCGGCGGCATAGAACACCACGTTGGCCAGCGCTGGCAGGTCTTCGGCCAACCGGTGCATCAGGCTGTGGCGGTTGCGGGTGGCCACGCGCCGCACGCGGTCTTCGTGCCATGCGGCGAAAGTCTTCTTCGGCTCTGCCGTCAGGCAGGCGTCGTTCTCTATGCAGATGGCTGTGTTGCGCTTGTTGGCGTTCTGGTACACAAAGAGGTCGTCGCTGCCGTCGGCCACGTCGTAGTGGCTTATGAAAGCCCCTTGCTTGAAAAAGAACGAACGGCGGTAGCTCAGGTTGCGGCCCGACCCTGTGCGCGGGTGGCCCATCAGCGCGCCGCCCAGATACGAGGCTCCGTAGCTCAGTGCGTCGTATTGCTGCAGCGCTCCCAGAAGGGTCTTCGTGCGCTTCACGCCGCAGTAGCCCAGCACAATCTGCGTGTCTTTTTTGGCGTAGCCCTGCACCATGCCCTTGAGCCATTGCAGGTTCTTCGGCGTGCAGTCGGGGTCGGCCAGCATCAGTATGTCGTTTTTGGCGCTCTTGATGCCGATGCTCAGCGGATATTTCTTGCCCTGGAAGAGGTTGACGTCGGCAAACGACGTGACGCCTTCGCGCACCGAGATGTCGCCCACAAAGGGCACCACCTTCAGCTTGGGGTAGTACTCGCGCAGCAATTGCAGCACGCCGGCGGTGTCGTCCTTGCTCAGGTAGTCGACCACTACAACTTCGAAATCAGGGTATTCCTGCTCCAGCAGGTAGACCAGGTTCTCTTTGAGCCACGCTGCGTCGTTGTGGGCTGTCAGCACCACGCTCACCGGCGGCAGGGCTGCGGCCCCGTTTCCGCCGTCGGCATTGTTTTTGGTGTGGTGGCGCCCAACGCGCATGTAGTAGAGTCCGTAGTACAAACCCAAATATATCAAAGCGGCCAGCATTGCGGCAGCCAGCACAATAGCGTGTGTATCAGTCAGAAAGAGATGAAAGTCGAACATCTGCGGATATTTGTTTGAGACCACAAAAATACATATATTTGGCCATTTGGGCCGCGGTCTCAACAAGAAGATATCAACATTTTTTCAAACAATCTCAGAGTCGGCGACCCAGTTTGGACAGCATCGAGTTTTTCCATGCTGCGTAGTCGCCTTGGCAAATGCGGCGCCTTGCCTCGCCCACAAGCCACAAGTAGAACTTTAGGTTGATTATCGAACATATCTGAAGACCAAGTATTTCCTCTGCGCGTATAAGGTGGTGCAGGTAGGCAAGTGTGTAGCCGTTCAGCGCCGAGTCTTGAGGGGTGTTGCCGGGTGTTGATGACGCCCCGGGTGCATCGTGCGTCTCTTGTGCGAAAAGACCCTCTACCGGCTCGAAGCACGACTCCCATTTTTTGTTTTTGATGTTGATGGTGCCTTCTGCAGTGAAGATGAGTCCATTTCGGCCGTTGCGGGTGGGCATCACGCAGTCGAACATGTCCACGCCTCTGTCTATGGCTTCCAGCAGGTTCTGTGGTGTGCCCACACCCATCAGGTAGCGCGGGCGGTCTTTGGGCAGTATGGCGTTCACCACCTCGATCATCTCGTACATCACCTCTGTCGGCTCGCCGACGGCCAAGCCTCCGATGGCGCAGCCTTCGGGGTCTTTGCCGGCAATGTATTCGGCCGATATTCTGCGAAGGTCGGCATACTGGCAGCCCTGCACTATCGGAAACAGCGCCTGATGGTGGCCGTAGAGGGGTTCTGTCTCGTTGAACCGCTTCAAGCATCGGTCGAGCCATCGGTGTGTAAGTTCCATTGAACGTTGGGCATAGCGTTTGTCGGCATCGCCTGGGCAGCATTCGTCGAAGGCCATCATGATGTCGGCTCCGATTATGCGTTCGATGTCCATCACACCTTCGGGGGTGAAGAGGTGTCGGCTGCCGTCGATGTGGCTGCGGAAGGTGCAGCCCTCTTCTTTAAGTTTGCGGTTGGCAGCCAGCGAGAAGACCTGGAATCCGCCGCTGTCGGTCAGCAGCGGACGGTTCCAGCCGTTGAATTTGTGCAGGCCGCCCGCTTGGCGCAGAATGTCGCATCCGGGGCGGAGGTAGAGGTGGTATGTGTTGCCCAGAATAATCTGGGCGCCAATATCGTTGCGCAGTTCGTGTTGATGCACTGCTTTAACCGAGCCTGCGGTGCCCACGGGCATGAATATCGGTGTTGCGATATTGCCGTGGTCGGTGTGTATCATGCCGGCGCGGGCACCGCCGCAAGTGGCCTGCAGGTCGAAGGTGAGTGGCATAGGGGTTGGCGTATGTTGTTTCTCTGACTCTTGGCCTTTGGGAAGATTACAGCATTTCTTTTGCCATACTGAGGGCCTTGTCGAGTCCGTCGGGGTTCTTGCCGCCTGCGGTGGCGAAGTGGGCCTGGCCGCCGCCGCCGCCCTGTATTTCTTTGCCCAGGGTGCGAACCATCTGGCCTGCGTTGAGGCCGGCGTCGACGCGCTCCTGGCCCAGCACGATGAGCAGGGCGGGTTTTCCGGCGCTGACGCTGCCCAGCACCACGGCCATCTGCGGATGTTCGGCGCGCAGTGCCATGACGGCGTCTTTCAGCGTGTTGACATCGGTGTCCATGCGCTCGACGAGCACTGGGCTGGCGGCGAGCTTGGCGGCTATGTCGCGGGTCATGCCGGCTGCTTTCTCTTTTTTGAGGGTTTCAACCTCGGCTTTCAGTGCGGCAGCGTCGTCCTGCAGCTTCTGTATGGCTGCCAGTGGGTCTTTGCCGCCTTTGAGGCATTCGGCTATGGCGGCCAGCTGCTCCTGCTGGTGGTCGGCGTAGTCGGTGGCTGCCTTGGCCGTGACGGCCTCGATGCGGCGCATGCCGGCGGCCACGGCGCCCTCGCTGACGATGCGGAACGAACCTATCATGCCGGTGTTCTGCACGTGGGTGCCGCCGCAGAACTCGATGCTGGGGCCGTATTTGACCACACGCACGCTGTCGCCGTATTTCTCGCCGAAGAGGGCCATGGCGCCGAGCTTGCGGGCTTCGTCTATGGGCATGGCGCGGTGCTCCTCGAGGGGCAGGCATTGGCGTATCATCTCGTTGACGCGGCGCTCCACATCGCGTATCTCTTCGTGGCTGAGCTTGGCGAAGTGGCTGAAGTCGAAGCGCAGGCGCTCGCAGTCGACGCTGGAGCCTTTCTGCTCCACATGGTCGCCCAGCACCTGGCGCAGGGCGTGGTGCATGAGGTGGGTGGCGCTATGGTTGCAGGCTGTGGCCTGGCGCTTGTCGGCGTCGACGGCGGCGTGGAAGGTGGCCGTGAGGTCGTCGGGCAGCTGCTCGACGATGTGTACCGTCAACCCGTTCTCTTTCTTGGTGCCTATGATGCGTGTTGGGTTGTGTGTTGCAACAGTGTTGCAACATACCAGCCCGCCCGTGTCGCCGGCCTGGCCGCCGCTCTCGCCGTAGAAGGGGGTGCGGTCGAACACCAGCTGGTAGAATTCTTTGTCTTTGGCCTTCACGTGGCGGTAGCGTGCGATGCGCACGTCGGCCTCGAGCGTGTCGTAGCCGACGAATTCCTGCTCGATGCCGGGCAGGAGCTCCTGCCAGTCGTCGCTCTCCACCTTGGCGGCGCCGCGGCTGCGCTCTTTCTGGGCGGCCAGACCGCGGTTGAAGCCTTCCATGTCCACGCTCATGCCCTTCTCCGAGGCCAGTAGCTGGGTGAGGTCGACGGGGAAGCCGTAGGTGTCGAAGAGTTCGAAGGCGAAGTCGCCGTCGACCACCTTGTTGCCGCATTTGGCGGCGTATTCCTCGAAGCGCTTGATGCCGCCCGCGAGGGTGCGCAGGAAGGCCTGCTCCTCTTCGAGGATGATGCGCTGTATGAGCTCCTGCTGCTTCTGCAGCTCGGGAAACTGGTGGCCCATCTGGCCTACGAGTATGGGCACGAGGGTGCTCATGAAGGGCTCGTTGAATCCGAGGAAGGTGTAGCCGTAGCGGACGGCGCGGCGCAGGATGCGGCGTATGACGTAGCCTGCCTTGACGTTGGAGGGCAGCTGTCCGTCGGCAATGGAGAAGCTGACGGCGCGCAGGTGGTCGGCGCAGACGCGCATGGCTATGTCGGCCTGTTCGTCGCTGCCGTACTGCTTGCCGGCCTTGGCGGCCAGCGCCTGTATCAGCGGCTGG
>JAZNSV010000117.1:0-18720 GCA_045591485.1 Bacteroidales bacterium | reverse complement strand
TTCCCCGATAGGGGCAGTCTCCCCATATCGGGCAAGGTTACAATAGAAGAATGTTACTATTTTTGCAGCGAAAAAAAAAGTTTAACAATTAAAAAATAATGTTATGAAAGATTTCAAATTGAACAACTTGCGTGAACTCTCCATAGAGGAGCAACTTCATTTGAATGGCGGCGCTGCTCCCCAAACAACAAGCTGCAGTAAATGCACATGCAGCTGCGTAAAAGAGGGATCCGACGACAATGTTAATGATGCAAAAGATGCGGTCAAACAAAAGATGAATGCCTGATATATGGCATTATAAAGCATTGATTATTATTATGCAATCGTACGGAATTATGAAAGATTTCAAATTAACCAATCTGCGTCAGCTCACTACTGAGGAACAGATGCGTCTGAATGGCGGTGTAATGCCGGAAAACTGTAGCGCAGATTGCGGAACATGCAACTGTCCTTGCAAGTGCACAAACAATGACCCCAGTAAATCTGTTGGCAATGATAGTGCCAACACGGGTTCTGACTCGCAATCTCAAAGAAAACAGCGTCAAGAAATGCAAAAGATGTAGCCATATAAACGTGACTAATGAGCCACTTCCACGTTATCTACCAGCGTGAGCAAGAGGACTGCGGTGCAGCCTGCCTTGCAATGATTACACACTTTTATGGCTTCCATGCAACAATGGAAGCCATAAAAGCATATTGCAGTAACACCAAAAGTGGATTGTCGCTATATGGGCTGAATCGCTCCGCGGAACGGATAGGGTTCACAACACAAGCCATACGGTTGAATAAAGAAGAATTCGTCAATCTCCCTCAAGAAGTCTTCCCGTTTATTGTTCATTGGCGACAAAACCATTTTATTGTTGTTTATAAAACATCATCGGGCAATGTGTATGTTGTCGACCCGGCAATGGGGAAAATCCGTTATAGCCACCAGGAGTTTTTTGACGGATTTATCTCCTCGAATTGTTCTGACGGATTCGCATTATTATTAAAGCCGGAGAACATAAACACAGAAATAACGGCCCCGAAGAAGAAAGGCAAACTGTCCCTGCTGAAATATATTAAGCCTCGCTGGAAACAACTGTCTTGGGCTGTTTTCTCGCTTATCCTTCTTTCTGGTATTGGTCTAATATTCCCATTCCTAACCAAAGCCATAGTTGACAACGGTATAGCAGAGAAGAATGTCAGTATTCTTGTCGCCATTCTTTGCGCCACATTGTTCTTGGCTATAGGCAGAATTCTTTTTAGTTTCCTTCAAGCCAGAATGACACTGATAGCTGGATCTCTTATTGACATTGACATAGCCAATGATTTGTTGAAGAAATTGTCTGCTTTGCCGATGAAGTTCTTTTCTGCCCGCAAGGTGGGGGATATGATACAGCGGGTTTCCGATGTCTCACGAGTGGGTGATTATTTTTCGTCCAGTGTGGCCGAAAGTGCATTGTCCTTCGTGATGTTCTGCATCTATGCAGGGATCCTGTTGCATTTGCATCCATTGCTATTCGGTGTTTTTATGACAGGTGCTGTTCTGTATGTGCTATATATCCTGTTGTTTATGCGCCGACGTAAGATACTGGATTATGAATTCTTCAATGTGGCATCAAAATCACAGGAGGAGCTGATACAATATCTGCGAGGAATGACTGAACTGAAACTGGCCGGAGCCACGGAGTCCCGACTCAATATTTGGAGACACATTCGCCATGAATTATTAGGTGTGAGCCGTCGAAGCCAGATGCTTTCACAGAAACAAGAATTGGGCAGTGTGTTTATTTTTCAAGTGGTTGATGCTGTTACAGTATTTCTTATGGCCAAGGCTGTCATTGACGGTCACACCACATTGGGGTCTATGATGGCAGTACAATATATTGTAGGCAGTATGGAGAGTCCACTCCATGTCGTTACAGGCTTTATCCGCGATACCCAAAGTATTTGTATTGTCCTTTCACGTATTAATCACATAGCCACAATAGAACCAGAACGCGAAGGGGGTAAGATTATGTCCGATGAGACTGCAGCACCATCAATCCAAATCAGCGATGTGACATTTTCATACGACTTTGATTCGTTGAAGCCGGCATTGTTGGAAATAAATGCGGAAATACCAGCTGGGAAAACCACAGCATTGGTTGGAATGAGCGGCAGTGGTAAAACAACGCTCATCAAGTTATTGTTAGGTTTCTATATTCCGGACAAGGGAAGCATCAACATCAACGGTGTGGCTCTGTCTGAATTGGACTTGGCTGTGTGGCGGAAAAACATTGGCTCTGTGCTGCAAGACGGGTACATCTTCAATGATACAATCATTAAAAATGTTGCTTTAGGAGATGACACACCTAAGATTGAAATGGTAAAAGAGGCGTTAAGTGTGGCATGTGCAGACTTCGTATTGGAATTACCCAACGGGCTACACACCATCATAGGAGCAGAAGGGATGTCACTAAGTTCAGGGCAACGGCAACGCATACTGTTGGCTCGTTCCATTTATAAACAGCCATTGGTGTTTTTCCTTGATGAAGCTACAAACGCCTTGGATGCCATTAATGAGCGAAAAATATACGACAACCTATACCGGGAACTACGGGGTAAAACAGTAGTGGTGGCAGCACACCGATTGAGCACTATAAGTAACGCCGACCAAATATTAGTGTTTGACGAAGGACGGCTTGTGGAGTGTGGCACACACAACAAACTAATCCATACGAATGGGAAATATGCAGAACTGGTGCATAACCAAAGGTTCATTTAATAACAATCAAACAATAAAACAGATACGATGACAAAACAAGATGCTCTTTCTTTTTTTAAAGAGAATTATCCGCTGGTGAAGATTATAGAGTACGACAACAAAAGGCGCTTATTTTACGATGCACGGGCCAATATGGTTTTTGTCGTTGACAATGAAGATATCCCTGCTGTGGCAGAATATCTGCAACATCATGACAAAGATGCTTTATATCGCCAGTATCGGGAAGTGGCAGATATTGATGGAATCATTGAACGAATTGATAGTTTGCAAAACAAAGGTGTATTGTTGCAAGGCCCCGCAGAACAACTTATCAGTACGGAAACAAAAGATGTTCAGGGCCGTATCGATTACTACTTGAAGAATATCCTGATGCGCAAATATGTACTTGAAACAACTCAACAATGCAATTTCAGATGCCGTTATTGCCATAATACATTGGAGCCAATCTTTCGCCACCACACAAAAAAACAGATGACCTTCCCCGTGGCAAAAGCAGCCATAGAGTTTTATAAGGTGCTTTATTTGAATTTCTACAGGAAATTGCCTGATGACAAGAAAACCCTTCTGTTAAAACATTATGCGCCATTTATCGGTTTCTATGGAGGGGAACCTTCGCTTAACTGGAAACTGGTGGAGCTTGCAGTCAAATACTATCTTGACCTCGATTGGGATGCAGATGGCATTAGTCGAGACAAACTCTCATTCTCCATAAACACGAATCTCTACATACTCACAGACGAGATGTTGTCGTTCATCATGAAGTACAAGCCCATGCTGTTTATTTCATTGGATGGCCCCAAAGAAGACAATGACCGTAATCGGGTGACAATAGATGGAAAAGGAACTTTCGACCGTGTATTTGCAAATATCAACCGAATCAAATCGGCAGATCCTGAATATTTCAAAGAGAAGGTTATGTTGCTTTGTGTGGAGGTTGAGGGCAATGATATGGATGCTGTACACAAACTGCTGGATTCCTTTGGCTGTCCCGTGGACTACATGAGTGAGCAACCGTATGGATGTTTGGAACGAGACCCGGAAGGTGAGATTAAGTGGTACGATGAGCATGAAGATGAAATGATAAAGAAGAAACTTGAAAAGTACAAGAAAAGGGTTGCCGAGAATGACAAGGACGCAATGGATGAGTTTACATCTCTTTACTTCCTTGACAGCGTTGAGTCTGATACACCATATATGATGCGGCAACTATCTGTAAATCTGACATGTCCACTATGCGTCGACAATATCATGATTGATGTAGACGGCGGAATGCATATTTGCCATAAAACCGACGGATCGCTACCACTTGGCAATGTATGCGATGGGGGATATGATATGCAGAAAATGTTCGAGGCATATAGCAGCTATGGTGCAACGACCAATTGTAAGGAATGTAGAAACTGTTGGGCTATGAATATGTGCAGTTATTGTGCAGCACTCCGTCTTGATGGTGGCAAATGGAAAAATCCAAGACCGTCGGAATGTGATTTGCAGCGTCGTCGTGTGGAGTATCAACTCAAGTTGTTTGTGGCTCTTTACAAGCATGATCCCGATTTCATGCCCAAACTGATGGCACGCAAGCATGATCTGAAACACTACAAATCCATTGTGGATTACAATGAATTCTTAAAATATGAGGAAAAATAATACACCGATAGAAATGAGAAAAATAGTAGTATTGTTGATCAGTCTTTTCTGCTGTGCATCCATTTTGAATGCGCAGGAAATTATCAATTTTTTTGAGGTGGGGGACAATATTGCCACTCCTGTTACAATAAAAACGAATCTGGGAACCTTTCTGATAAACGGTGGTGAGTCTATTAGAGGTGCAATCACAAGTTTAAGCGCATACGATGCAGACGGGGATTTGATAGTGCAAAACACGTATTACAAATCCGAGTGGAATTCCGCTCACACATATCATTACCGCTACTATCGTTTCCTGTCCGTATACAACTCATCCTCACAGCCAAACAGATCAACAAGCACATCAGCGTCGAACAGCAACGGTTTAGAGCAAAGTATTTACCGAACAACAGAAGGCTTCAAGCGAACGCAAGGACAATTGATTGATGCTGCTGTGGGTTTGTCCAATGTTGATATGAGAGGTTACCCTAACCTGCAACTCCGGAGCGGTATATCGTTACTATATGGTGAGTATGCCGCCTTGCATGCCGAATTGGGAGGCAAGGGAGGATGGATTCTCGGCGCTGGTATAGGAAAGGATTTCATTCGTGGCGACAATAGTATCACATGGTATGGCGACTTCGGCATGTACATGGGCGACGAGGAGGATCTTTTTGTAATGGGATTCATCTTTGGCAAACATTGCACGGAAGCCCCCAAGTTTTCTTTGTTCAGGAGCACAGAATACCAGGAAGACACTGAGGCTAAACAAATGTTGCGACGGATCGGCATGTACATTGGTTGGGAACATTATTTTTGGAGTGTTCCCCGTCTTGGTTTTTTCGCTATTGCACAGCTTAATTTTGGTAGTTATGACCTTCGTGCTGGCCTTTCATGGAAAGTTTTTGCAAATATTAGATAAAACAGTCTTATTATGATTCCGATTTTGAAGAAAGTGGCAGTCTTGTCTTTCCTTGTTTTGACAGGGTGGACTGTGAACGGAGTTTATGCGCAGGACGTGCCTATTGAAAAATTTATTGGCGTATGGGAACCCGAAAAGGAGAATGTGTCCTGTAAAATGAAAATATCGCAAGATGACGGACGTATTGTTGTTCAGATTAAAGGCATAATCCGTGGAGAAGCTACGTTTGATGGTAAATGCCTGTCTTTATCTGCCGTTGAAGAAGTAAACTACGGCAAGTTCTGGATTGGGCCATGGGGAGGATGGTATACTTCGGATGGAGAATGGGAATCTAGAAGTGAAAATGATATTTTAGTTGGCCATAATGATGGTACCTATGGTACAGACGGTCCTGTTACTGGCTTTTATTCACAGGAAGGCCGTCGAAAAAAAGCCAACAAGGAGATTGAGTATTTGAATGTACGTGTAGAGTACAGATATGAGGGTACATTGGAAGTCTTTTTGGAGTATAGTAGCATATATTATGATGGTTATAATCCATTGTTTTACCAAAGTTCTAACATGGTCTCGCTCTCGAAGTATACTAATTGGTAATTTCTTTTACTGGAAACCGACGGGCCGATGGGATATAACGGGCAACGGAAACAATGAAAAAAGGAATGATACTGGTACTTATGGCTGCTGCCCTCGTAATGGGAGGACATGCTCAGGCCCAAAAAGGGAAAGTGGTTGTGAACTTTGTGAGGGGTAAAGGCGTCCCCCGCACGATTAAACCCATAACGCCAAGCATTCCCCACGTCTCTACCACTCTTACGCCTTACAGGGGAGTTCGCACAACCACCAATTTTGCCCATCCGACGCAACCCTCAACGGCACCTCTTTTCCCCATCTGCCTCCCCGACTCCTCCGCCCACAGTCCGTCAGCCAAAATTCGTGCCTATGAAGCCACAATGTCTCGTAGCAATGAACTTTTAAGAATTAACACAGAGCTCTTCAAGGCGTCGGAAGAGCAGCCCCCTCAGAGTCCCCTGATGCCCCGGGCGATGAGGCCGAAGAACGCGATGGGCGGTGCTTTCGGCTCCCCGGAGGTGATAAAGGATACTTCTTCCGTCGAGTGACGGTCGCTTCCCCGACGCCCTCGTCGAACCCGCCGCCCAGCTATTCTTCCGCCTGGCGACGGGTATACAGTAGTGGTTTTAATCCTGTTGTGAACCTTTGCGAAGGCTTCCCGGGGTGACGCCGGTTTCGCGTTTGAAGAAACGGTTGAAAGCTGGCGGGTTCTCGAATCCTAATCTGTCGGCGATTTCGCCAACGGGGAGGTCGCTGTGGCGCAGCAGCACCTTGGCGTGGAGTACCGTGTGGGCATTGAGCAGCTGCATCACCGTTTGCCCGCTCTGCTGTTTGACAACGGCGGAGAGATGGTTAGGCGTCACGCACAGTCGGTCGGAAAAGTACGAAACGCTATGCGCCGTGCCATCGCTCCCGGACAGGAGGTCGAAGAACCGCCGCATCAGTTGCTCGGCGGCTGTGGGGGCTGCATCCTGTGAATGTTGGTTCTTGATTTTCGAATCTTGAAGATGCAGGTCCTCCATCAGGGCGTTGACAAGGTGAACCGCCACCGTTTGGGGAAACGACTGGATGTGGGCCACCTGCCACAAAAGATTTATATACTGCAGAATACGGACGAAGTCGTCACGTTCCAACGGAATCAAAGCCCACTGCCTGAAAGGTATGGGCACGTCGCCAAAGGCCACAATCTGAGCGTCGTAGTCGGCCGACACCTCCGACACCTCCATGAAAAAGTTTTCGGGTATCACCATTGCGCACCCCTGTTCGGCCCGGCAGGGTTGCATGTTGACACGCAGTTGCGCCCATCCCTCGTTGACCAGCACGATACGTCCCATGGGCACGTACAGCAGGTCGCCGAGGGAGTTGGCCACCATCTGCTCTTTGATTTTGGCAATGTCTCGAATGATTGCGAGGTTGTCCTGCACAAAAACGGTGTCGCTGTTTTGTGCGAAAAACTTTAGTTCAGAGATGTTTAGCAGTCGTTTCATCATTGTGTCTTTCTGCTGCAAATATACGAAGAAAAAACGGATTCGTAGGATTTGATAATTTTTCCCAAGATGCAGGTAGTGCTGGATTGCCTGAATGGTGGTAATTTTGCACCATGAAAAGCAAACGGATTCAATAGTATAACAACATTTAAAATCAATACTTTATGAAAGAACAAACATCAAATTCCAAGAAACCGGGTTTTATGAAACACTATGCATTGGAGATCTACACGGTCGTTGCAATGCTTTTGATTGCCCTTGTGGCGATGTTCGCCGGCAAGCTGACGGTCATCCAGCAGTTCGCCGTATGGGTCTCGTTCCTGTGTATCCTGCATGAATGGGAGGAGGGCCGCTATCCGGGAGGGTTCCTCAACCTGATTCAGGCCAATGTGCTGCAACGCGAGCTCGACGAGGAGACCAAGCGCGGCAGCCGACTGGTGACCGCCGTCTTCATCTTCGCCATGACCATCGTTCCCTACTTTTTGGGCGACCGTATTCCGATGTTTGTCGTGGCCTCTGCCTCCTTCTGCATCTTCGAGGGCATCATCCATGTGGTCGGAATCAAGATTTTCAGCTTGAAGAAACCTTACACGCCGGGCCTTGTGACGGCCGAGATAGAGCTGGTGTCGGGGGTGTGCATGATTGTCTGGCTGGCGGTCAACCATATCGGAGCGTGGTACGACTACACCTTCGGCCCCTTCGTGTTCCTTGCCTGCTTCGTGTGCATGCAGCGCACCTTGATGTCGATGGTCGGCGGCATCGGATACAAGGATGTCCTTGGCAACGTGAAAAAACGATTGCCCCGAAAATAATGCTTCGACAAAACCAAAACAGGCAGATGGGATTCCATCTACCTGTTTTCTATTTTGTTAGGGGTTGTTGAAGTGTCGGGTTTAGCCTTTCCTGGAGGTGTTGGTGCTGGACGAAGTGGCGGTGCCGGTTTTCTTCTCCAGCTTGATATAGTCGGGGAAGGGTACCTGGGCCGTACCGACACTGATAGAGGGCTTCACGCGCAGACCCACTTTCGACGAGATGCCGTCGTTGGTGAAGCTGCTGGCAAAGGTTTTCAGTGCGTCGAGGCCCTCTTTGGAGAAGAGCTGGCCCAGGTCGGCGTTGACGGGCAGCGGCACCGTGGTGGTGGCGCTGGGTCTTATGGTGTAGCTGTTGTTGTTGACGCCGTTGACCAGGTCTTTGCCGTCGATGGCAAGAATCCAGTCGAGGGCCGTCATGGCGGCCTGCTGGGTGGTGGGGTTGGTCACGTCTACGTTGACATTCATCGCCAGGGGCACCTGTTTGGTCTGGTAGGCAGCCACAAGCTTCACCACGTCGGTGGCAGAGAGCTGGCCTTTGGTCAGATTTTTCACGTTGACGCCCGCCACGCTCACATTCGAGACGTTTTTGAGGGCGAATTCGCAGTTTGTCAGGTTGGCAACACTGCTGAACTGGTTGGCTACTTCGGTGAGTATATCACACGAACTGAGCAGGATAGAACCTGCCACTGCTAATGCAAGGGTTATCTTTTTCATGCCGCAAAGATACACTTTTTTTTTTATTTTGTACGAAAAAAATGCTCTGCATCTATCTTCGCGACATCGGCATCAGACAGGCTGCAAGGCAGACGAAAAAATGACCCGTAAGGTCATAAAGATTTTGCCGCATGAAAAAAAAAATGTATCTTTGCACGATGTACTTATAATGTCAATATATCGAAAATAAATATATATCAAATTATTATGGAAGAAAACACCGCTGCCGAGAGGCAACTGAATTTCCTCGAAGAGATTATTGAGACCGGCCTGAACGAGGGCAAGTATACCAGCATTCAGACCCGTTTCCCACCTGAACCCAACGGCTACCTACACATCAACCATGCCAAGTCGATATGCATTAATTTCGGACTGGCACAGAAATACGGCGGCAAGACCAACCTCCGTTTCGACGACACCAACCCCGTGAAGGAGGACACCGAGTATGTGGACTCCATACAGGAGGACATCCACTGGCTGGGCTTCGACTGGGCGGAGAAGCACTACGCCTCCGACTATTTCGAGCAGCTCTACGAGTGGGCCGAGCTGCTGATACAGAAGGGTCTGGCTTATGTCGACGACCAGACGCTCGACGAGATCCGCGCCGGCCGCGGCACGGTGACCACCCCCGGCACCGACAGCCCCTATCGCAACCGCAGCGTCGAGGAGAACCTCGACCTCTTCCGCCGCATGCGCGCCGGCGAATTCCCCGACGGCAGCAAGGTGCTCCGCGCCAAAATCAGCATGAGCCACCCCAACATGATGTTCCGCGACCCCATCATGTACCGCATCCTCCATGCCCACCACCACCGCACCGGCGACCGCTGGTGCATCTACCCCATGTACGACTACGCCCACGGCCAGTCCGACTCCATCGAGCATATCACCCACAGCATCTGCACCCTTGAGTTCGATATCCACCGTCCGCTCTACGACTGGTTCATCGAGCAGCTCGGCATCTGGCCCAGCCACCAGTACGAGTTCGCCCGCCTCAACATCAACTACACGGTGATGTCCAAGCGCAAGCTGCTCCAGCTGGTCAAGGAGAACTACGTCAGCGGCTGGGACGACCCCCGCATGCCGACCATCTGCGGCTTCCGCCGTCGCGGCTACACCCCCGAGAGCATCCGCACCTTCTGCGAGCGCATCGGCGTGGCCAAGCGCGACAACATCATCGACTACAGCCTCCTCGAGTTCTCCCTCCGCGAACATCTGAACAAGGTGGCCCAGCGCCGCATGGCTGTCCTCGATCCTGTGAAGGTTGTTATAGACAATTATCCAGAAGGACAGACCGAGATGCTCACCGCCGTCAACAACCCCGAGTGCGAGGCCGACGGCACGCGTCAGGTACCCTTCGGCCGCGAGCTGTGGATCGAGCGCGAGGACTTTATGGAGGTGGCGCCCAAGAAGTACTTCCGCATGGCCATCGGCCAGGAGGTGCGTCTGCGCTACGCCTACTTCGTCACGGCGCAGAGCGTCGAGAAGGACGCCGAGGGCCGTATCACCTGCATCCACTGCACCTACGACCCCGCCACGCGCGGCGGCGACGCCCCCGACGGCCGCAAGGTGAAGGGCACCATCCACTGGGTGGCCGCCCACAGCGCCATCGACGCCGAGGTGCGCCTCTTCGACCGCCTCTTCGCCGTCGAGGCTCCGGACGATGTGGAAGAAGGCCATACCTTCCTCGAGAACCTTAACCCCGACAGCCTCAAGGTGGTTACGGCCAAATGCGAGCCGGCTCTCAGCGAGTGGAAAGACGAATGCGGCAAATGGAAAGACGGCATCGTCCGCTACCAGTTCGAGCGCATGGGCTACTTCTGCACCGACCGCGACTCCACCCCCGGCCACCCCGTCTTCAACCGCACCTGCACCCTCAAAGACAGCTGGGCGAAGATAAAGTAACGCACCTATGGGTTATGTGGCAATTGCGGTAGTCTTTCTGCTTCTTTGGATATGGAGAGTCAAGCATTTCCATTGGCTCACCGGCGAATGGAAAGGTGACAAGATGAAGGAAGATACACATTACGAGGATTAAAATAAAGGCTCGAACAATGCAAATAATTGACCGTCCGACAGACAGAAAGATACTGAACGCCATGATGCCGAACTATTTTGGCGACATGGTGAAGGCTGTGGTGGATATTGAGAGGAAGGTGATAGGTGTGGATGCCGAATTGCATGCCGACATTGAGCAGACTCTGCTGGCGCAGGGGTCGTCGCAGTACGACCTGTGGGGCATCAACCTGTATCCCGAGATGGACGGTGAGGACTTCATTGAGTTTGACTCGTTGATTAATATTCGCCCCGGACAAGGCAACCGCAGCCGCGACGTGCAGGATGCCGACACTCGGCAGAGGATTATAGACACAGTAAACTATCTGCTGCCATGCTGAAGATGGAATTTCAACACAAGGATTTGGCCGCTGGCCGTTGGGCGCAGATGTCTTTGGCCGAACAAATGCTGAATATCGGTAGCGAGGTGTCGCGCGCCAACCGTTGGAAGGCCAAAGGCAACGAGGAACAATGTCACCGTGCCGCCGACCGTGCGTTGGAGCTGATGTTGCTGACCATCGATGCCAACAAGAACCGCGCCGGCTTGAAGGAACTCTGTCGCCTCTACGAGGTGCTGGCCGATTACTACTACGGCAAGAACATCTATCAAACAGAGCCCAATGCCATGCAGCGGTATTTTGACGTGTTCTATAAAGATGTAATGACAGTTACCGAGAAAAACTCGGCAACTGCCGAGGAAAACTCGGTAGTTCGAGGCAGATAAAAACCAAACAGAATAGATTATAGTATTTTTGCACCGAATTTGAAAACCGAAACAATGATATAAAGGGATATATAACATAGACACATATTGAAGCGTATTCGCTTTTCTTTTGCTAATAGAAATTCTGGTAAAATTTCACTATTGACTGCTCAAGAAAGGAGAAACGCTCACGACACCGTGAGCTTTCTTGTTTGCTGATTGGGTTTACCAGAGCCTCCGTTAGAACAAAGAAGATAAAGTTCACGGTTTTTTATTGTCTGCTCTGTAAACGATAATAATCATTATTCTAATATGAAACATCCCGAATTGAACAATTACATTAGTCAGTTGCTTATCGGTTTCGATGAGCAAATTACCGACAGCCTCTTTTGCTACATACAAGAGGATCGGTTGCGAATGAACGAATACCTCGACATTGTAGCCAAGGTTGGTGACCTGCAAGAAGTAAATAGACAGATTGGCCGTGCAGTTACGCGACACTACAATCTCAAGGGATTCGACACCGAAAACAACCCAAAAAACACACTCACTTTGACCTATTCCAAGTTAAGGAGAAATTTAAAAGCAACAAATAAATGAAGAAGGTTCTTTTTACTTTAGCCATTAGTTTATTGTTATCCATTGCCACAAAAGCACAAGACTTTTCTGCCGTGCCTTTCAATGGAAACGGATATGAGATTTATTACTCAATCATTGACGCCAATCATGTGGCAGTGACCCGACCTGCACTGAATCACCCCTATTTCCTTAAGGACACGCTCGTTGACGACTGGTGGCGTTTGCTGGATATTATTATTCCCGACAGTGTTGTGCATGATGGACACTCGTATTGCGTTTCAGTCATTGCAGATTCTGCCTTTGCCCATGTAGGATATACATGGTATGACGTTGTTTATGGTTCTGAACCATATCTAAGTATATCCCTGCCTTCAACCATTACCTCAATCGGTAGTTATGCATTTGCAAATGATTCAGCCAATGTATCTATATATATGCGAGGTTCGACTCCACCAATGATAGCCACAACCACCTTCTCCGGTTCTAGTCGCTCGATTATCAATGTCCCATGTGGTTCGGAGACAAACTATACATCAGCGTGGGATATGCCACTCCTTGATATAAACCACGTAACAACAGATAGCAGTCAATATATATATCCTCAGCACATACTGTATATTAATGACATATCCACACGCAACAGAGGATACATTACAATTCAATACAATAATAATTATGTCTATGGAGTAATTCGTGAGATTTCGCTTACGGCGGTGGATTGTTCAACTCCAAGCATAAAACTGTGGGCTACACCTGACTCTGGTTTCCATTTCAGTCATTGGAGCAACGGAAGCACTCAGGACACCATAACTGTCAATTTGCCATATACTGGTCTGCTTTATGCTTATTTTGAATCAAACGGAGTTTACACTGTAGATGCGGTAAGTGCTGATACAACGAGTGGCTATACAATCGGCGGAGGTCAGTTCCATTACGGCGACACCGCAGTTCTTACTTCCATAGCGTCGGAGCACTATCATTTCAGCCACTGGAATGACGGCAATACTGATAATCCGAGATATTACATAGTACAATTTCAAGACGAAACTTTCACTGCATTCTTTGCTCTTGATATCTATACGGTGACGGCAACGACAAATGATATTACCGCCGGAAATGTGGTTGGCGGTGGTCAATTTGAATACGGAGTACCCTGTACACTCGAAGCAACCGCCTATAGCGGCTATCATTTCTCTCAGTGGAGCAATGGAACAACGTATAATCCTTATACATTCGCAGTTGTTGAGGATGTGGATTTAACGGCCATATTCCTCGCCGATGGAGAGGCGGGGATCGCGGATATTGCGAATAATGGGATGCTATTTGTTGTACGAGACGGCAAAATCATTGTTGAAGGAGCAAATGGCGAGTCGGTTTTTATATACGATACAGAAGGTCGCCTAGTTAGTAACAATATGTTGCAGACTGGCACCTATTTTGTCAAGGTTGGAAACCACCCAGCACGTAAAGTGATTTTGATTAGATAGACTGGCAATCTCCGATTTCCGGAGCATATCTTCCCTATAGAGGATATGCTCTTTTTCATACCTAATACCGCAAAACAAAAGAACCTACATACAACCCACCAAGAAGGAGCGAAGAGCCATCACCGCCGAGAGATCGCCGACGGATTATCGAGAGGTTGTGGTGTTTTGGCAGTGGTAAATATATTGTTGTTGCAATAAAAATCGGAGATTTTTCTCGGAAGATTTGAAGATTTTCTGATGAAGATTTGAAGATTTTCTGCCAAAGAATCGGGGATTTTTTTTCGAAGATTTGAAGATTTTTTTTTGGATATTTGAAGATTTTTTGTATCTTTGCAGTCGGAAATACAGATGGTTATGATAGTAAGAGGACAAATAAACGAGTTGATTTCCAGGTTGCAAGAGCCGCGGAAGACGATCCAGGTGGTTGCAGGTCCCCGTCAAATTGGAAAGACAACAGTGGTGAAACAACTCTTAGAGAAGGTTTCGATGCCGTCACTTTACTTCAACGCCGACGCTGTAACCCCGGATGATGATGAGTGGATTGCCGCTCGGTGGGAGGAAGCTCGGTCGAGTATGCGGTTCTCTGGTAGCAAAGAGTTTCTACTCGCTATCGACGAGGTGCATAAGATTGACAACTGGAGCGAGCAAGTAAAGAAAGAATGGGATGCGGATACCTTTAACGATGTGAATTTGAAGGTGATCTTGCTTGGCTCATCAAGGCTGCTACTGAAAAAAGGTCTGACAGAGTCATTGGCGGGACGCTTCGAGTTGATACCGATGGGACATTGGTCGTTTAAGGAAATGCAAGATGCTTTCGGCTGGGACATCAACCAGTATGTCTATTTCGGTGGTTATCCTGGGAGTGCTGGCTACCTGTCCAACGAGAGCCGTTGGCGGAGGTATATGCGAGAAGCCATTGTGGCACCGGCCATCGAGAAAGATGTGTTACAGACAACTTATATCTACAAACCCGCACTGATGCACCAGTTGTTCAGACTCGGCTGCGGCTATTCTGGTGAATTGCTTGCGTATAACAAGATGTTGGGCATGCTGCAAGATGCCGGAAATGCAACTACACTGGCGAGTTATATGGAGGTGCTAGGTGAAAGCAAGTTGCTCACCGGTTTGCAAAAATATACGGTTGGCATGTCGCGTAAATACAAGTCTATTCCCAAATTGCAGGTGTATAACAATGCTTTGCTGACGGTGATGAGTGATGGTATGACATTTGAGAAAGCCTACACCAATCCGCAATTATGGGGGAGATGGGTGGAGTCGGCGGTGGGATGTCACCTGCTCGACAAGGCAGATGAACTGGAATATCAATTGTACTATTGGCGCGAGAACAACGAGGAAGTGGACTTTGTGATTACTCGTGGAGACAAGACAGTGGCTATCGAAGTGAAGAGCGGTAACCGCCAGATGAATAGTGGCCTGGCTACCTTCAGAGAACGCTTTCATCCGACACATTCCCTTGTTGTGGGAGGTCCTGCTATGCCTTTGGAGGTGTTCTTCAACGGTGATTTGGAAAACCTATTGTGATTTATCTTTGCTGGTTACAGAAAAAGTTGTATTTTTGCAGTTTGAATACAAAAACTATATATTATTGATAATAAACTGATACATATATGAATATTTCTTTCGATTGGCTTAAAGAGTATGTGGATATTGAGGATATGACTCCTCAGGAACTGGACGACCTGCTGACTTTCTCCGGCTTGGAGGTGGACAGCATGGAGAAGGTGGAGACCATCAAGGGCGGTCTGGAGCATGTGGTGATTGCGCAGGTGCTGACCTGCGAGCCGCACCCCGACAGCGACCACCTGCACCTGACCACCGTCGACGTGGGCGGCGAGCGTCCGCTGAACATCGTCTGCGGCGCCCCCAACGTGGCTGCCGGCCAGAAGGTGGTGTGCGCCCAGATAGGCACCAAGATATACACCTCGGACACCGAGTACTACGAGATTAAGAAAGGCAAGCTGCGCGGCGCCGTCAGCGAGGGCATGCTCTGCGCTGCCGACGAGCTGCAGCTCGGCACCGACCACGCCGGCATCATGGTGCTGCCGGACGACGCCCCCGTCGGAATGCCCGCCAAGGAGTATTTCCATGTGGAGGACGACTACCTGCTCGAGGTGGCCATCACGGCCAACCGTATGGATGCCTGCTCGCACATCGGTGTGGCTCGCGACGTGGTGGCAGTGCGCAATACCCGCGAGGGGAAGCAACTTAGCATAAAGTGGCCGGAGGCTCTGGAACTTCCAGAACTTCCAGATAGCCCGGAGGCCATCAAGGTCACCGTGGAGGAGCCGGAGCTCTGCCCGCGCTACACGGGTATCACACTGCGCGGCGTTGAGGTGAAAGACAGCCCCGAGTGGTTGCAGAAACGTCTGCGCACCGTTGGACTGAGACCCATCAACAACATTGTCGACGTCACCAACTTCATTATGATGGAAGTCGGCCAGCCGTTGCATGCTTTCGACGCCGATCAAATTGAGGGTGGACATGTTATCGTGAAACGTCTGCCGCAGGGCACCAAGTTCGTCACCCTCGACGGCGTAGAGCGCACGCTCGACCAGCGCGACCTGATGATATGCTGTGAATGTGGGAATGCGTTATCGCGTGAATGCGTGAGTGCTGACGCGCCAGCCACTAACACAATAACGCAATCAAGCAATAACACAATTCAGGCGGAGCCTATGTGCATTGCCGGTGTCTTCGGCGGTCAGAAGAGCGGCGTGACCCATGAGACCAAGAACCTCTTCCTTGAGAGCGCCTATTTCAATCCTGTCAGCATCCGCAAGACCAGCCAGCGCCATACGCTGAAGACCGACGCCAGCTACCGCTACGAGCGTGGTTGCGACCCCAACATCACCGAGTGGGCACTGCGCCGCGCCGTGAAGCTCATCCAGGAGCTGGCCGGCGGCGAGGTGTGCGGACAGATGGTCGACCTCTATCCCAAGAAAATAGAGAAAGCCGAGGTGGAGGTGAACTACCGCCGCATGTTCGACCTCATTGGCAAAGAGATACCTATGGAGGCTGTTCATACTTCGCTCAAGAGCCTCGACATAGAGATAGTGCGCGAGGATGCCGAGGGTATGACGCTTCGTGTGCCCACGATGAAGTGCGACGTCACCCGCGAGTGCGATATCGTGGAGGAAATCATGCGCATCTACGGCTACAACAATATTACCTTTGACGAGCGCCTGAACAGCTGCCTCAGTTATGGTCGCAAGCCGAACCCCATGAAGCTCAAGAACGCTGTGAGCGACTACCTCACCTACAACGGTTTCAGCGAGATAATGAACAACTCGCTCACCAAGAGCGAATACTACGAAGACAATGCCGACTTCGATCCGAAGAACAATGTCGTCATCATCAACCCGCTGAGCAAGGAGCTCAACGTCATGCGCCAGACCCTGCTCTACAGCGGCCTGGAGTGCATCGCGCGAAACATTAATTATAAGATCCATGACCAGAAGCTTTATGAGTTTGGTCGCTCGTATGTGAAGAACGAGGTCGAAGACGACTCGCTCCCAGTCACCAAACGCTTCACAGAGACGCAGCATGTCAGTCTCTTCGCCACTGGCAAGACAACGCTTGAAAACTGGAAGGCAACGCAGACCGATGCAGACTTCTATTACTTGAAGTCGCATGTTCTCAATGTGCTGCATCGTATGCGTGTCAATATGGGCAGGGTAGAGGTGGTGCCCACCACGCTGCACTATTATGCCGAAGGTCTCGATTTCGTGATGCGCGACAGCAAGAAACTTCTCTGCAGCATCGGTCGTTTGAGCCGTGAAGTGCTGAAGAAGATGGATATCAAGCAAGAAGTCTTCCACGCCGACCTCAATTGGGATTTGTTGCTCAAGCAGTACCCGACGAAGGAGGTGCAGTATCAGGAAGTGGCCAAGTTCCCCGAGGTGCGTCGCGACCTGGCCCTCGTCCTGCGCAAGGACGTCACCTTCGCCCAGGTCGAGCAGGCCGCCCTGCAGTGCGAGAAGAAACTCCTCAAGCGCGTCAGCCTCTTCGACGTCTACGAGGGCAAGGGCATCACCGAAGGGTTCAAGTCCTACGCCGTCAGCTTCATTCTGCAGGACAAGGACAAGACCCTCAACGACAAACAGATTGAGACCACCATGGCCAAGATCCAGAAGACCCTCGAGACCCAGCTGGGCGCGAAGGTGCGCGGATAAATAATTAATAATGTTGTTATGTCAGAGAATGAATTGAATTCCTATCGTCTCACCTCGATGGAAGAGCCTTCGGACGAGATGCTCGCTGTCATAATGAAAGAGGCCGCAGCCGAGGCCACAGCATCTACAAACAAAGCGTTGGCTGACTATTTCAAAGAAATCAGTGCCATGCTGCAGAAAAAGGTTGCTGTGCTATGACAGAAACGCTCCATCGTCCTGTGTTGATTGTCATTGCCGGCCCCAATGGTTCGGGCAAAACCACCATCACGTCGCGTATCCTGCATCATGAGTGGCTGGAGAACTCGGTCTATATCAACCCCGACCAGGTGGCGCAGGAACGATTTGGCGATTGGAATTCGGCTGACGCAGTAAAGCAAGCCGCCATATATTGTGCTGACTGGCGCGAACAGAGTTTGGACGATAAGCAAAGCATGATATTTGAGACGGTTTTCTCTGCCGATGACAAACTGGACTTCATCCGTCGGGCAAAGCAGGCAGGCTTCTTCATTCGCCTGTTCTTTGTCTGCACCGAATCGCCTATGATCAACGCTGCTCGTATTGCCGGGCGTGTGATGAAAGGAGGTCATGATGTTCCGATTGCCAAGATAATATCCCGTTATCAAAAATCCATCATCAATTGCAAGGTGGCTACCAGCATAGCTGACAGAGTCTATGTTTATGACAATTCAGTCGACGGTCGTGAGGCGCGCATCCTCTTCCGTTTTGCCAATGGCGCAATCATCAAACGTTACACCGACGATATCCCACAATGGGCGCAGGTGTTGATGTAAATGCTTAAATCCAGAGAAGTCGGATCGTAGCCATG
>JAZNSV010000116.1:0-1709 GCA_045591485.1 Bacteroidales bacterium | reverse complement strand
CGCGGCGACGGTCAGCTCACCGCCCGGGAGCCCGGTATCACCATTCAGTCCCTGGCGCCCATGTTTAAAAACCGTAAGGCCGACCCCTATTGGGTGCGCTATGAATACTCCGAGGCGCTGCAGAGCGCGCCCATTGAGCAGGTCACCCACGCCGGCCAGGAGTTTGACATTGTCATCGAAGGCTCTATGAAGATCAAAATCGGTGATCACACCGAAGTTCTCGCCCCCGGTGACAGCATTCTGTACAATTCCTCCATCCCCCACGGCATGATCGCCGTCGGCGGGGCGCACTGCGTGTTCTGCGCGCTGGTTCTCGCGGAAGAGGATGCCCAGCTCATCTGGGAGCACGGCCGCATGGTGAACGCCGCTTCCCTGAAGCCCGCCGTCGAGGAGGCCGAACCCGCGAAGGTCTACCCCGACTATATGGAGAAGTTCATCCAAACCGAAACGAACGACAAGGGCACCCCTGTTGCCGTCCACTTCTCCAATGCCGATAAATTCAACTTTGCCTTTGACGTTGTCGATGCCATTGCCGAGCGCGAACCGGACAGACTGGCCATGCTCCACATCGACCGCGAGAAGAACGAGCGCCGCTTCTCCTTCCTGCAAATGAAGAAGATGAGCGCCCGCGCCGCCAACTATTTCCGCGCCCTCGGCATCAAAAAGGGCGACCGCGTGATGCTGGTGCTGCGCCGCAACTGGGAGTTCTGGCCCATCATCGTGGGTCTGCACAAGCTGGGCGCCATTCCGATCCCCGCAACGGATCAGCTTGTGGAAAAAGATTTTGAGTACCGCTTCAATGCAGCTTCCGTCGCCGCCGTGGTCTGCACCGCCTTTGGCGGCTGTGCCGCGGAGGCAGAGCGTGGGCTGGAGCGTTGCCCCAGCGTGCGTCTGAAAGTCATGGCCGGCGGCAGCCGCGAGGGCTGGCACGACTTTGACAGCGAATACGATATGTACTCCAGCCGCTTTAACCGTACAGAGGACAGTCCCTGCGGTGACGACACTATGCTCATGCTCTTCTCCTCCGGCACCTCCGGCTATCCCAAGGCCGTCGATCACAGCTTCAAATATCCGCTGGGCCACTATGTCACCGCCCGCTTCTGGCACAATGTCGACCCCGACGGGCTGCACTTCACCATCTCCGAGACCGGCTGGGGCAAGGCGCTCTGGGGCAAGCTCTACGGCCAGTGGATGTGCGGTGCGGCGACCTTCGTGTACGACTTCGACCGCTTTGCAGCGGACGACATCATGCCCATGTTCGCGAAGTACAACATCACCAGTTTCTGCGCGCCTCCGACGATGTATCGCTTCTTCATCAAGGAAGACCTCAGCAAATACGACCTGAGCTCCATCAAGCACGCCACCACCGCGGGCGAGGCCCTCAATCCCGAGGTCTCCACACGTTTCTTCGAGGCCACCGGCCTCACCATCATGGAGGCCTTCGGCCAGACCGAGACGACGCTCACCATCGGCAACTTCGTGGGCACCAAGCCGAAGCTCGGCTCCATGGGCCGCGCAAACCCCATGTATCATGTCGAACTGATGACGCAGGACGGCGAGCTTGCCGAGGTCGGCGAGACCGGCGAGATCGTCATCTACACCGGCAACGGCGTGCCCTGCGGCCTGTTCAAGGGCTACTACAACGCCCCCGACGCCACCGCTGCCAACTGGCACGACGATTATTATCACACCGGCGACCTTGCCTGGCG
>JAZNSV010000115.1:0-12644 GCA_045591485.1 Bacteroidales bacterium | reverse complement strand
AATAGCCATCCCGGCCGACGCCGACAGCCTGGCCCTGACCTACACCGTAGACGGCAACATTTCGGGCAACCTGGCAGCACACTACGAGGTGCGCCTCGCAACCGTCAACAGCGCCGACACCGCCGACTTCGACGTGGTGCTGCTCGACGAAAGCATCGACAGCACGGCCAGCCGCATCATAGTGCTCGACCAGTGGGCCGGAAGCACCGTGCGCCTGGCCTTCCGCCATGTGAACACGGGCGACGACAACGGCCTCGACCTGCTCAACATCGCCGTACGCGACCTCGACATCCCGACCGTGGCCATCGAAGGCCCCGAAGAGACCACAGCCGAAATAATGACCTACTACAACGCCGTGATGGCCTTCGGCAACAACGGCAACGTCAGCTACAACTGGGCATCGACCATGACCGATGCCGGATTGGCCACGATGAACACCAACAACGAACTGATGGACATCACCTACGCCACCGCAGGCACCGACACCATCAGCGTGACCGTGGACAACGGCATAGGCACCGCCACAGCCACCTACGTGGTCGAAGTGGCCGCCGCCCCCTGCCACACCCCGACAGACCTCGTCATCGACACCGCCGACACCGCCTCGATAAGCATCAGCTGGACCCCCGGCCTCGACGAATCGGAGTGGGAAGTCACCGTCGGCACCGCGACGACAATTGTCAACGAGCCTCACCACACCGCTGAAGGCCTCGCCGCCGACACATCATATGTGGTGATGGTGCGCGCCATCTGCAGCGAAGGCGACACCAGCACGGCCCTGACCGGCATGGCAAGCACCACAGCCCCCGAACCCGGCCCTGGCCCTGGTCCCGGCCCTGGTCCCGGCGAAGGCATAGAGGATGCCGAAGGCTTGGCCTTCAGCCTCTACCCCAACCCGGCAAGCGACATGGTGACCATAGACTGCGCCGAGAGCGCCACAGTGACGCTGACCGACATGAACGGCCGCACACTGTACACCTCCGAGGTTAGCAACTCGAAATTCGAAATCAGCGTGCGCAACCTGTCAAAGGGTGCATACTTCGTGCGTGTGACCACCGCCGACGGCTCGGCTGTGCGCAAGCTGGTGGTGAAGTAGGGAGTGGTCAGTGGCCAGTGGCCAGTGGCCGAAACAAAAAGAAATTTCAAGAACAAGGCAATAAAAACGGCTCCACGCCGTTTTTATTGCTGTTTTTTAGATTCGACAAACAAACAATACCAACAACAAGAATATGGAACAGAACATCGGCAACGCTTACGACCATCGTGCCACCATGCAGTTTTTCCGCCGCTGGTGGCGCCTGCTTGCAATAGTCTTTCTGGTGGCTGCAGCCGCATCGGCAGCTGTGGCCTGGATGATCAAGCCCTACTACAAATCGTCGGCGGTGATATTCCCCACCAGCAGCAACCGCATCTCGAAGGCCATCATGGACTACCACTACAGCCTCGACTTTATGGACTACGGCATCGAGCGCGACTGCGAATACGCCATACAGATTCTGAGTTCGAAGCGCATGCAGCAGGCCGTGTGCGACCACTTCAACCTGATGGAGCACTACGCCATACCTGAAGGGCCGCACCGCCAGTTCAAGCTGGAGAAACAATACCGCGGCAACATCACGGTGAAACGCACCGAATTTCTCGGCGTAGAGATCGGCGTGCTCGACCAAGACCCCGAATGGGCAGCCATGATAGCCAACTATATGGCGGCGATGTACGACACGCTGTGCCACGAGATACACCACGACCGCGCCGTGGGCGCCGCCGAGGCCATGAACAGCGTGTGCGCACAACTGGAGCACGAGATCGACTCGCTGTCGACGCTGCCGCAGACCGCATGGCGCACCAAGCTCATAAGCGATAAATGCGAGCAGCTGGCCGACCTGCAGACCCGCTGCACACAGGTCAATGTGGACCGCGACCTCGAGGTGAGCTACAAATACTCGGTAGACCAGGCCGTGGTGGCCGACAAAAAGGCCTACCCCAAACGCATGCTCATAGTGCTGGCCGGAAGCCTCGGCGCAGTGGTGGTATGCATCTTCGGCCTGCTCATATTCTGCCCCGCCAAAAAAGAGGAAGAGTGAGAAATTGTAGAGACGCGGCGTGCCGCGTCTGCAAACTCGAAGAAAAAACGACAATTAGAATGAAGAGTGAGACCAAAGGAGTGCTGCTGACGCTGGCTCTGACGCTGCTGTTTCTGGTGGCCGAAGGGCTGGTGTTCTACTACAAGGGCAACTTCCTCGTGTCGCTTGTGCCGCTGGGGCTGCTGGTGGTGTGGCTCTTCGTGCGCCGCTTCGAAGAGGGTCTGCTCAGCATGGCCCTGCTCACCCCCTTCGCCGTCAACGTGGCCCTGATGCCCGGCATGGAACTGTCGATGCCGGTAGAGCCGATGATGATACTCTTCACTATCTTCTTCTTCTTCCGCGTACTGATAAACAAGACTTCGAAACCTCAAGACTTCGAAGCTTCAAGCACAGAACCCTCAAAGCCGAGAAGTCTCATGACCCACCCGGTGAGCCTACTGCTCATGGCATCGCTGGTGTGGATGGGCATAACCAGCTGCACATCGGCCCTGCCGTGGGTGTCGGTCAAATACACCCTGGCTCGCATCTGGTTTGTGGTGCCGTTCTTCTTCGCCGCCGCACATATATTCGCCAACCGCAGCCGCATACGCCAGTTCTTCTGGGCCTATGCCATAGGGCTGGGAGTGGTGATACTGATAGCCACCAGCAAGACCCTCGGCAACTTCAGCGACCTGCAGACCCTGCACCGCGTGATGAAACCCTTCTACAACGACCACACCGCCTACGGCTGCGCCATCGCCCTGATGCTGCCGGCGGCATTCTACTTTATCTTTTCGAAGCGGCGCACCGGCTGGCAGCGCGTGCTGACGCTGCTGCTCTTTGCCGGACTCTGCATCGGACTCTTCTTCAGCTACAGCCGCGCCGCATGGCTCAGCGTGCTGGGCGCCATAGGTGTCTATGTGCTCATACGCATGGGCATGAAGGTCAAATGGATGGTGGTGCTCTTCGGCCTCGGGGTGGGAGCCTTCTTCGTGTATCAAAGCGATGTGCTGTACAAGCTGGGCAAAAACCACCAGGACAGCAGCTACGAGCTCGCCGACCAGATAAAGTCCATATCCAACATCAGCACCGACGCCAGCAACATCGAGCGACTCAACCGCTGGGCGTCGGCCATGCGCATGTGGAAAGAGAAACCCGTGCTCGGCACAGGCCCCGGCACCTACCAGTTCCTCTACGGCAGCTACCAGAAGAGCTACCAGCTCTCGACCATAAGCACCAACGCAGGCGACCTTGGCAACGCCCACAGCGAATACATAGGTCCGATGACCGAACAGGGCCTGCCGGGGGTGATGCTTGTGGCGGCACTGTTTCTCTGCACCTTCGCCACCGGTGTGCGCGTATACCGCACGGCCAAAGACCGCGACGTAGGCAACATGGCGATAGCATTCACACTCAGCCTGCTGACATACTACATACACGGTGTGTTCAACAACTTCCTCGACACCGACAAACTCTCGGTGCCCTTCTGGGCATTCACCGCCGCCGTGGTGGCCCTCGACTTATATTCGGAGAAAAACGAAAACAGGAAAAAAGCAGAGCCGCGGCGCACCGAGTCTGCATCACCCAATTCGGACAACAACGTTGAAAAATAAAGGCACAAAAACAATGAAACAGGCAGTGCTGATATGCATCGGCACCGTTTTGTTTTTTCCGTTTTTCTCAAGTGCCACAGCCCAGACACTGCGCCACAGCTGCTGGGACATCGACCTCGTGCCGCAGAGTTCACCCACCACAACACTGAAGGTGCCGCTGATGGCGGCCCGGCAAGACACCGGCACACTGATTGTGAAGATGGCGCAGCAATACATCGGCACCCCCTACCGCTTCGGCGGTCGCTCGCCCAAGGCTTTCGACTGCGCAGGGTTTGCGCTCTTCCTTTACAAGCACTTCGGCCACAGCCTGCCGGGGTGGAGCGGCGCACAGGCCAAACTGGGCGTCGAAGTGTCGGACACTCGCAACCTGCAGCCCGGCGACCTCGTCTTCTTCGGCGGTCGCGGCAACAAGAAAGTGGTCGGCCACACAGGCATAGTGGTCGACGCCGACGAAAACACGGGCATATTCCGGTTCATACATGCTTCTACAGGAGCCGGCGTCATCATCAGCCGGTCGACAGAAGACTACTACAAAGTGCGATACATCACAGCCCGAAGGATACTTTTGTAGTGGGGAAACGCTACTCGTCGCTGGTGTCGCTGATAAAGCGGCGGTAGGCGCTGAAAGTGTTGGCACGCGAGAGGAAACCCAGATAGTTGTCGTTCTCGTCGACCACCACAAGGTTGTAGCGGTCGCCAATCTTGAATTTTTCGACCACATCGCTCAGCGTGTCGGTGCTGCGCACGAGGTCGCCCTCGCTCATAGGGTGCATCAGGTCGTCGACCACCACGCTGTCGTACAACTCGGGGCGGAAGATGATTTGGCGCACATCGTCGAGCACCACCACGCCGACGAACTTGTCGTCGTCGGTAAGCACGGGGAAGACATTGCGGCGCGAAGTCTGGATGACATCGACAAGGTCGCGCAGGGTGTTGCCGCTGCGCACTATGACGAAGTTGGTCTCGATAAGGCTCTGCATATCGAGCAAGTGCCAGGCCGAGGCGTCCTTGTCGTGGGTCAGGAGGTCGCCGTGTTCGGCCAGCTTGCGGGCATAGATGGAATGATGTTCAAAAGGCGAAACACAGAGGTAGGTGACGGCCGACGTGGCCAGCAGTGGCACAAGGAGGCCGTAGCCACCCGTGATTTCGGCAATGAGGAATGTGGCCATGAAGGGAGCGTGCATGACGCCCGTCATGACGGCGGCCATGCCCACAAGAGCGAAGTTGGCCGTGTCTTGCGGCGGAAGGCCGAGGGTATTGCCAAGCATGGCGACGAAATAGCCACTCAGACCACCCAGCACCAACGACGGACCAAAGGTGCCGCCCACACCGCCTGCGCCGATGGTGGAGGCCGTGGCCACAGCCTTGAGCACTATCAGCGCCAGCAGCACGCCGAGCGTGGCCCAGGCATCGCCCGCCAGCGCACGATAGGGGGCACCGGCGAAGACGCTGTCGGGGTTGCCGTGCAGCAGGTCGGTGACGGTGGCATAGCCCCCGCCATAGAGCGGAGGGAAGAGGAAGACCATCACACCCAGGAACACGCCGCCTATGGCCACCCGCACCCAGGGATTGTTCCGTCGGGAAAACCACGCCTCGACTTTGTCGGTAACCCTCAGAAAATAGAGCGACACCGCAGCGCAGAAGACACCGAGCACCGCGTAGAACGGCAGCTGCGAGAGGCCGAACGGCTGCCCCACCTCGAAGGTGAACTGCACGCCCGTGCCCATCAGGAAGTAGGCCACCGTGGCAGCCGAGAGCGACGAGATGAGCAAGGGAAGAGCCGTGGTGGCGGTGAGGTCGAAGAGGAACACTTCGAGCACAAACATGATTCCCGCAAAGGGGGCTTTAAAGATGCCGGCGATGGCGCCCGCGGCACCGCAGCCCAAAAGCAGACGCACGCTCTTGGGACTCAGACGCAGCCACCGGCCTATATTGCTGCCGATGGCAGAGCCGGTGGAGGCAATCGGGGCTTCGAGACCCACCGAGCCGCCGAAGGCCACAGTGAGCGTGGACGCCACCAGCGAAGTCCACATATTCTTGCGCGGAAGCTCGCTGTTCTTGCGGCTGATGGCCAGCAGAACACTGGGCAGCCCGTGCCCTATATCGCCCCGGACAACATACTTGACAAACAGCACCGTGAGCACGATGCCGACAAGCGGCAGGAACATCACGACATAGGCCGAGCCGGTGTCGGCCAAACGAGCCACTGTGCGTCCGGCAAGATGGACAATATTCTTCAAGCCCACAGCTGCCAGACCACTCAGCAAGCCCACGGCCACAGCCAGCAGCAACACAAGGTTCTGCTCGCTCATGTGGCGCAGCCGCCAACGGTGTATGTCGCGATAAACTTTCACTTTTTTAACAAAAAATGCGATGCAAAGATACGAAAACTTTCCGAACCGCGTTATATAATTCTGAAAAAATTTAAAAGACACACCCTTATGAAGAGAGCCATTTTACCCGTAGCCGCAGCCGCCATGATGCTGACTTCCTGCGTGTCGCTCAGCGAGATGGAAGCCCTGCAGGCCCGCTACGACCAGACCTCGAAGCAGTACAACCTGACGCAACAGGAGCTGCTCGAACTGAAAGAAGAAAACGCCGAGCTGAGCCGACAAAACCAGACCCTCAACGCCGAGATGGGCGATATCTCGCTGAATCGCAGCCGCTGCGAGCGCACCGTGGACAGCCTCAACCGCCGCATCGAGCAGATAACCCACCACTACGACACCACGATGGAGAACTACGTGCAGGAGGTGGCCGGAAAAAGCCGCGACCTGACCCGCGCACAGAACCTGCTCAGTGCACGCACCAAAGAACTCAACGACAAGGAACGCGAGCTGAAAGCCCGCCAGACCGAGCTGCAGGAGCAGCAGGTAACATTCAACCAGCAACGCAGCGAGCTGATAGCCAAACAGAAGAAGCTGGAAGCCGAAGAGGCAGCCGCCCGCCAGCAGCTGGCCGCCAAAGAACGCGAACTCGAGGCCGTGCGCGAGAGCGTGACACGCGCCCTGACAGGGTTTGCCGACAAAGGCCTCAACGTGGAAACCAAAGACGGAAAAGTATACGTGCTGATGGAAAACAAACTGATGTTCCCCTCGGCCAGCTGGACCGTCAGCAAAGAGGGACAGAGCGCCATCAAAGAGCTGGCCAAAGCCCTTGAGCAAGACACCACCCTGCACATCATGGTAGAGGGCCACACCGACAACGACGCCTACCGCGGCTCGACCGCCGTGAAAGACAACTGGGACCTCAGCGTGATGCGCGCCACCGCCATCGTCAAGCTGCTCATGCAGCACGGACCCGGAATCAACCCGACCCGCATCGAAGCCTGCGGCCACGGCGAATACGCACCCCGTGTGGCAAACGACAGCCCCGAACACAAAGCGATGAACCGCCGCACCGAAATCATCATCACCCCCAACATCGAAGGACTGCTCCGCGCCATGGAGAAGTGAGCCCCGAAAAGGGAAAACAGCTCTTCGATAAATGTTAAAAGTGCCCCGTTTGGGCACTTTTTTTGTTGCCATATCGAAAAATAAGTGTATCTTTGCATTGTTAAATTTTATTAAACTATGAGCCTGAAAATTGTAGTACTTGCCAAGCAAGTGCCTGACACTCGCAACGTTGGCAAGGATGCCATGACCCCAGAGGGCACGGTGAACCGCGCCGCTCTGCCAGCCATTTTCAACCCCGAAGACCTCAACGCACTGGAGCAGGCGCTCCGCATCAAAGAGCAACAGCCCGACGTCACGGTAGGCCTGCTGACCATGGGTCCGCCCCGCGCCGGCGAAATCATCCGTGAAGGCCTCTATCGCGGAGCCGACACTGGCTGGCTGCTGACAGACCGACTCTTTGCCGGCGCCGACACCCTGGCCACGAGCTACGCACTTGCCACAGCCATAAAGAAAATAGGCGACGTGGATCTCGTCATCGGCGGTCGCCAAGCCATCGACGGCGACACCGCCCAAGTGGGTCCGCAGGTGGCCCAGAAACTGGGACTGAACCAGGTGACCTACGCCGAGGAAATACTCAAGATAGAGAACGGCAAAGCCACGATCCGCCGCATGATCGACGGCGGCGTCGAGGTGGTGGAGGCTCCCCTACCCCTCGTGGTGACCGTCAACGGCAGCGCCGCCGAGTGCCGTCCCGCCAACGCCAAACTCGTGATGAAGTACAAACACGCCGCCTGCCCGCTCGAGGTGGCCGACGACGACACCCGCAAGGCCCTGCGCGCCGAGCGCCCATACCTCAACCTCACACAGTGGAGCGTGGCCGACGTGGACGGCGACGCCAGCCAGTGCGGCATGAGCGGCTCGCCCACCAAGGTCAAAGAGGTGCAGAGCATCGCCTTCCAAGCCAAGGAAAGCAAGACCATGGACGGCAGCGACGAGAACATCAACAGCCTCATCGTCGAATTGTTGAACGACAAAATCATTGGATAATGAACAACGTATTTGTATATATAGAAATCGAAGGCACGGAGGTGCGCGAAGTGAGCCAGGAGTTGCTGACCAAGGGTCGCAAGCTGGCCAACGAACTGGGCGTGGAACTTCATGCCATCGTTATCGGCACAGGTATCAAGGGCAAGGTCGAAGAGCAGATACTGCCCTACGGCGTCGACAAGCTCTTCATCTTCGACGGCCCCGAACTCTTCCCCTACACCTCGGCCCCGCACACGGACATCGTGGTGAACCTCTTCAAAGAAGAACAGCCCCAGATCTGCCTCATGGGTGCCACGGTCATCGGTCGCGACCTCGGTCCGCGCGTCAGCAGCAGCCTCACCAGCGGCCTGACCGCCGACTGCACGCAGCTCGAGATAGGCCCCTACGAAGACAAGAAGAGCGGCAAGGTCTACGAGAACCTGCTCTACCAGATACGTCCCGCCTTCGGCGGCAACATTGTGGCCACCATCGTCAACCCCGACCACCGTCCGCAGATGGCCACGGTGCGCAGCGGCGTCATGCAGAAAGCCCTCTACGACGGCGCCTGCAAGAAAGAGGTTGTCTATCCCGAAGTGGGCAAATATGTCGGTCCCGAAGCCTTTGTGGTCAAGGTGCTTGATCACCACGTGGAGGCCGCAAAACATAATCTGAAAGGCGCCCCCATCGTCGTCGCCGGTGGCTACGGCGTGGGCAGCAAAGAAGGCTTCGAGAGCCTCTTCGAGCTGGCCAAGGTGCTCCACGGCGAAGTGGGAGGCTCGCGTGCCGCCGTCGACGCAGGATGGATAGACAACGACCGCCAGATTGGCCAGACGGGCGTCACCGTGCACCCGAAGGTCTACATCGCCTGCGGCATCAGCGGACAGATACAGCACATCGCCGGCATGCAGGACAGCGGCATCATCATCAGCATCAACAGCGACCCCGAAGCCCCGATCAACAAGATAGCCGACTACGTTATCACCGGCACTGTGGAAGAGGTTGTACCGAAGATGATTAAATATTACAAACAGAATAGTAAGTAAAATTGTAGTCAGTAGACAGTAGTCAAGTAGTCAAGCCAACAGTATTATGACGACAAACTTCCATGGGATCAAGGCATGGCAAAAGGCACATGAATTTGTGCTTCACGTGTATCGTGCCGTACAGTCATATCCAGATTATGAGAAGTTTGGGCTTTGCTCTCAATTCCGTCGTGCGGCAGTGTCTGTTCCCGCAAATATTGCGGAGGGATACAAGAAAATATCCAGTCCCGACAAACTGCGCTTCTATAATATTGCACAAGGGAGTCTGGAAGAATGTAGATATTACGTTATTCTTTCCCGCGACCTCGGCCATATTGACGAAACGACTCACAACAGCCTATCCTATTTAGCAGAGGAGACGAGCAAGCTTTTGACAAGCTATTGCAAAGGCCTGATGGATAAAAATTTCAGTAATCAAATGTAGGAGCGATACATTTGGCTTAACTACTTGACTACTGACTACTGACTACCAAAAACAAATAGATTATGGCAAATTACTATACCGACCACCCGGAGATTGGCTTCCACCTGGAACACCCGCTGATGAAGCGGCTGGTGGAACTGAAAGAGAAGAATTACGCCGACGCCAAGACGTGCGACTACGCCCCGGTCGACTACGAGGACGCGATAGAGAACTACCGCCGCATACTCGACATCACGGGCGACGTGGCAGCCAACACCATCGAGCCCAACGCCGAGAGCGTAGACCTCGAAGGGCCGCACCTTGAGAACGGCCGCATGATCTATGCGAGCAAGACCTTCGAGAACCTCGACGTCACCCGCAAAGCTGGCCTCTACGGAGTCTCGATGCCCCGCCGCTATGGCGGATTGAACCTGCCGATGGTAGCCTTCTCGATGATGAGCGAGGTGATCAGCGCCGCCGACGCCGGATTCCAGAACATCTGGAGCCTGCAGAGCTGCATCGACACCCTCTACGAGTTCGCCAACGAAGAGCAGCGCGCCAAATACATACCGCGCATCTGCGCAGGCGAGACCATGAGCATGGACCTCACCGAACCCGACGCCGGCAGCGACCTGCAACGCGTGATGCTTAAAGCCACCTTCGACGAGAAAGAGAACTGCTGGCGCCTCAACGGCGTGAAGCGCTTCATCACCAACGGCGACTCGGACATCCACCTCGTCCTCGCACGCTCGGAAGAAGGCACCAAAGACGGCCGCGGCCTGTCGATGTTCATCTACGACAAACGCGACGGCGGCGTCGACGTGCGCCACATCGAGCACAAGCTCGGCATCCACGGTTCGCCCACCTGCGAGCTGACCTACAAGAACGCCAAAGCCGAGCTTTGCGGCGACCGCAAGCTGGGCCTCATCAAATACGTCATGGCCCTGATGAACGGCGCCCGACTGGGCATCGCAGCACAAAGCGTGGGCGTGGAGCAGGAAGCCTACAACGAAGGCCTGGCCTATGCTCGCGAACGCGCCCAGTTCGGCGAGAAGATTATCAACTTCCCCGCCGTCTACGACATGCTCAGCCGCATGCGCGCCAAGCTCGACGCAGGCCGCTCGCTGCTCTACCAGACTGCCCGCTACGTGGACATCTACAAGAGCCTCGAAGACATACAGCGCGACCGCAAGCTCGAAGCCGACGAACGTGCCGAGATGAAGCAATACAGCAAGCTGGCCGACGCCTTTACGCCGCTGGCCAAAGGCATGAACAGCGAATACGCCAGCCAGAACGCCTACGACGCCATCAGCATCCACGGCGGCTCGGGCTTCATCATGGAATACAAGAGCCAGCGCCTCTACCGCGACGCCCGCATCTTCTCCATCTACGAAGGCACCACACAGCTGCAGGTGGTGGCAGCCATACGCTACGTCACCAACGGCACCTACCTGCAGGTGATACGCGACATGATGCAGAGCGAGGTGAGCCCCGAGATGCAGCCGCTCAAGGAGCGCATCCGCCCGCTGGTCGACCTCTACGAGAAGGCCGTCAACTATGTCAAAGAGCAGGGCTCGCAGGCCGTGCACGACTTCCTGGCCCGCCGCCTCTACGACATGACCGCCGAGATTATCATGACCCTCCTCATCATGGACGACGCCACACGCGCCGAAGGCGACCTGAGAAAGCGCTTCAGCGACAGCGCCAACGTCTACGTCCGCATGACCGAAGAAGACGTCTGCGCCAAGGCCTACTACGTGATGCACTTCACCGAGGCCGACCTCGAAAGCTTCAAGGCCGAATAAAAAAAACACATTGAAAAAGAGGGGCTGTGAACCCATGGTTCACAGGCCCTTTCTTTTTCCCCGGTCTGTTCAAGGTGGGGCTCTATCAAGAGCCTTGCACAACACACACACCGCCACCAGGCTTGTTGTCGTGGTCACTACCTGCCCCACCCCACACACACCGCCAACCTCGACATGCTCATACACAACCGCTTTTTCACGTGCGAAAAAACCGCATGGTTTGATTGCGGTTTACACTTTCGGTTTTATAAGCAGATATGGTCAAGCGTTTAGTGATTTCTGTCGCTTTTTTTGTCAGAACAGACACCAGCCTCCTGTCTCATTGTAGAGAAACGGCCAATACATACTAATCGTTCAATAATGTCAGACATTTGGCTTAGCTGTCGTGAATTATCATTACAACTCAAATTCCCGATTGAAAAAAATCAATTGGTTTTCCTTCTTTGAAAATTGACACTGTCCACACTGTATCAGATTCGGTTTCTTCATAGTCACTTTTCCTCATTGTTTCCCGGTGTTCAAGTTGGCTAAGATCCATAGTCATAATTCCTGTATCGCACCAAAAACCATTTATTGTTTATAACAGAGAACCAATACTTTTCACTAGAGTCTGTTATGCCCCTTATTTCAAGTATCATATCATCTACATTTAATGGGACATCGGGGTTGATGAAAAGAAAGCCATCGGAACAGTCCTCGTTGAATCTGGGGAACACCGTGTTGGATAGATTGTTTTTTCAACAAACACAATTTTTCTTTCGTCATTCTCATAATCCCACGTTATCACTTCCAGTGGATTGATTGTTCTCATCTGTTGGAATGTGGAATCAAGGCAAAATTGTCTGATGAATGTAAAGAAATCTTCTGTCTGAGAAAAAGCATCAAATGTTGGCATCACCAGGAAAAACAAAATGCAAATTGTTCTTGTTTTTAACTGTTTCATTTTTCTATGGATTTAATATACTTAAGTTCAACTCATAAATGCAACACTTTGGTCAAAAACAGAAAAAGGAGCGCGGAAGCCTTTAAACTTTCAAAGGAGAAGCGCAAAAAAATGCGGCTTCTCCCTTGATTGCGGAAAAATGTGTATCTTTGTGCTCCTTCCAAAAAAACAAAGTATGGCACATCTATCCGAAATGCAAAGGTACAAAATTTCTTGGATGCTGGAAAAGAAAATGTCCAAGACACAGATTTCCAAAGAGCTGGGAGTTGACAGGAGTACCATATACCGCGAGCTCGACCGCAACCGCAACAGGAATTCCAAGGCCTACGACCCGGAATCCGCGCACCAGAAGTACA
>JAZNSV010000114.1:0-30571 GCA_045591485.1 Bacteroidales bacterium | reverse complement strand
CCTTAAACTTTAAACCTTAATCCATAAACCATAAACCATAAACCTTAAACCCTAAACCTTAAACCTTAAACCTTAAACCTTAAACCTTAAATTAATTTTGCCATATCAGGAAATGTTTGTATCTTTGCATTTTGAAAAATGAAACAAGAAGAGGTCATACAACGCATCAAAGAGCTCGGCGAGAAAATCCTTCCCGAGGACGCCTCGTTGTGGCTCTACAGCTCGCGCGCCCGCGGCGACGCACGCCCCGACAGCGACTACGACTTGCTGATATTGCTCGACAAAAATAGCCTTTCTTCCATGGACTACAACGCCGTTTTCGATTTTAGGATGCTTGGCGTTGACATTGACGAAGAAATAAATCCAACCGTTTATCCCAAAAAACAATGGATAAAATGGGACTATGTTCCATTTCACGACAATGTTGAACAAGACAAAATTGTACTGCGATGAGTTTGGATGAAAACTACCTAAAGAAATGGGGCGATTGTTCAGTCAATTAGAAACCATGCGTGAGAACAGCGACTACAACTGCGTGCACGAAGTATCAGAAGCAGAACTGGCCGACCAACTCGCTCCAGCCAAAGAAATGATTGACACCATCGCTCGGATGGTAAAAGAATAGAACAACATTTCCCCACCCAAGATGCCGCCGCGCGGAAGTGATTTGGTTCATGGTTTAAACTGAGAGCCGCGTCGAATCACTTTAGGCCACTTCCAATAATCAATAATCACCTTGCCCTGCGGGCAGAAATCTAGATCTGCCGACACGACAACCTGCGTAGCAACGCCGAAGGCGGAATAATCTACAAGATTTATAGATTTCGTGAGCGAAGCGAACAGGAGAATTCCGGATTTATATTAAGTATTTACTCTGGAATATCACCTTGCCCTGCGGGCAGTAATCTATATCTGCCGACACGACAACCTGCGTAGCAACGCCGAAGGCGGAATAATCTACAAGATTTATAGATTTCGTGAGCGGAGCGAACAGGAGAATTCCGGATTTATAGAAGTTGTCTTTAAACCATGTTACCCTGGAATAAATGCAGACGCAGCACGCCGCGTCTCTACAGCATCCAACCATTAAACCTTAAACTATTAAACCTTAAACCTTAAACTATTTTTCCCCATATCGGGAAATGTTTGTATCTTTGCACGCAAATAGACTTCGTCGGTCAAATATACCTTTGCAGCCGAAAACATTAACGCATTCCCATCATGCCAGCAAACAAAAACGCCGAGACACGCTACAAGATACTTGACAAGCTTCTCGCCAGAAGATACGCCAATTACACCTCCGAGGACCTGCGCCGTCTGGTCAACGAGGAACTGGAGGAGCTGGACCAACCCACCGTTAGCATCCGCACCATACAGGGTGACCTGAAGTACCTTCAAGGCGAGCCGTTCCTGGCCGACATCGAAATATACCAGCACTCCGATGTCAGTCAGGCCAACCCCAACAAGACGGTGCTGAAGACCTGCTACCGCTATCGCGACCGCTCCTTCTCCATCTACCAGCAGAAGATGACCGAGGACGAGAAACAGATACTGGGCGAAGCCATGAAGCTGCTCGGTCAGTTCGACGGACTGCCCACCCTCGGCCGTCTGGAGGCCCTGCGTGCCGGACTCGACATCCGTCCGTCGCGGCAGATCATCTCCTTCACCAAGAACCCGCTGGGCGACAGCAACCTGCTGGGCGAGATCTTCACCCTCATCTCCGACCGGACGGTCATCAACCTGCACTATCATGTCTTCGATGTCCCCGACGAGCACCGCAGCGTGGTGGTACACCCCTACCTGCTTCGCGAGTACAACCGGCGTTGGTATCTCATCTGTGCCGCCGACGACACGGGCAAAATCCTCAATTTCGCCCTCGACCGCATCGAGCGCGTCGAGCCACTGTCCGGCCTGACCTACCGCCCCTACAAAGGCGACCTGGGCGAGCGCTTCGAGGACATCATCGGCGTCAGCCTCTACGACGACCGCCCGTTGCAGACCATCGTCTTCTGGGTCAGCGACCGCTCGAAGGACTATGTGCTCACCAAACCCCTCCACGAGTCGCAGCGCAACATCCGCGGCGAGCAGGAAGAGGCTTTGCGCCAAGAGCACCCGACCCTCGCCAGTGGACGATTCTTCAGCATCGAATGCATCGAGAACTACGAACTCCTCCGCGAACTCACCTCCTTCGGTGCCGACCTCCTCGTCCTCAGCCCCGACAACATCCGCCAGAAGGTCTTTGACCGGGTGGCCAAACACCACAAAGCCTACCAAGAACTGAAGAAAATGCAATAAGGAATGAAAGAGCCTCGGAGAGGCTCAATCTTAATAACACCGTACAAGCAAAGCGCAGTGCGGTGACTGATAACCAACACCTCGCATGCGTCTCGACCCCTGAAAGGGTGATGAGCACCACTGAAATAATCAAATATAGCGAATAAGAGACGCGACCTTGCCAATGTTCCAATAGCGGACAATCATTTTATTTTGCCATATCGGGAAAAAAAGCCTGTCACTTTAAACCTTAAACCTTAAACCTTAAACTTTATTTTGCCATATCGGGAAAAGTTTGTACCTTTGCAAAATAATTTAGCCGCAACTTTTGCGGCTAATAAGACGCAAAAGAATGAGCACAACGCACAAATACATCTACCAATCAGACCATTGGCCCGCCTTCGTATGGGACAAGACATTGGCTGCTGACAGACAATCGCAAGTGATGCGCAAAGCCGGTCACTTGTTTGGTCGTTTGCACGACATTGGTCTTGACACTCAGCTACGAACCATGACCGAAAGTATCACCGGCAGCGTTGTCGACAGCTATTCCATCGAGGGCATTGTCCTCGACACCGCCCAGGTGCGTTCGTCGGTTGCCCGTCGGCTCGGTGTCGACCTGCCGTCGCATACCGAGCCCTCGCATTATATCGACGGCATCGTGGAGATGATGCTCGACGCCACCACCAACTACCATACCCCCTTGACCCGCGACCGCCTGATGCGCTGGCATACTGCCCTGTTCCCAATCCAACGGGCCTCGGGCTTGATTGTCGGCGACTACCACACGGCTCAGATGGATGTGGTATCTGGAATGCTGGGACGAGAAAAAGTGCACTACCACGCGCCCGACCCGGCGGAGATTCCACAGATGATGGAGCGTTTCCTTTCCTGGTTCAATGGTGACAGCGCGCATGACTACATTCGCTCGGCAGTAGCACACCTCTATTTTATCAGCATCCATCCTTTCGACGACGGCAATGGGCGCATAGCACGCGCCCTCTCCGACATGGCCTTGTCGCAAGCCGACGACAGCCCGGTGCGCTACTTCAGCATGTCTACCCAAATCAACAAAGAGAAGAAGTATTACTACCGCATTCTGGAGCAGACGCAGCGTGGCGACGGCGACATCAGCGAGTGGGTGCTCTGGTGGCTGGATTGCCTGGAGCACGCCATAGACACATCCGAGACGATGCTTTCCACCGTGCTCCGCAAAGCCATCTTCTGGCAGCAGCACAGCGATGTCGTCCTCAACGAGAGACAGCGTACGATACTCAACCTATACCTCGACGGCTACGAGGGCAAGTTCACCGCAAAGAACTATGCCAAGCTCTCTGAAGTCTCGCCCGACACCGCCCTGCGCGACATCCGCGACCTTGTCGCCCGTGGCCTCCTGCGCCCCCTCGCAGGCATGCAGCGCAATGTCGAATATGAAATAATGATAGAGAGCAATAAATAAAATCGCCCCACGCAATTAGATTGCATCTGGCCGTTGTACTTTTGCAAACGAAAACAAGAAAAAATTTGCATGGATAGAAAACAAGTTGTATCTTTGCAAATTCAAAATGAGAGAAATCCGGCACGGCACTCTCAATAATCAAAGCCACTGCCAAAGAGATCTTTGAAACGATTGTCATTCCTGTTCTGAATTAGAACATCCAGGCTGTTAGCAGCTTGGTACGCCTGCTGCCTCACTTCAGTGGGTACAAACAGAAATGTTTGTAATTCGGCGGGTCCATACTTTCAGCGTATGGCTTTGAAAGTTAGTTATAACATCTTATAGTTTTATGGATGATGTAGTTATTATGTGAGATATTGTATTATTATGAGATATTATGTTATGGAGTATTGATCTGAAGTAATGAGTAATGGGAATGACAATCGCGAAAAAGGACACAAGAACACACTAGAGCATGTCAAAGAAAAAAGCAAATAGCAAATCCGACCCAACGAAGGTTCTTGACCGCAACCGCCCAAAAGAGGAAAAAGTTGCGGCAAAAGTTGACATGCGGATGGAAGCAGAAGAGGAAGTCGCCATCATTGACTTTGACGATGATAGCGCATCTTCATCAGAGGATGTACAAATTGAAACAACAGGCAATCCTAAGACAAAACAGAAAGAAGACGGTGTCAAACAAGTTACCCATCCACTTTCCGAGGAAGAGAAGGAAGAATGCCTTGCGGAGATTCGTGAAAGATGGCCACATATAAAGACGAAAGAGTCCTTATTGTCCATACTCAATGTCGCACTCATACTCCTTTATGGAAGAGATGCCCGGAAGTTGACACTCCGGATGTTGAACTACTATGCCTATTCTTCCCACAATAAGAAGCGCTATATCACATTTCTGGTGCCCAAAAAGAAGAAGGGAGAGTTCCGCACCATCGATGCCCCTTGTGCTGGGTTGAAAATGATCCAGCGTGCGCTGAACCTGATTTTCCAGACGATATACACCCCTCACGAGGCAGCCATGGGATTTGTTCCATATCGGTCGGTTGTGACCAATGCCAGAGTTCATGTGGGACAGAAATATGTTTACAACATCGACCTAAAAGACTTCTTCCCCAGCATTACTTCGGGACGATTGTTCAAACGCCTGCTGGTGGCTCCGTTCAACATGGACGAGAAAATGGCAAGTCTTGTGTCAGATCTGTGTTGCTACACCAATGCTGATGGAAAAAATGTACTCCCCCAGGGTGCGCCGACATCGCCCACCATCACCAATTTCATCAGCGAACACATAGACAGGAAACTCTCAAAACTGGCGCGGGCCTACGGTATGAAGTATACCCGTTATGCCGACGACATAACCTTCAGCTGCTCGTCCAATATGTTCGCAGAGGATGGCAAGTTCTGCAAGTCCTTGCGAAATATTATCGAGGAAGAGGAACATTTCAAGATTAATACCGACAAAACCCGCCTTTGTCATAGTGGTGAGCGGCAGGAAGTCACCGGATTGACCGTGAACGAGCAAACTAATGTCACCCGGAAATATGTCAAGCAGATACGTCTCTTCCTGCATATATGGGAAGCGAAAGGCCTACCTGAAGCGCAGCGGTTCTTTGAAAAGCACTATACGCCCCAAACCACACGTCCCAATGTAGGTATACCACATATAGAAAATGTCATTGCCGGAAAGTTGCTTTACCTCAAAATGGTAAAAGGAGAAAATGACGAAACATATAGAAAGCTAACCGAAAGGCTTGAACAGCTTGTCGGTATGAGTAAAGCACCATCCATTGGTTCCATGCCAACAAATAGCCCTGTGACAAACAAAATGGTGACAAATTCAGCAACATTGAGCGACAATGAAATACTAGAGGAATTTATAGCGTTAAATGCATTATTGAAATAAATTCATACATCATAAACATTGTAGTGCACGACAATAATTATGACAGATAGAGAAAAGATAATTGAACAAATAGATAAGATTGAACAATATTCCCGTAAACCGGGGAATGAATGGCTATTGGCTGAATTAAAAAGTAGATATGGCAATTCTAATATGTCGGATTCTTCAAGAGTGTCCGATGATGTCGCATTTATCCGTTCCGCATTATGCATTAAAGCGAATAATAGTATAACATATGACTTCATCACAAATCAGCGATTAAAGGATCAGTTGATTATTGACAATCTCCGTATGGAGAATGCAGCATATAATCTGCAGGAGAAGGAGATTGATAGATTTTATACTTTCTGCGTCAATGCCTTTTATCAGGTAGAAAATATTGTCAATTATTATTTCCATCTTTCATATCCGCATATTCAAGATCTATTGACTATTATAGAAAACAACACACTGAATGATGGAGAAGGTGGAAAATACAGATTCAGACGTTCGCAAACAAATCCAGAAAGTAATGTGGGAGACATTCCTGTGTCTTTCAAGATAAATGCCTTGTGTAACATATTGTTCCCTAAAGATAGTAAAATAAAGATAACCCTAGGGAATCTTCGGAAGGTAAGAAACGAGGGGGAACATAGGTGTCAGGTTATATATAATCAAAAAGACGAGAATAATAAGTTGTATCAGTTTCTGGAGAAAGCCACATTTAACAGCATACGAATAATCCTCATAAAGCTTGTATCAACCATTAAAGAGCATTTGTCTGAACCAAATAAAGTTGAAATGGCACAGGGGACAATTGTCAGTATGCTGCCTGGAGTATGTTTCATTTCATATGACGGAAAACGACATCAACTCCCGGCAAATTTGATGAAAAGAATTAACAATCTAAAGAACGGTGATAATATATTAGTCAAATTGAGAGATAAAACAATAGTTGACGTGACACCAGTACAACAATAAAATGAATGTTAATTCGTTAAATAAATAAACAACATATGGACACTTCTGTATATCTTCCTCAATGGCTTGACGACCTCATATTTAAGGAATTGGGGGCGAAGTATTGCCCGCAATATTCAAATATGACAAATATTGATGATGATAAAGAAAAGACATTGAATTATCTTGGCACTTATTTTCCGCGAAGCTACGCAGAGTCATATTGTATTTTTAGCGAGTATTTCAAAGAACACATTTCTGAATATGTCGCCAAAGAAGAATTGTCAATCTTTGATTTTGGCAGTGGTACTGGTGGTGAAATCATTGGGCTTCTAACAGTGATGGATGAGCAGTTGCCAAATTTGAAGAGAGTTGGAATTGTGGCTTTGGATGGAAATCAACACGCATTGCGATTATATGAAAAGATATTGGAAAAACTTCAGCACAGATTAGAAATAAAGATAGGTAATCATTCTTCTGCAGTAATGATTGATGATTTCTATGATTTAAGTATTCTTGATTCTGTAGTTACAAATAGGTTTGATATAATAATGACTTATAAAGCCATCTGCGAATTTGTCACAAAGCAACAATTTGAACTAAATAATCCATATTGTCATATTGCAAAATTTTTATTTCCCAAACTTAATGAAAAAGGGATATTGCTGATAGAGGATATTACCACTAAAAGTAATGTTGTACAAGAGTGGTTGCCAATGATGATGGACAAAGGATTAAAGGAGGCAGGGTGTTTGGTTGCACAAAAAAACGAAGGATATAATCAGTCATATTACATAACCCATTCTCGTAAGCAAAACGACAAAAGCAACGTGGCTTGGAGAATGATTATACACAAATAAAATGAAAAAAGATTGGATGATAATTGAGTCGGAATTAGATGACGACCAAATTAATGTGTTAAACGCAACAAATGAAAAATCTTGTATTGTATCAGGTTGTGCAGGAAGCGGAAAGTCTGTACTTGCTCTTATAAAAGCACAACGTGTTCAACGTGAGAAAGGTGATGACTATCAAATAATTGTTTTTACTAGAGCATTGTGTGGATATATGAATGCAGGAAGAAAAGAGCTTGGTCTAACAAAGAACTTTGATTATCATTGGATATGGAAGAACAGAAGGAACTGTCCCTCTTCTGATTATGTCATTGTAGATGAGATTCAGGATTTCTCGAAAGACGAAATACAAGAATTTATTAACGCGACAAATAAATATTTTTTCTTTTTCGGTGACACTGCTCAGTCGATATATGAGGGTCTAAAAGAAACACTGCCCGTTGAGGATATTAATTATATGCTTTCATCGGGACAAAGAGCTAAATCTTTTAATTTGTATCGTAATTATAGACTCCCCAAAACAGTAGCAAAAGTGGCACAGTATGTGGGGGTGAATTTGGACGGATTTGATCTGGATACTTATAAAAGCAAAGAAACTTCAATTCCTCGTTTTATTAAATACAATAATTTTGATGACCAGATTGAAGCCATAGCAAAAATGATTAGAATTGGAGGCTCCGTTTCGGATGTTGGAATATTGACTCCGCATAACGCAGGAGTGAAGCGGTTGTCCGATTTTCTCAACAAAGAGAAGATTAATCATGAGGCAAAATATGATGTATATAAAGATGAATATGGTAATGAAGTATTTGAAAGAGAAAGCAACGGGAGAAAAAATAAATGGATTAGGACAAATGACAATCTTGATTTCACAACGGAGAACCCTAAAATTATGACTTATCATAGTGCAAAAGGTTTGCAATTTGGTACGGTATTTTTACCAAGTGTAGAGCACCTCTCCGTATCCAGATTAAGTAAATATTGGAAAAATCCAGGCGTTTTTGTGATGGAGGATTTTTTATCCATAGATGAGAAACGTACGGTTTCTGAGCTAAAGGCATTTTATGTTGCTATAACACGCACCTATAGGAACTTGTATGTAATGTATAGTGGTAGTTTGCCATTCCCTTTGTCGAAAGTTCCAAATGATTTGTACAAAACAACAGAAAAAGACATAATAGAGGAGGATATTTAATATGAAAAATTTCTATATACCAACGTCGACATTGAATTTTAACAATATTCTGTCGACAGAAAGCATCTCTCCCAAGGCGTTTTACGCAAAGCGAGGATTTGGTTATTCTCGTTGGACAACAGTTCCCGAAAATCCATTTGACAATGCAATCGTTTTGCATGAAAAACCATGTTGTTTTGAACGACCAAAGAGTGATATTGAAGACCACCCGTTATTAATAGAGGTATTGCTTGATGAAACGCAACTGAAACAGGCGGATGGATTTTGGTATTGTGATCATTCAATATATCTCGCTCCAACTACTACAAGATTTTTGTTTTACACCGAAATCGACAAAACAATTACTTTGTCTATGTCAGAATCGAGTTTGGAAACGAAGCTGATACGTCTTTATGCAAAGCAAATACACACCATTCTAAAACCTTCCAGTTGCTATAAACCCATTGAATCTAGTGAACCTTGTGCGCTGAATGAGTTGGAAATAGAAAAAGATGTAAGGATCAACAAAATGAAAGGTATGCTGTATGGTTATTACATTGGCTCCTTATTATCGTCGGATTCGGAATCTGTAAAGTATCTGAATGTTCTCAAAGAGATTCATAACATTTTTGCCGCAATATTATCGAGCTTTGAAAAGAGGCCAACCTCATATCAAAGTGAAAGGCTTGATGTTTTGTTTGATTATTTGAACGAGCGAAACGCTGATTATTTAAGACTTTATGAGATAATCAATTCCTCGGCATTGGATGCAAAGAATAAGGCAAAAACAGTTTGGTCATGGATTTTTTCACGAAAAGATCATTTGCAAAATGAAGACAAATCCTTTTGGTTATCGTGTTTGCAATATGTGTCAGAGAAAGACGAGAGAGAAAATAGTGCAATTTCTTGGATAAAGAGGAAAATAGAGGAAACTAAAAGACAAATTCAGGCAAACGGACAATACTTGTCACCCACTGATGGAGAATTGGTGGTAATTGACTACAAAGTATCTGTATTGAAAAACGTAAACCTAATCAATGATACAGAACTCAGTCTCTGTATCTCATGGCTTAATGAAACCCTATCAGATAATAATACTAATGGCAAAATAAGTACTTATAAAGAGGAACTGGCAAAAAGCCTTACGCTTAAAGCCAAAGAAGTATATCATGAATTGTGGGAAGGTAGCCAAACAAGAACCTATTTGAATGATTTGCGTCGGCATTTAGTTGGGGAAGAATTTAGTCATGATTGGAATAACGGTTTGTTGTCTTCTATAGCGTCTGTGCTTATCGCTGGTGATGATTGGGAAAAACTGCTTGCGTTTATGCAAAATAAAGAAATGACAGATTACAAACTGGCCTTTTCGTTTTACGGTACTCTTAATGGTTTTGCAAATCTGACAAGAGATTTTACGGATATACTTTATAATCAAGAAAAAAGTTACATTTGGTCTGTTTATAAAGAGTTTTATGGACAATTATTTGGAGAAGATGTCCCAAGTATTGTTGATAGTGGGACATCACTCATTCTTCCGAATATTCAACCAGTCAAGTCAAATACCGTTGGCGAGATTGATAATGCAGATATTTTTGTCAATACAAAAAGCCGTGCAATTGTAGATGCAATAAAGGCTCATCCTAAATTTAATCCAAAGAAACATCAAGAAGCATGTTCAAAAATATTGAATGAGGGAATATCGGATTGGGATAATATTAAAGAATTATGCAAATGGAAAGGAATTATTGACGAAGTTCGTAAAGGATTGGATGGATCTAGTTCAATTACCAAAAAAAGAAAGGGGAAAAAAGAGCCAATGGCTACTCCTAGTCTTTTTAATTTGGGGCACGATGCAGAATCAAGTAATGAACATGCACAGTGGAGTATCATCTTTGACCGAAATGCCGAAGACGTTATAAACAAATGCCCTTCGTTGTTACCACAAATTAAAAAATCCGTTTTGAAACTATTTAGAGACTTCCAAAAAAGCTATCAATCTGGATACTACAGCATGCACTCCGAGCAATATAAACGAAACAATTCTGATGTCATAAACCATTTCAATAAGTGGTGTTTTTCTCAGAAGAATAAAGAAGCTCTTCCTTGGACAGAAGAGAATAGAAATAGCGTGGATGAATTAAAACAGTATTTATTACATTATTATTGTGATTGATTATGAATAACGAAATAAATAGAGATGCTATATGCAAGTATTTATCAATAGTAGGAAATGCATTGGATATAATTCTTTTAGCTGAAAGAACAAAGGATGGAAGAAAGCGGGATAAGGAGATACGGAAAGCTAAAGAAGAGGCTCAAAATATGGTATACTCATATAAAGCCAATCTAGCTGACGTCTGCAATTTAGAAAGCCTCGGTAGCGAACTGTTTGACTGGGGGCATCTCGAAGGAGACCTGCAAACTGTATATGCAAAACTAAAGGAACTTTCAATGCAACATGGACAATAAAATAACTATACGGACCTCAAGTGGGGAAATAGTTACAGCCACTTCACCTGTAATCATTTCCGCAAGCCGATCAACAGACATTCCTGCATTTTATGCTGATTGGTTCATAAACCGTTTGAGAGATGGGTATGTGGTTTGGAAAAATCCATTCAATCAGCAACCCATGTATATTTCTTTTCAAAACACTAAGGTGATTGTGTTTTGGACAAAGAATCCTAAACCCCTGATTCCTTATCTTCACGAATTGGATGAGCGAGGAATACATTATTACTTTCAGTTCACGCTGAACGACTATGTGAAGGAAGGATTTGAGCCCAAAGTTCCAAGTGTTGAACAGCGAGTGGAAACATTCCGGCAGTTGTCAGACATGATAGGAAAAGAGAGGGTGATTTGGCGGTTTGACCCATTGATTGTTACACCGAGTTTGTCACCACGAGATTTGCTGACCAAAATTTGGAGCGTAGGTAATAAAATAAAGGGACTCACAGACAAGTTAGTGTTTAGTTTCATAGACATCAATGGATATCGAAAGGTTCAAAACAATCTAGTAAAGGAGACAAGTCAATTTACCAAAGAAACTATTGACCAAGCCGAGTTAACTCCGCAGCAGATGAACGAGATCGCCGACGGCCTTTCGAAATGTCGCGATAGATGGACGGCAGAAGGATGGAATATTGAACTGGCCACTTGTGGCGAACAAATTGACCTCGACCATTATGGCATTGCCCACAATCGTTGTATTGATGGCGAATTAATGAAGAAACTTTGGTCGGACGATAAGGAATTACTATACTATTTATCTTATGGTGAAATGCCAAGTCAAATGTTTGGTTTGGATTTCTCTCAACCGGCATTGACACCTGAGAAATTGAAAGACAAAGGACAGCGTAAAGTATGTGGGTGTATGATCAGTAAAGACATTGGCATGTACAATACCTGTCTCCATCAATGTGTATATTGTTACGCCAACACAAGCAAGGAGGTGGTTGAGAAGAATTGGGAGAAGCACAAAAACAACCCGTTAGGAGAAATGATAATTGGCAAATAGAATAAATTCTTTTGACACATACTCCCATGAAAAATCGTAAACAAAATAAGAAACTTCCTTTGGATCTCCTTGCTGCCCGCAAGGCGAACCGCGAGATTGAACGGCTGTTGCATGGAGAGGGGTTCCATGCTCGCACCAGGATAAAGAAAAGCAAGAAAGTGTATAGCAGGAAAAGGAAGCATCGGGAAGATTTTGGATGAATGTAGATGCATGGGTCTGATTGACCCCCACACTACAAGTGTGGGGTTATTGAAAGAGATGCCCCTTCGAGGCAACATGTAGAAGTCTTCTGTAATTATTAACCGACTGATTTTCCCCTCACTTGGAATATAAAAGTGAGGGGATTTTTGTTTTGGCGCAAATAGGCTTCGCACCTCAGCTGTACTTTTGCAGTCGAAACCAAACAAGAACCAACACCAATAAAATATGAAAAACAGCAGTCTTTTCGCCCGCATGAACATCATCTGCATCACAATTATGACCATCGCACTGCTGGGGGCTGGCATGATGGACAGCTACATCATACGATTGTGGATTGCCGGAGTGGCGCTGGCCATCGTTGGCAGCCTGTATGCAGCACAGGGATTCCTGCGCAGGAACGACTTCACAGAACAGGCAATAGCCCGGCTCTCAAAAGCAGGGATGAAATGCAAGAAGAATGAGGACGGCATCGTGGTGAAGCAGGGCGACGTCATCTTGAGAGCCAAGCTGTGGGAAGGTACGCACGGGATGAAGCGGGTACACTTCGTGTTCAACTTCGCACCCGAGATCATCAACTCGGTATCGCCGGAAGGCTGGGCCCTGCTGGCTGCAGAATGCAACGCCAACTACGACCACACGATTGTGAAGTTCTACGGCGACCATTTCTCTTGTATGGTGGAGACCTCGGTGAAGAACGCCAAGGACTTTGTTGAAGAGTATCGCTTCGCTTACGACAGAATCAGCGAGACAATGCAAGGTATGGTGGACAATACCGACAGGGTAATCAGCCAATATCCGGCCATGAAGAAACATGTGGGCTTTGTAATACCTGAGCATTAACAACTTTCGCACGCACGCAAATTGATTGCGCACCACGTGTGTATCTTTGCACTCGAAAAAAAACAGACAACACCATAACACATCAGCACACTAACGCATTAACGCACTAACGCATTAATATATTATTAACCCTTTAACAGTTGCGCCCGACACGTACCAGGGACAAAAGAATGGATTACGACGACGATTATTACGACAGCGATTATGAATCACCTTACGCCGGCACCTACGTTCACGACGTGGAAGGCTGGAGCGACGATGCAATCAGCGACGCCCTTGATGGCGACCCAGAAGCCTACTGGAATATCGACTAAGCGCCGTACGCCATGAAGAAAAAGGACATCGCAGAGGTGCCAAAGAACGGCATCGCAATAGCAAGAGCCCGGTTCTGCTGGGAGACAGAGGCGAATTCGGGAAGGGTGCTGCACTATTATGGTGATAAGGACGGCAACAAGACAAGCTATCCAACGCAACAAGCGACAGAGACTCTCACTAAAAAAACAAAAATAGCATAACAAAATATGGAAATCAAAGGAACGATTTACAGGATTCTCCAACAACAGGAGGTGACGTTTTCGGACGGCGGCAAGATGAAGAAGGGCGGCTTCGTCATCATGCGGGAAGGCGAGAGCCCGAAGCCGGTGGCTTTCGAGCTGTTTGGCGAAGAGCGCTTGACATTGCTTAACGGATTGGCCGTCGGGATGCCGGTGCAGGTAAGTTTCTACGCCGACAGCCGGGAAGGCAAAGACGGTAAGTTCTACACAACCCTGAAGTGCACCCACCTGACGGCTCTTGGCGGCGACACGATACCAACGGCGACCTCCCCTACCCCATTGCCGACATCGCCAGTGGGACAGATGCCGGTCATGAATGATGACGACATAGTGCCGTTCTAAAACTCAACACAGCCATTTTTTTTACATTCTTTTGACCAGAGGAGCCGACTGGATAAAAGGGCAAACAACAAAAACATATACAATGATGCCTGTTGATATTTTTCCGCACTTTCAAAACCGCTGTGGCTCACCTGACATAAGTTTTTGTTGATATCTTTCTCTTGCATTTCCGCAAGGAGCTCCATACCTTTGCAGACAGAAAGAAAAAGGGCCGATTCACGTAACATAACAGCAAGCACCTATGACACACAAAGAAACGAAAACATTAGCTCCAAAAAGGGACTACATCGGAGCGGCAAAATGCCTAATGCGCCCTTTCTGGCATCCGCCAGATATCATTATCAATAGCATCTAAGTGGGAATAACCCACTGATAATGACGGACTGAGGCAACTCAGTCCGACTTGTCTCCGGCAACGAATACACGGGGACAGGATAGGTTTTACTCTATAAAAAAAGCGAAAACGATGTCGTATAAACAGATGAAATACTACCGTGACCTTGGGGACTATGCAGCTGCATACGATGTGGCACGGAGAGACTGGGCGGATGATCTTACACTACAATGGCCGAAAAATACAATAGCATGGCTGCTGATAAAGATGATGAAGAGCAATGCGCGGGCATACGCCTGGCGGAAGTTCATCATGCAGCTGGAGGAGTTCCGGAGCCTTGCGATACCAGCGGACGAGAAGAAGATATGGGGCGCAGTAGCATGGCCGATAAGAGATATCGTCAAAGACAGTTTGACAATGCAGTGGTTCACACCCGAGTTTGGCGACGCCCTTTTCGAGGAGATGCGGCTGATGCCGTTCGACAAGCCGTCGGACTCGTATTCGGCAATAGGGAAAGCGTTTGCAGAGCTTGGAGGCTTGTGGACGGGGTTGCCGGACTTTTTCGAATGGTGGGGATTCGACAACTTCACCGACTTCGATTACCGCCGATACCCAGAGAACGGTAGGCTTGAGTCGTTGGTGGAGAAGGTGTACTCGGAATATATTATGGCCTTGCACCGCAGGGGGAATGGCCGACAACCAACCAAGGAGTTTTTTGACGGACTCGACCACCTGGCGTTGCACAGCAAAGAGCAAGCGGACAACATATACAAAGTATTATCTTATGGAAAGGAATAACAACACATTACAGCGCAGGCAGACGCGCATGACACACATTCAGGTCGGAGAAATCAACGGCATGCTACCGCCACAGGCCGTGGAACTGGAGAAAAGCGTTCTTGGTGCGTTGATGCTCGACCAGAAGGCCCTGTACGGCCATATATATGATATGCACGAGGGATTGTTCTACAAGGCAGAACATCAGGTTATCTTCTCCGCTATCCGTATGCTGGTGAACTGCAAGTATGACGTTGACATGCTGACGGTTGTTGAAGAGCTGCGCCGAGAAGGCAATCTGGAAGGTGCCGGTGGGGCATTCTATATCTCGCAACTGACAGCCGACGTGGTTTCTGCCGCTCACATAGAGTATCACCTGCAGATATTGACAGAGAAGTATATGCAGCGCGAGGTGATACGGACTGCGACCGAGAGTATCAAGGCGGCTTACGACGAGACCTGCGATGCGGTGCAACTGCTCGACGATGCACAGAAGAACCTTCTGGAAGTGAGCGAGAAGAGTTTCAGCCGAGACAGCCAGAGTATGGATGCGTTGATGAGCAATGCGGAGAAAACGTTTCTGTCCGACAAACCTGAGGATGACCGGAGCATATTGTCTGGTTTCATGGAACTCGACCGCCGCATAGCGGGCTTCCAGCCAGGCACTCTTATTATCCTGGCCGCCCGTCCTGCCATGGGCAAGACGGCTTGCGGCCTCACCATGGCGAAGAATATCGCAGTCATCTTCAATAAGCCTGTGGCATATTTCTCTTTGGAGATGACCGGCGACGAACTGGTGGCACGTCTTCTGTCGGCGGAAGCGGAGATACCGGCGAGCAGACTGCGCAAGTCGGCCAACCTTAACAAGTTCGAGAAAGAGCGGATGGCCGACAAAATAATGAGCCTGAGGAAGGCCCCGCTCTATATCGACGACAGTGCCGGTATTGACATTTACCAGATGCGAGCCAAATGTCGCAGACTGAAACAACGCTACGGCATCAAGATGGTGTTCATCGACTATCTACAGCTGATGTCCGGAGCACCCGACGCCAGCAGAAACCGCAACCGCGAGCAGGAGATCAGCAACATATCGCGGCAGTTGAAGGAGATGTCGAAAGAGTTGGAGATACCTGTGCTGGCCATGTCGCAGCTCAGCCGCAAGGTGGAAGACCGCCCTATGGCCATACCAACGCTGGCGGATTTGCGAGAGTCGGGTGCCATCGAACAGGATGCCGACATAGTGATGGCTATCCACAGACCGGAGAAATACGGGATAGAACAGGATGAGATGGGTAACAGCACAGCGAATCTGGCCAATATACACATTTTAAAATTCCGCTCAGGCGACACAGGAGTATGTCCACTGATGTTTGAGGGCAAGTATGTACGGTTCCGAGATTTCCCGGTCGTCGGAGAGCCGATGATAATAGACTCAAAGATGAATGCGGAGATAAGGCCCAATGACGGCTTCGACAATCCGGCCAAAGAGCCTCAGGTGGACAACGACGGCAATCCCATCTTCCCCAATGGTGGATTGCCACCCATAGAAGACACTACACCGCCATCCATCACCCCTACAGAAAAGGGAAAGATGGCGAACAACCAAATACCGCCTGACGATGATCTGTTTTTTGCATAAAAGTACCATGGATGGACTGAGACATACACACCATATAAAGGTGAGCCCTAAAAAGCTATAAGTAAATGAGATGAATTTAAAATTCAAGTCACAAACATTCTGTTTATGTCCTACGACGCTCTTCCTCCGCTCTAACTCCGGTCTAACTCCGCTCCAGCTCCGCTCGAAATCGGGTCCGCTCGAAGAGTGGATTTGAGTCTTTGACAACAGCCAATCTGTGCACACAAAACACTGCAGTCTGGCGACCTGCATACCATGAACTACAGCTCAACATTCAAATAAACGACATACCATGCAGAGGCCGATTCTCATAGCGCATAAGCTCCCTGTTAATCATACTTTACAATAAAACTATACCGATTTGGAGTCCAATTCCAAATCGGCACAATAATACGCAAAATATTTGATATACAATAGAAAATATCAAAAAAAATGCAGAATTGAGGACAAAGTCAACGTTGTTTTAGTTGTCATTGTTGTCGTTTGATTCTAGTCCTCCAGCGCAAGGCCGCCGAGGGAGGTCTCTTTGTAGAGGCTGGGGAAGTCATGGCTTAGCCGTCTAAACAATTAGAGATCTCTCCAGTTTCTGCAAATGATATTGCTTGTTTCAATACACTCATCACCGTCATATAGAATGGTGCCTCCAACGACACTTTCGCCATACAGCTTTTTGAAATAGTCGATGCCAGCGGTGAACTGGGTATTGAAACGCTTTGCCGATTTAATTTCGTAGGCGAACAACTGACCGAAACTTTCTTCCTCAATCAGGTCAACCTCTTTCTGGGTATTGTCCCTGTAGTAGAATAGATGAGGCGTTTTGCCTTGGTTGAAACGCCGCTTGTAGAATTCGGACACAACCATGTTTTCAAACAATGCTCCCCTTAATGGATGCACTGACACCTGCTCAAGGCTGTCTAATCCCAGTAGGTAACTCACCAGTCCTGTATCATAGAAATACAGTTTGTGCGCCTTTACAATGCGCTTACCAATATTGCGGTAGTAAGGTGGTAAGGTGAATGCGATGTAGGACGTGGTCAAAATGCTAAGCCAATGTTGCACGGTTTTGACATCTACACCAATCTCGTTGCTTATACGCGATGCATTGAACTCATTGGCCACACGGCTCGCCATCAGCCTGACAAACTGACGGAAGAGGTCGAGGTCTTTGATGTTAATCAGTTGGCGCAGGTCACGTTCGATGTATGTGCGGTAATAGTTTGAGTAGACATCGTATGACCGACGGCCATCACCCCATACCGCCGGATAAAACCCATTGAATATCAGCTCATCAGTGGACACATCAGGTTTTATTTCCGATATCGAAAGCGGTAACAACGTCAGTAACGCAGCTCTGCCAGCAAGCGACTGAGTTATACGCTCCATCAGCGTAAAGTTGTTACTACCACTGAGAACAAAACGTAACTCCTTGTCCTCATCAACCAGTACCTGAATGTATGAAAACATTTCCGGCAACTGCTGGGCTTCATCAAGAATCATTCCGTGTGGGTTTCCTTTCAGGAATGACATCGGATCAGACTGTATTGCATCCCTCGTATCCGGGTTTTCCAGATTGATGTACTTGTAATCGGGAAATGCCATTTTACACAATGTTGTCTTTCCCGACTGCCTTGGTCCTGTCAAAATCAGTACTGGAAAATCGTTTCCAACACGTAAAATTTCCGTTATAAGTTCCCTGTTAATCATACTATTATAACAAAATCATACCGATTTGGAGTTCAATTCCAAATCGGTACAAAAATACGCAAATTATTTGATATACAACAAAAAAAATCAAAAAAAAGATGCAGGTGCGAGGAAGAAGCCAATGTTGTTTAAGTTGTCAATGTTGTCGTTTGAATCTAGTCGTCCAGCGCCAGACCGCCCAACGAGGTCTCTTGTTCAGGATTAAAATAGGAACAAATTCCCATTTTTATGCAAAATATAAAGTTTTTGGATTTCATTCCAAAAACTTTTGCTATATTTGCAGCGTATTTTAAAACAGACGAACAAACCTATAAAGTTGCATTTAGTTCCTGCTGGAGATGGTCATATAGATAGACTGGACTTTGAAAATAGAGACCCGTTTTCAAGTTGTTGAGCGCCTCGTAAGTCTTGGATTTATACACAATATCCATCGCCTCACGCATGGTCAGAGAACGTTCTTCCATTAGACGAGCTATCATTTCGCTTGTCAAGGTTTCTATCATAAAAATCTCTTTTCCACTCATAACTTACGTAATATTTGGAGAGCTTTTTCTGTTGCAAAGATGTAGTGAATAGTCACCGTGTGATACTTGATTTCTTCAAATTTGCTCCATGATAAAGATTCATGCCAACGTTCCTCACTTTTATTATTCAGGTTTCCATTGGTGTTCGGTTCCCCGTTAGGGTTCCTCCCATTCGTTTGCAATATACTGTCAAGTCTTCCACTGCATTCTCAAAAGAGAATGTATGTTCCACATCATAGAACTCATCCACAAAATCAAGTCCTTTATAACGCTGCAGATATTCGTAAGCCTGCGATGTGGATATATGATGCGCCGCAGCAAACTCCGAAATCAGAGCCACAAAGTAGTTGATTTTATCAAGGATGGTCTTGCTCATTGTTAAATTTTATATCTATAACGGAAAATACTCATTATATTGTTTCATCGTTGCATTTCTCGCAAAAAAACACATCGGGTCAGTCGTTCAGCGCCAGGCCGCCGAGGGAGGTCTCTTTGTAGAGGCTGGGGAGGTCGTGGCCGGTGAGCTTCATGGTGCGGACCACCTTGTCGAAGCTGATGATATGGCGGCCGTCGCTCATCATGGCGTAGATGTTGATGTCGAGGGCGCGGAGGGCGGCCATGGCGTTGCGCTCGATGCAGGGAATCTGCACGAGGCCGCACAGCGGGTCGCACGTGAGGCCCAGGTTGTGCTCCATGGCCATCTCGGCGGCATACTCTATCTGCTTGGGGCTGCCGCCGAAGAGCTGGTTGCTGGCCACGGCGGCCATCACGCAGGCGCTGCCCACCTCGGCCTGGCAGCCCGCTTCGGCGCCGCTGATGGTGGCGTTGGTCTTGATGACGTTGGCGAAAAGGCCCGCCGTGGCCATGGCCCGCAGGATCTCGCGGTCGCTGAATCCGTGGTTCTTCTTCAGATGATACAACACCGCCGGCAGCACGCCGCTGGAGCCGCAGGTGGGGGCGGTGACAATCTTGGCGCCGCAGGCGTTCTGCTCGCTGGTGGCCAGGGCGTAGGCGATGACGAGGGCACGGCTCTGCAGCGAGGGTTTGAAGCCGCTGGCGCGGACAAAATACTGGTGCGCCTTGGAGCGCAGGTGCAGGCCGCCGGCGATGACGCGGTCGTCCTGAAGGCCCTCATCGATGGTCTGCTGCATCTGCTGCCACATCTCCTCGAGGTACATCCACAGCGTGCCGTCCTCGCACTGCTCCACATACTCCCAGAAGCTCAGCCCCTCTTTTTCGATATACTCCATGATGTCCCGCATGGTGCCCAGCGGGTAGACCTCGCCCTCCGGCGTGATGCCCAGCGGCACCTCGCCCTCCTCGGTGGCCAGGTAGCCGCCGCCGATGCTGTAGACCAGCCAGTGGTCGACGACTCCGCCGTCGGCATCCAGCGCCTCAAAGAGCATGCCGTTGGTATGGAACGGTTTCACCACGTCTGCCCGCCAGACGATTTCCACCTCCTTGGGAGCCAGGCCGCGCGTGATGGCAATATCTGTGTGGTGCCCCTTGCCCGTGGCGGCGAGTGAACCGTAGAGGGTGACGCGGTAGCGCGAGGCGATATTCTTGGTGCGGGCGGCGAACATCGTGGCCGCACGGTGGGGCCCCATGGTGTGGCTGCTGCTGGGACCGAGGCCTATCTTGTAGATTTTCTTGATTGTTTCCATTTGTTTTTAGGAGTTAAGGAGTTAAGAAGTTAAGACAACAGTTTTTATATGTGATTATTCGTAATTTGCATATTTATGAAATCGCGTCTCTCCGAGACGCTGTTATATAATTGGTTTTCATGCCCCACACTACGCTTCGCTTGTGTGGGGTTATAAAGATTATGCCTCTCCGAGGCATTGTTATTGTAATTGCGGATAATCATTTTTTTATTAAGTAATCAAGACAACTGTTCTAATCTCCTAATATTATTATTTCCGAGACACAGAGGTCGTCGTATCGGCGGCCTTTGGCAACAGCGGTGACACAGAGGGTCAATTCCTTCACTTTCTGGCGGGTGTCGTCGTAGCTCCACGGGAAATCGTACTCCATCCTGGGCTCGGCAACGGGCACCTTGATGGCGGCATCGGTCAGTCCCTGCCACGAAAAGTCCTCGGGTTCGTGGCCCTGAAGCCAACGCTTGTAGTCGCCCTCGGCATAGTAGAGCTGAATCACCTCCTCGCCGGGCTGACCCCACACGCGCGTGGCGAGGTGGCAGTGCAGTGTATCGATGCGGCTGTTGTTGCGCCAGGCTGCGCGGTCCTTGCAGTAGCCGTTGTAGAGCAGCACGCCGGTGACGAACACCGAGTCGGGGAAGGTGATGCGGACATAGATGGAATCGTCACCGTCGGCCCGCAGCACCGTGGCGGTGCCGAGGTCGAGGTCGCTGAGGTTCTCCTTCGGATACTTGGGGTCGGCGCCGCTGACCGCGACGGTGTAGCGGCCGGGGTCGATGCGGCGGCTCAGCAGGCCGGACAGAGACTCGCTGAAACCGCGGTCGGTGCAGTAGTGCACCTTCAACGGCTCGGCGGCGGCAAGGTCGACGTTGCGCCCCTCGAAGGCGAAGCCCCTACCCTGCCTGTGCATGGCGAGGCCCTCGACGCTGACCGATTGCCAATAGTGGCGAATGTCGGCAGTGTCAAGCACGATGCTCATCCGCTGCGCATGGCCGTCGCCCCAATAGGCGGCGGGCGAAAAGTCGTACTGGAATTCGCCACAGACATAATGCTTGGCTTTGAAAAGCGTCATAGCATCGGACAGGCCATTATAGGTATGATTCTCAATCGAGTAGCGCACGGTAAGCTCCACCGTGCCGCCCGCCGGAATGTCGAGCCGCACATAGTACCAACGGCGGCAGAGGGCGGGGTCGTAGTAGAGGATGCTGTCGCCGTACTTGGCAATGATCCGCTGCGCGCGGGCAGCGGAATAGTGGCGGGGCCCGTCGTCGGGAGCCAACAAGGGGTCTCGCGTCCAGAGCCCACTGTCGATATGCCACCTCATCTCGGTGATGAAGTCGCTGTCGCACACCGCCGCGCTGGGCCTCAAGACGGTGTCCGCCGAGCACTGCCACGGGAGGCTCTGCCCGTCGAGGCTGAACATGACATCCTGCACATAGCTGTCACGCCAGCCACGCTCAATCAGGCTTTCGCTCCAGATGTCGCGGCTCTCCCAATGGACACGCCCCTCGCCGAACCAATCGACCGGGAACCCGTAGGGCAACGAACTGAAATCCTGCTGCGACCGGTTGTGGAGCAGGTAGCGCACCTCGACGTCGGTACGGGTGGCATGGAGCGTGAAGCGGCAGCGCTCGTCGAGCAACTGCACCTCCGGCACATGCACCGCCACCGGTGTGCGCGCCAGCGTCAGCGCCGACCGCTCGGCAACGGGGTCGCCATTGGCCCAGAGCGAAGCACCGGCCACCAACAGCAACATGAGTATCAAGAACTTTTTCATAAAAACAAGCTCAACTACAAATTGCAAATATACAAAAAAACTTCAAATTCACAGATTAGTTTTTTTTCGTATCTTTGCGGCGCTTCTTTGGAACAGGATAAATTATGAAAACACTGAGACTATGTATTCTGGCCATGCTCTGCATGGTCGTATCGCTACCCGCCGCAGCCAACGACGGCACCTACTACACCAAAGGCAACCAGCTCGTCCCCCTGCAGGAGACGGATATCAGCGTGCGGCGCGAGGTGCTGACCATCAGCCTGATGGATAACGGAATGGCCCGCGTGGATGTGCAGTACGAGTTCTGGAACCCCGGCCCCGCCAAGCGCCTCACCATGGGATTCGAGGCCGACCCTCCGTACAACTACGACTACAAGTTCCACCCCGACGGCCGCCACCCCAGCATCAGCCTCTTCACCGTCGAAATGAACGGCCGCCGGCTGGCGTACAGCAACGCCGTATGCGTGGCCGACACGCTGCCGCTGTCGAAGGTCACAGACCTGAAACGCTACTACATGTGGGACAACAACTGGCTCTACGACACCGCCAACGCCGACCCGAAGTCCGGTTACAACGACCCGATAGACTACGATGCCGGCATCCGCTTCGCCTACGTCTACTACTTCGACGCCGACTTCCAGCCGGGCCACAACCGCGTGCACCACACCTATGTCTACCGCATGTCGACCAATGTGGGCAGCCCGTTCATCGTCGAATACAAGCTGACGCCCGCTGCCCGCTGGGCCGGAGGCAAGATTGGCGACTTCACACTCACCATCCGCGCCGACAGCACGGCCAAACACTTCTACGTCTTCGACAGCGCGTTTGCCGGCACCCCCTTCGCCGTCAGCGAGGGCATGGGCAAGACGCGCCGCGCCACCTGCTACGGCGACCCATGCGCCGAGGTGAGCCTCCGCAACGGCGCCATCACCCTCCACGCCACCGACTTCCGCCCCACGGGAGAACTGACCATCCGCGCCGTGGGAGTCGACGGCTGCTACGTTGGCAAGCAGTGCATCACCGGCGGCACCTACGACCGCTCCGTGCGAATCGACTGGGGTCCCTACGATGGTATGCAGTGGGTGCCCGCCGACGCAGCCTTCCGCCAACGCGTCGTCCGCAACCTGCCCTACGCCCACCGCGGCCACGTGTTCCGCGACAAGCGCCTGCGCGAATACTTCGAGGGCCTCTGGTGGTACATGCCCGACCCCGACTACAAGGACGACACCAGCGACTTCACGCCAGTCGACTGGGATTACGTGAACTACAGACTGTAGAGACGCGGCGTGCCGCGTCTGCATTCAATCAAAATCAATCAAATATAAAAAGTATATGGAAGAACCGATTCTCAACGCCCACAACAAAGAGGAGTACCCGCCCATGCATACGGGAGGATTGAGCACACCCATATGTTTCTTACATCGTGTGTTATTTATGGTACTTGCGTTTGTTGTTATAGGTTGTGGCTCTCGAGAAAGTGAGACAGATAGTTATAATTTTGATGAAGTCCTTTCGGAAGATTGTATAGCCGAGACAGAACAATATTTATCTCAGTCAGACACGTCTGATGTTTGGGAGAGATATTATACGATGTCATTGGATACCGTGCTGAACATTCTGTCCCACACGCGGTATCTGACTGTTAATGACTATGGCTGGATGGGAAGTCCGATTGAGCAGTGGGGATGTCATATCCGAATGGACTCGCTTTGCAATAACGAGATGCTTGTATCGCTTACAAAGACACATCCCGCTCCTGTAGTGAGAGCCATGGCTTTTGATATTTTGCATAATCGTCGCTACAACGGATGCTTTCAGGTGTTGAAAGACTGTCTGAACGACACTGCGACAATCACATGGGGCGATGACGTTATGTTAACAGAGAGCGTTGCATCATTCAGAGTGTCAACAATGGAGATTGTGAATGACGGTGGCTGCTATACACATTTCAGAATGACCCCAGAGCAACAACAGGAGTTGGACAGTATCCTTATCTTTGGTGAGAATATGGGGCATATAGAGCGCCAGAAATGGATTTTAGACACCCTGTCGCCAGAACACAAGTATTATTCACGTATTCGGTCTATGTACTTAGACGAGGGTATTTTAGAAAGCCTTCCAGCCCTCGCAAGATTCCGTAACGAACAGGATTTTGTTCTGATAAAGGAGGCCTTGTCACACTATCGCGATGAGGGAGAGGGCTGCGATATCGCCTGTATAGGACTAAAGGCCGTTGCTAATTGGCCAGACAAGAGGTTTTGGCCTATGCTAAAGAAAATACGTACATTTGTAGTATACAAACATTATATTGATGCAGATTACAATGACTTGATGAGGGGATGTGTCAACGCCGCGTACCACTATTTCTCACCTCAAGCGGCCCGTTATATCCGCAATTTTCATCAATTTACTGCTGGAAAGATGGATGTAAAAGAGGAATATTGTTATATTTTCGATGAAAGTAAGGTTGTTCCCGAATGCTACAAAAAGATGTATGACAAATGGAATAAATAATAGTATGGAACAAGAACCTATGCTTAACGAGCACAACAAGCAGGAGTACCCGCCGATGCACACGGCGGAGCACATACTGAACCAGACGATGGTGCGCATGTTCGGCTGCCCGCGGTCGCGCAACGCCCACATCGAACGCAAGAAGAGCAAGTGCGACTACCAGCTGGCCTCCTGCCCGAGCGACGAGCAGGTGCAGGAGCTGGAGCGGCGCGTCAACGAGGTGATCGCCATGGGGTTGCCCGTCAGCTACGAGTTCGTGAAGAGGGGAGAGGTGCCGCCCGAGGTGGACCTCGGCAAGCTGCCCGACGACGCCAGCGAGACACTGCGCCTGGTGCGCATCGGCGACTACGACCTATGCGCCTGCGTGGGCACACACGTGAAGAACACGTCGGAAATCGGCCAGTTCCGCATCATCAGCCACGACTACAACGACGAAACGCATACGTGGCGCATGCGTTTCAAACTGGTGGAATAGGCACTCCCAAGGCTAGAGCGCCGGTCAATGGTTGAAGACAAACCCGACGAAGAGCCTCGGTCCGAGAGGAACATCGACCGCGCGGAACGGCAGAAGCCACGAAAGACGTGAGGTGAGAACTATGCGCTCGGTGAGGGCATATTCGATGCCAAAATGCGGATCGGCAAGCATAAAGCCTTCGCTATGGAAGACGGTATTCGGCTCGGCCATCCAGTCGTCGGCTTCGCCATTGAAAACCAAAAGCGTGGTTGCCGTTCCTCCACCGACCGTTGCACCGGCGAAGGGCTGCCATCGGCCAAGTCGCCACCGCGCTTCGGCCACAAGTCCGCCCCACCCTATCCGCACATAGCTGCCGTTGTCCATCAGGTTCAACGTGGAGATAAACCCTTCGCCGCCGACCCTTACAACCGAGCCGATGTGGAACCTCATGGTGCCGCCAATGCCGAAAGGCATACCGGAAGCCGTGTAGGACTGCGTCGGCAGCGTGGCCGACAGATAGCCGGTATGGAGCATCATACCGCCGTCAAAACGAAGTTGCGACCTCAGCGGACACACTGCCAGCGTCAGCAGAATGCATAATCCTATCAGTCTTTTCATTGTTGTATGATTGGGTAAAAAAAAGAAGAGGTATCCGCATAAAACGGACACCTCTTTGATTGGTTCTAATCATAGCGTTGCCATTACTCGGCAGCGGCCTCTTCGTCGTCGCCGGCGGTGGCGCTGGCACGGGTGCTGAGGACGTTGACCACCTCGCTGCTCTTCGGGTTGAGGATGCAGTAGTTCTCGGTGGCGATGTCCTGCACGCGGACGCGCTGGTTGACATCGAGGTTGGTGATGTCGATGAGCACCTCGCTGGGCATGTTGGCAGGAACAGCCTTGCAGTTGAGGCGTTTCTGCTTGTAAGCCAGCTTGCCGCCCTTCATGACACCCTTGGAGGTGCCGGTGGTGTGGACGGGGATGGACATGACGACGGGCTTGTCGTCGGTCAGCTCGTAGAAGTCGGCGTGATAGACGATCTCGGTCACAGGATGGAACTCGATGTCTTTCAGCATGGCCATGTGGTCGGTGCCGTTGATGGTGATTTTCTGGAAGCAGGGTTCGGGGTTGAACAGAATGCGCTGGAAGGCAGTCTGGTCGACGCTGAACAGAATTTGCTCGCCTTTGCCGTACATGACGCAAGGAACCTTGGCGTCGCGACGCAGAGCTTTAGCATCCTTTTTCCCTACGTTCTCGCGGAGAGAACCGCTCATTGATACTACTCTCATTGTTGTTTTTTTTGTTGGTTTGTAATATTTATTGATTGTTTTATCCTGCAGTTTCTATAGTCACTCTTGTTCCTATAGCCACTGTCATTTATCCGTTCATTCTCTTGATGACGCCCTTGCGGTGCAGGGTGGTCTCGTAGAGGTTGTCGAGGCTCTCATAGTTGACCACGCGGCGGATGGCCTCGGCCAGAAGCCAGTCGCAGCTGAGGACGTGGATCTTCGAGCTCTCGCGCTTCAGCGGGATGGTGTCGGCCACCACCAGCTCTTCAAGCTCGGAGGCTTCGACCTTCTCGATGGCCTGGCCGCTGAGCACGGGGTGGGTGATCATGGCGCGCACGCTCTTGGCGCCGCTGGCCTTGATGATGCTGGCGGCCTTGCAGATGGTGCTGCCTGTGTCGATGATGTCGTCGAGCAGGATAACGTGCTTGCCCTCGACGTTGCCAATGAGGCGCATCTCGCCAATCTCATTGGGCTTGTTGCGATGCTTGTAGCAGATGACGAAGCTGTTGTTGAGCGTCTTGGCATAGGTGCCGGCGCGCTTGCTGCCGCCCATGTCGGGGCTGGCGAACATCACATCCTCGATGTCAAACTTCTCGCGGATATAGGGCATGAAGAGGCTCGAACCATAGAGGTGGTCGACGGGGATGTTGAAGAAGCCCTGAATCTGGTCGGCGTGGAGGTCCATGGTGATCACGCGGTCGACGCCGGCGGTCATCAGCATGTCGGCTATGAGCTTCGAGGCAATGGGCACATGGGGTTTGTCCTTGCGGTCCTGACGCGCGAAACCATAATAAGGAATCACGGCCACAATCTTCTCGGCCGAGGCGCGCTTGGCGGCGTCGATCATCATCAGCAGTTCGAAGAGGTTGTCGGTCGGGGGGATGGTGCTCTGAATAATGAACACAATACCGCCGCGGATAGTCTCCTCATACGAGGGCTGAAACTCGCCGTCGGCATACTGGAAAACCGTCGAATTGCCCAGCGGAATGCCATAGATTTCCGCTACGCGGCGTGCCAGGTTTTCGGTGGCGCGACCGGCAAAAATGAAGACCTTGTCAGAATGCATGTCGCTCATTACTTTGTTGATTTTTGGTATCTTATATTAGTTTTCTTGGTATTTTGCTTATCCAAATCCGACTGCAAAGATACACATTTTTAAGCTTCTGACAAAAAAAATTTTGCCACTTTGAAAAAAGTGTGTACTTTTGCACCCGATTTCGCAAGTGGAAAGTGGAAGACTGGAAGTGGGGAAAATTCAACTTCACTCTTTCAACTTTCAACTCGAAATGCCCTGGTGGTGGAATGGTAGACACGGTAGACTCAAAATCTGCTGCCGGCAACGGCGTGAGGGTTCAAGTCCCTCCCGGGGTACGAAAGAAAGAGAGTGCTGATTGGCAGCACTCTCTTTCTTTTTTTGCATTCGTCGGTTTTGCCGGAGCTGGCTTCAGAATATTTTGCCGGCCATACGCAGGCGGTCGGCGAGCGGCCTGCTCGAGGTTACGACGGGAGTGGTGGTGACGTCGCGCTGATTGCCGTCGATGTCGAACTGCAGCATGGCGCCGTCGCTGCGCACGTCGATGGTGACCGGGGCACCCATGACGAGGGGCAGGTTGACGTCGCCGTGTCCGGCGGGGAAGCCGCAGAGCATCGGGATGCCGTAAGGCTCTACAATCTGGCGTATCATGGCCTCGACATTTTCGTAGGTGAACTCCGAGCCGCAGTCGGAGAACTCGCCCAGCACTACGCCCTTGCAGCGGTCGAGCACGCCGTTCATCTGCAGGATGCGCATCTGGCGGTCGATATTGTGCATCGACTCGCCCACCTCCTCGACGAAGAGGATGAGGTCCTGTCCCATCGTGGCATCGGCCTGCGACCCCACATTGGGCGCCACGGTGCAGAGGTTGCCGCCCACAAGCACGCCGCTGGCCACACCTTGTATGTTCTGGGCGTGGGGCGGCAGGTGGTAGCAGGGCACCTCGCCCAGCAGCAGGTCGCGCATGAGGGTGCTGGTCTCGTCGGTGCCGCCGGCGGCCAGGAACGAGCTCATGGTGCCGTGCATGCTCATCACCCCGGCGCGGCTGAGCAGGCCGTGCAGGGTGCTGATGTCGCTGAAGCCGACGAGCCACTTGGGCGAAGCCGAGAGGGCCGAGAGCGGAATCTGGTCGATGAGCTGTATGGTGCCGTAGCCGCCACGGTTGCAGATGATGGCCTTGATACTCGGGTCGCCGAAGGCCCAGAGCAGGTCGCTGACGCGCTCGGCCACGGTGCCGGCATACTTGCCGTCGACCACCTTGCCCACATTGGGGCCGATGACGGGCACGAAACCCCACGACCGCAGCACATCGGCCGTGGCCTCGACGTTCTCCATCGCCGTGTAGTAGGCGGGCGAAATCAGCGCTATGGTGTCGCCCGGTTTGAGGTAGGCGGGCTTCTGGCAACTCAGCGTCAGCTGCCCCTCGGGGGACTGTACGGGTTCGACATTTTCTTTTCCGCACGACGCCATCACAAGCGCCGCAAGAGTCAGTAGAAGTGTTGTTTTTCTCATTCTGTTAAGATATTATCCATTATTTTAGCGATTGCAAAGATAGAAACAAAAATACATCTGGACAAATTATTATTTTCACAACGCTTTGAGCCCGGCGCATGGTTGGCGGCGCATGGGCCTTGGGGACACGCCCACCCTATCCGATAAAAAAATATCCCTGCTCATACAGCCACTTCGGGCCAGTTTCTGCCTGGTCCGGTAGTGCATATCAACGATACATCAACGATATATCAACGATATATCAACGATTGAAATCGTCGAAATATCGTTGATATATCGTTGATGTATCGTTGATATGCACTACCGGTACACTATCGGGTATTGATTTAGTGGCAATTAGATGTGGCAAAAATTGGAGGAAACTGACTATTTGATGTTTTGAGGGGCCAAAAACGACCGATAGTATTTTACCGAATGGATGCATTCACATTTCGTCCCCCACCCTCTCACGGGGAAAAATGTGACAAAATATCCGCAAAGTGTTTCGGAAAAATCGTCGTATCTTTGCATCGTATAAAACGCATGCATCATGAGTATTAAAACATTATTGTTCAGCGTACTGGCCCTGCTGTGTGCAGCCTCGTGCAACAGCCAGAACGCCAAATCGAACGGAAAACAGACGCCGGAAAACAGCGAACAGACCAAGCAAACCGCCAACACAATAACTCATTCAAACAATAACGCAATGAACAAGATAGTCATCTTCTTCTCCCACGCGGGCGACAACTACAGCGTGGGCAACATCGAGGTGGGCAACACGAAGATTGTTGCCGACTACATCAGCGAACTGACGGGTGCCGACCAGTACGAAATCGTCACCCACAAGTACGACGGCATGGCCTACATGCCACTTATCGACCTGGCCAAGAAGGAGGCGGAGGCTGGCGAGCTGCCGCCCTACGAGGGCAAGGCTCCGGACCTGAGCCAGTACGACACCGTCTTCATCGGCGGTCCCGTGTGGTGGGGCACCTATCCGCAGGTGATGTTCACGCTGTTCAAGGACATCAATCTCGACGGCAAGACCGTCATCCCCTTCACCACCCACGAGGGCAGCGGCCTGGCCAGCTGCGTGGGCGATGTGAAAAAGGCTTTCCCAAAGGCCAAGGTCACCGCCGGCTGGAGCATCTACGGCCACGAGGTGCAGGCCGATCGCGACCGCAGTGGAGCGAACGGCGCCTCTGGCAGCGGAAAGGCCAAGGTGGAGAAATGGATTAAGAGTCTGTAGAGACGCGGCGTGCCGCGTCTGGTATCTAAAAAACCACAACGCACGCAACATAAAAAGAATGCAGACGCGGCACGCCGCGTCTC
>JAZNSV010000113.1:0-19153 GCA_045591485.1 Bacteroidales bacterium | reverse complement strand
AGCGGTGAGATGAAGATGGCCCTCGCCCTCTATCCCGTGTCGATGAAGCAGCTCATGGACATTGCCGACACTGGCAACATCATGCCCCCAAAAACCACCTGGTTTGAGCCCAAGCTGCGCTCCGGCCTCGTGATCCACGAGCTCTGCTAACAGTTTGCAATTGGTGGTTATTGGTTGATACGTTGACCAACATTTCAACCAATAACCACCAATTTTAATAAAAAGCCAGACGCGGCACGATACGCCTCTACAGAAAAGAATCCAGACGCGGCACGCCGCGTCTCTACAGGCGCAAAAACATTGGACACTGGGCAATAACCACACTGGCCTGCCAATGTAGAAATGCAGACGCGGCACGCCGCGTCCCGACAGGCGCAAAGACACTGGCCACTTTTCAACAACAAGAAACATCAAACAACAAAACAAATCAACACAAATCACATCATGAAGAAAGCAATTACACTTTTTGCTGCATTTGCCATGACGGTCGCTGTTGCAATGGCACAGAACACCGTCAACACCTTCCCCTGGACCGAGGGCTTTGAAAGCGGTTCGGCCACCGGGTTCACCTTCGTCGACGCAGACGGCGACGGCAACAACTGGACCGTACACACCAACGTCCCCGGCGAAAGCATGCTGACCACCCACAGCGGCGATGGCTGCATCTACTCGGCCTCATGGACCCAGACCCAGCAGGCCCTGACGCCCGACAACTGGATGATTCTGCCCGCCATGGCCATTCCGGCCGATGCCGAAGGCTTCAACCTCTCGTGGTGGGCCGTAGGCCAGGATGCCAACTACGCCGCCGAGCACTATAGCGTATACATCAACACCACCGGCAGCGAGGTGAGCGACTTCACCGCCACCACGGCCGTCTACGACGGCGTGTCGACCGAGAACTACACCAAACTCCTCGTGTCGCTTGAAAGCTATGCCGGCCAGACCATCTACATCGCCTTCCGCCACCACAACATCACCGACATGTTCTACCTGAACATCGACGACATCCGCGTTGGCGGCGTCGAAGCCCCCGAAGTGTCGGTCGAAGGCCCGGCAGTAGCCGAAATCAACACCAGCTGCACCTTCACCGCCTCGGGTGCCACCACTTTCACATGGACCGTCGACGGCACCGCACAGACCGAGACCGGAGCCACGCTCAACTACAGCTTCACCACCGCCGGCAACCACACCGTAGTGGCCAGCGCCACCAACGCCGCCGGCTCAGGCAGCGACAGCATCGTGGTCAACGTCTACGACTGCTCGGCAGCCATCACCGCCATGCCGTGGAACGAAGGTTTCGAGGGCAACACCGACTGCTGGCGCTACGTTGTCGGCGACACCACGTCGAACGGTTTCTCTGTCTACGACCAACAAGGCCACAACCAGAGTGCCTTCTGCCTCATCGGTTCCTACAGCGACGACTCGGACGTCGACCAATGGGCCATCAGCCCCATGATCACCCTGCCGGCCGACGCCGAGAACTACATCCTTAAGTTCTACGCCTACACCAACGAGTACGAAGGCATACAGAGCCACTACGAGGTGCGCCTGACCACCGAGAGCGACCCCGAAACCAGCGACTTCACCGTGCTGCTGCATGAGGAGACCAGTGCCACAGGCGCCTATGCTCCCCGCACCATCGCCCTGGGCGAATATGCCGGCCAGACCATCCGCATCGCCTTCCACAACATCACCGCCATGGGCGGCGACGCCATGCTCGTGGACGACATATACATCGGCGTGCCCGTGGCTCCCGACATGGCTGTCACCGGTCCCGCAAGCGCCATCATGAACGAGGCTTCCGAATGGCAGGCCATCACCGATGCCGACAGCGTCGAATGGAAAGTGGACGGCACCGTCGTCAGCGAAACCGGCCTCACCCTGAGCCACACCTTCGCCACCGCCGGCACGCACACCATCGAGGCCACCGCCACCAACAACGCCGGAAGCACCAGCGCCAGCGTCAGCGTCATGGTCTACGACTGCAGCGCCATAGCCGAGGCCCCCTACATGTTCGACCTCGCCACCGAATACAGCCCCTGCTGGAGCAACCCCGAAGGCGGCTGGGACACCATCAATATGGGCGGCTCCTACGCGCTCTATTCCATGTCGAACCTCTATGGCATATTCGACCTCAACCCCGACAACTGGATCTACACCCCGACCATCAACGTGCCCGCCGAAGGCAGCTATGATGTGACCTGGATGGTGATGCCCTACGCAGCCCAGCTGCCGAGCGACCACTATGGAGTCTACGTTGTCAAAGACGGCAATGCCACCCTGCTCTATGAGGAGACCCTCACCGCCAACATCACCGAACCGCGCAGACGCGTGGCCACCATACCCGCCGAGCTTGCCGGCGACGTCAAGATTGCCTTCCGCCACTTCGAGACCACCGGCGGCTACGTCATCCTGGTGAGCGAAATCGGCGTTGCCGCCACCGGCACCTACGTCGGCATCGACAATGTGGAGAACGGCACCGTGGCCGTCTATCCCAACCCCGCCAGCGACAAACTCGTGGTCGAGGCCGAGAACGTCAGCAAAGTACAGGTGATCGACATCAACGGTCGCGTTGTGTTCGAAGCCGAGCGCGCCGGCAGCATCGATGTCTCCAACTTCGAAGCTGGTGTCTACATGGTCCGCGTGATTTGCGCCAACGGCGTCAGCACCACCAAAATAGTCAAGGAATAAACCACCTCGATGCGCCAAGCATCGTACAATAGCAGTGTATACCTCAACACAACGAGGTATACACTGTTATTTTACACTATGGAAACAATTATTCGATATCACCCCCAAAAGGACCAATTCGGTTGAATGAGGAAAATTAAATTCACCAATTGGAATAATCTGTGTACTTTTGCGTCCGTTAAAAATAGCTGAAACTACAATGACACGCATCCCGCATATTAGCGACAAAACACAGAACAACAGCAATATATGGGGCTGCTCGCACACCAACGAACGGGCGAACATACGAATGGACGAACTTGAAAAGTTTCTTGTTATCGACCCCGACCAAAAAAAAACGCGACATCATTTGCTCAAAACTACGTGCAAACGGCTACTCGGTGACCGAGTGCTCGTCGATGGAGGAGTTCTTGAACATACTGAAAGGCAAAAAGTTCGACATAGTCTTGGCAGACGCAGCTACATACGACTACCCATACGACAAACTGATAAAGAACGCCGACTACTATGTAGTGCGCCCCTACACGCTGGAAGAACTGTTCAACCGCATTGACGAAGAGAACCACCTACTGAACACCAAAACACAATACGGCGACATAATGGTCAACCAGCTGACGCGCCAAGTGACACGCAACGGGCGAACCGAAGACTTGAGCGCCAAAGAGTTCCGACTGCTGGAATATTTGGCCCAGCACCAAGGCGAAGTGCTCAGCCGCCAGCAACTGCTGCGCGACGTGTGGGACAAAAACTTCGACACCAACACCAACGTAGTGAATGTCTATATGCGCTATCTGCGCAGCAAGATAGACGACCCATACCCCGGCAAAATAATTCAGACAGTGGCAGGCGAAGGCTACAGGTTTGTGCCGACAAAAGATTCATGAGGCCAGCAGTTGTGCCGTCACACCAACTCACCAAGCAAACTACAATAGCTACCGCCAAACATTTGCAACAGACGGCACGACTGCATTTTTCTACCCAACACCATTAACGGCCATCGACCAACTTGGCTATCTGGCGCGGCGAGGCCTTGGGCAGCAAAGCGTGGAGATGATTGTAAATCAATGCGCGGCTGTCGGCAGGCAGGCGCGGGCTTTGGCACGCTTCGCGGCCAAAGAGGCTTTCGGGCACTGTGAGCAGCGACCAGCCCCAGCCATAGGGGCTACCATGCTTATCGTGCGGATAGACAAAATCTTCGGTCACCACGCGGCAAGCCGCCTGAAGACGTGTGACATAGGCATCGAAACGGCTGCGCATCCTGCCCCCCGTGAATCCGCAGGCGGCACGCAGTTCGCGGGTGATCATACTTCCGTTGGTGCGCAGAACCTCCAGTATCACGCCTTCCACCGAGTCGGCGTCGGGTTCGGGAAAGATGCTGCGGCGCCAGCTGCAGAAATCGGGCCACCAGCGGCGCGAGACGAAGCCGGCCTTGCCGCCGAAGAACTTGCCGTAGGCAAAGCCGCCTTCGGTCACCATGGGTCCCTTCCACTGCCAGAGAGGCCACTCCCATCCGCCGTCGGGCAGCACCACGTAGCGGCACTCGGGCGCCACAGCCTCATCGGCCGAAAATCCGGGTATACCGCAGTCGAACAAAGGCATAAAGCCCACTTTCTCTATCACCTCCATCAGCTGCGGGCAGTCGGCAACACCACTGGCAACCAGGTCTTTATATTCAATTTCCGATCCCATAACAATAATGCTTATCGATTGCAAAGATAGCATTTTTACCCGAAATGCCTGTTTTTATTTCCGAACCGACATAATAAACAAGGCCTTTTTTCGTTAAGAACGTCATTATGGTAAAAAGCAAAGTGATACTGGTCACAGGAGGCAGCAGCGGCATCGGCTACGAAGCCGCGCAGCGCCTGGCCCGCCTGGGGCACAAAGTCTATGCCGCCGCACGGCGCACCGAACTCATGGAGCCGCTGCGTAAAGACGGCGTGGTGCCTATGGCCCTCGACGTGACCAAGACAGAATCGATGCAGGCTTGCGTCGACGAGATACTGAAGAGCGAAGGGCGCATCGACGTGCTGGTCAACAACGCCGGCTACGGCTACTTCGGGGCCGTGGAGTGCGTGAGCGACGCCGAGGCGCGACGCCAGATGGAGGTCAACGTCTTCGGCCTGGCGGCCATGTGCCGCATGGTGCTGCCGTCGATGCGCAAGCAGCGCGAAGGTCGCATAGTGAACATAGCCTCCATCGCCGGACGGGTCGTATTCCCGATGGGCGGATGGTACAACGTGTCGAAATACAGTGTAGAGGCGTTGAGCGACGCCCTGCGCATGGAGCTCAGGCCCTTCGGCATCAAGGTGAGCATCATCGAGCCCGGCTGCATCAAGACCGACTGGGGCATCATAGCCGCCGACCACCTGGACGAATGCTCGCGCGGCACCGAGTACGAAGAAGCCTCGCACCGCGAAGCCAAAGCCATGCGCTGGGGCTACACCGGCCCCTACATGACCAAGCCGAGCCGCATAGCCAAAGCCATAGTGAAAGCCGCCACCGCTGGCTGTCCCCGCACACGCTACCGCCTGGGACGCTTCGCAGGCACGGTCACGGTGCTGCACGCACTGCTGCCCACCCGCTGGTGGGACGCCATGATGTGCCGAATGATGAGTATAAACATAAACGACAAATAACAACATGCTACTTTTAGACGACAACACCCCCACCCTGCTGGCTGCCGCCGCAGCACAACCGAAAGACAGTGTGCCGAAAGATGAATTCGGCCAAATGATTCACACACAGGACAGCATTTCAAACGCCATCAAAGACAGCCTGAAGAACATGGACGTCAGCGACCTGAAGGCCGTGGTCACAGGCGAAAACACCATCATAAAAGACGGTCTGCACTCGCTGACCGAGCTGACGGTGGCCTTCGTGCCCAAGCTGCTTGTGGCCATCCTCATCCTCTGGCTCGGCATGAAGCTGGCCAAATGGCTCAAGAAAATCATTGTGAGAGGTCTCGACAAGCGCGGTGCCGAACCGAGCCTCAAAACATTCCTCGGCTCGCTGGTCGATGTTCTGCTCAAAGCCATGATCATCATAATGGCCATGGACGTCATCGGCATCAAGGCCACCTCGTTCATCGCACTGCTCGGCGCCATGGGTCTGGCCATCGGCATGGCCCTGCAGGGCACGCTGCAGAACTTCGCAGGAGGCGTCATCATCCTGCTCATGAAACCCTTCAAGGTCGACGACTACATAGAATGCGGCTCCTACAAGGGCTACATCAAAGAGATACGCATCTTCCACACCATCATGCGCCCCTTCAACGGACGCACCATCATCATACCCAACAGCGAGCTGGCCACCAAGAGCCTCATCAACCACACCAAAGAGCCGCAGATACGCCTCGACGTGGTGGCATCGGTAGCCTACGGCACCGACCTCAAGAAAGCCAAAGAGGTGCTCTGGGAAGTAATCCGCTCGGAGAAAGAGATAGTTTGGGAACCCAAGAAGCCGAGCATCGCAGTGAGCAACCTCGGCGACAGCTCGGTAGACATCACACTGTGGCTATGGACCAAAGTGGAAGACTATTGGACGCTCTGGGAGCACATACGCGAAGACATCTACATAGCCTTCAACAACGCAGGCGTCGAAATCCCGTTCCCGCAGGTCACGGTGCACAACGCCACCGAGAACGCCCCGATACACATGGAGCCGCGCGCCGGTGTGGAACGCCCGGCCGAAGTGGCAGGCGAAAAACTGGGCACCGGCGATTGAAGCATGGTAGTGAAAAGTGAAAAGTAAAAAGTGAAAAAACAAACAAAAATTATGAATAGACATCATCTGATAGGATTTGTGCTTTGCGCAAGCATGGTTTTCACTTTTCACTTTTCACTTTTCGCTTCCACGAAAGCGTTGCCGCTGAGCGACAGTGCCACGGCAAGCGTCATAACCTGCGGCCCCGGCAACGACTTCTACCTCGCCTTCGGCCACTCGGCCATACGCATCTGCGACAGCACTCGCGGCATAGATTTTGTATACAACTACGGCACGTTCGACTTCGACACGCCGCACTTCTACCTTAAATTTGCCCAAGGCCGACTCGACTACTGCCTGAGCCGCACCACCTTCGGTCGTTTCATGACAACCTACGACCTCGAACGACGCGCCGTGTGGGAGCAGCGGCTCAAAATAGGGCCACAGGAGGTGAACAACCTCTTCCTGATGCTCGAATGGAACTACCTGCCAGAGAACCGCTACTACCGCTACGACTTCTTCCGCGACAACTGCGCCACCCGTGTGCGCGACATGGTCGAAGGGTCGGTCGGACACTCAACCATCACATACGACGAGAGCCACGCCGGGCAAAGCTACCGGCGCATGGTGCACGAATCGGCAGGCGCCTGCCAGCAATGGTGGACGCTAGGCGTCGACATGCTGCTTGGCCTGCCGGCCGACCACCGCTGCGACGAACGCGAGGCTATGTTCCATCCGATAAAAATGATGCAGACCTTTGCCGGCAGCCGCCTCAGCCAGAGTGACCGCAACCGGGACATGGTAGAGCAACCCACACTGCACCTTGCCGACCACCGCGAGCCGCTCAGCCGCAGCTTTCCACCGCTGGTGGTATTCGCGCTTGTGTTCGTGGCAGTGGCACTGCTCACATGGAAGAAGCTGTGGCCGCGCTGGGCAGACCGCACGCTGTTTGTCCTGGCCGGTGTAGTAGGTCTGTTCCTCTGCTTCATGTGGTTCGGCACCGACCACTACTGCACCGCATGGAACCTCAACATCCTATGGGCGTCTCCGCTGCTCATTCTCATAGCCATACGCATGGAGCGCAGTCCGCGCTGGGCACTGTGGCTTCAGCTGGGATGCTTCGCCGCGGCGACTGTCTGGGTCGCGGTGTGCGGCCTTTCGGCTGCAATAATTCCAATAATACTTATGCTTGCGCTGCGGACAGCAACGCTTCTATCTTGTCGAACACCATCTGCGGAGTGATGGCACGCAGGCAGCGGTAGTCGCCATAGCGGCATGGTTTCTTGCCATAGGCCGAGCACGGCTGACAGGGCATTTTTGCGCATAGGGCGCTGCCTGGATTCTGGCGGTAGCCATAGAAGCCGAAGTCGGGATGCGTGGCTCCCCAGATGCTGACCACCGGCACCCCAAGTGCCGACGCAAAGTGCATATTGGCACTGTCCATAGAGACCATCAGTGTCAGCGACTTGATAATCTCCAATTCATCCCTGAAACTCTGCTTGCCGGCGACAGACACAACACGCTCGTCCCGCGCCCACCCGTCCAGCACCGGAGCTTCGTCCGTGCTGCCGAAAAGCACAACCTTGTAGCCTTTGTCGGCAAGCATGCCCACAAGCTGTTGCATCCTGTCGAGCGGCCAAATCTTGCCCTTGTGCTGAGCAAAGGGAGCAATGCCGACACGCACCTCGTCCGTTGTCTCGACAGGGACATACTGGCAGTCCACATCAACATGCACAGGCGCGAAACCGGCACGGGAGAACACCTCGTCGTAGCGGTCGAACTGAGCTTTGCGCGGAGTGGTCTTGAGGTGGTGGATAAAAAGCCATCGCGAGAGGCGCCCCTTGCGGAGCGAATAAATATGGAAACGTAAGTCGAGCAAATGCCGAAGCCGAAGCATAAACAATGCCCGTCCCACACGGTTGACATGGTGCAGGTCTATGACGGTGTCGGCGCCGACGGCCTGCAACGCACGGTATATCTTTGCCGAGCTTTGCTTTTTTTTCAGGCCGAGGTATTCCACATTGGGCATCCCCTCGAACAAGGGCTGCAGCAGCGGCGGCCCTGCCACGGTGAAGCGTATGTCGGCGTTGGTCGCTGCATACATCTCGACCAGCGGCGCCATGATGGCCACATCGCCAAGCGCCGACAGACGTATCACCAGCACATGCTTCATTTCTTGCCGTAGAGCATCGGGTTGAGCGACGGGTCGTTGTACATCTTCATCTGCCGATAGAGCTTCATGCTGCGACGCCCGGCGGCGAGGTCGTCCAAGAGCTGGTCGATGGCTGTGGTGAGGTCGGCACGCTGTTCGAGCAGGGTGTCGAGCTTCTGCTGGCATTTGGCCCGGTGTGCGTCATCGCCACGCTTGGCCTCGATGCCGAAGTGGTACACCTTCAGCGCCAGAATAGACAGACGGTCCACTGCCCATGCCGGTGTCTCGGTGTTGAGCTTGGCTCCTTCTTGCAGGGCCACATCCTTGAACATCATCATATAATGGTCGTCGATGCGCTCCACCAGGTCGGTACGGTGCTGGTTGCTGGCATCGATGCGGCGCTTGATGGTGAGTGCGTAGGCAGGCTCGACATCGGCCGGACGCACAAGGTCTTCGAGGTGCCACTGCACCGTGTCCACCCACGACTTCTCCCACAGCAAAGCCTCAAACGTGCCCTCGCCGTAAGGATTCTCCATTGCGGCGTCTATATCATCTGTCTTGTGATATTCAACAACTTGCCTCTCGAAGAGGCTATACATTTCCATTGCATTCATGATGCAAAAATACGCAAAAAAAACGACATGACAACAACTAAATCAATTCTGCGCCCTCAGTTCCCAAAAGGCCACCGCGGCGGCAGCGGCCACATTGAGCGAGTCGACCCCGCGCTGCATCGGTATGCGCGCCACGTGGTCGCAACGACCCAAGACCCCCTCGCTGAGGCCGTCGCCCTCGGTGCCCATCACTATGGCCATGCGGTCTATCTGCTTCAGCTGCGGGTCGTCGACAGGCACCGAGCGGTCGGTCAACGCCATGGCCACCGTCTTGAATCCGCCGCGTCGCAGCTGGTCGTAGCTGTCGAGGAAAGTCCAAGGCAGCTGAAATACCGTGCCCATGCTGACGCGGCAGGCGCGGCGGTTCAGAGGGTCGCAGCAGGTGCGTGTGAGCAGCACGGCATCGATGCCCAGCGACGCAGCGGCACGGAAGATGGCGCCGGTATTCTCGCTGTTGACCACGCCGTCCATCACAGCCACAAGCAGCCGTGCAGCATGCGCGGCGCACAGCGATGCAAGCAGCACATCGGCCGACGGCAGTTGGGGGCGGTGCATGGCGCAGAGCACACCGCGCGTAAGCTCGTAGCCTGTCAGCCGGCACAGCACCTCGCGACTGGCCGTGTATACCGGCACCTCGCCCCCAACCGGCATCATCTCCACGACCTGCGGCAGCAGACGCTCCTCGCACAGGAACGACTCCGGCCGCATGCCTGCAGCCAAGGCCACCCGTATCACCTTCTGGCTCTCGCAAATGAAAAGTCCCGCCTCGGGATGCAGACGGTTGAGCAGCTGCGCCTCGGTCAGCCGCGCGTATGGCGCCACCTCGGGCGCTTCAAGATTGTCTATATATACTACATTCATAATATTTAAAATAACGCAACCATCCATGCAATATTATATCGCACACGATACAATGTTAAATATTCATAAAATCAACACTTTTTTCTTTGCAGTTTCGAAAAAGGTTGTATCTTTGCATCGTGAACGATATAAAATAACAAACAAATAAAACATTAAAATTATGGACTTTACAACAACATTGCAGGTTTCACAGATGATTGTGAACGAACTTTCGGGCAGTTCTTTTGTGCACAAGATGCAGGGACTTCTTTTCAAATCGCAGGGCTTTGAGAAACTCGGCCAGAAGTATCTCGACCACTTTGCCGAGGAGCAGGAGTGGATCGAAAAGTATGCCAACCGCATGATGGACCTCGGCTGCACTCCGCATGTCGACATCTGCAACAAGAGCGCCCTCATCGAGGACCCGAAGGCCTACATCGAAGCCGACCTCAAACTGCAGCGCGAGGGAGTGGAAAAACTCTACCAGCTGATGCCCGCCCTGGCCGCCGACCCCACGACCTACGACATCACCAAGGCCTACCTGCTCGACGAAGAGGAAGACCTCTATTGGGACGAGGAGCAGCTCGACCTGATCGAGAAAATCGGCATCCAGAACTGGCTGACCAAACAGATGTAAAACAAATTAATGAAACACATTGCAAAATCCGTCGTGGCGGTGCTGCTCCTGATTGCGGCATGCGGCACCGCCATGGCACAAAAAACCGACAGCATTATGGCAACAATTTTTGATTACAAAGCAATCGCCAGCAATGGCAAAGAAATCGACTTCAAGCAATTCGAGGGCAAAGTGATGCTCATCATCAACACCGCCAGCAAGTGCGGCTTCACGCCCCAGTTCGACGGCCTCGAGGCCCCCAACGAGAAGTATCGCGACCGCGGCCTCGTGGTCATCGGCTTCCCCTGCAACCAGTTTGCCGAGCAGGACCCCGGCGCCGACAGCGAAATCGAGGGCTTCTGCCGCATGAACTACGGCGTCACCTTCCAGATTATGAAGAAGACCGACGTCAACGGCGCCGACGAGCACCCGGTGTTCACCTTCCTCAAGGCACAGGCACCTACCGAGGAATACAAAGGTCTGAAAGCCAAAGCCACCCACACCATGCTCAAAGGCCTCAGCAAGAGCGCCAAAAAGGATAGCGACATCCTGTGGAACTTCACCAAATTCCTCGTTGCCAAAGACGGCACCACGGTGCAGCGCTTCGCCCCCACCACCGAGCCCAAAGACATCGAGAAAGCAATCGAAGAACTCCTCTAACCACCAACCACTGACCACTGACCACTGACCACTGACCACTGACCACTGACCACTGAAAAAATGTACGACCAGCTGAAACTCGACAACCAAGTCTGCTTCAGGCTCTACACAGCCTCGCGGCTCGTGACGCAGGCCTACCGCCCGCTGCTCGAGCCGCTGGGCTTGACCTATCCGCAGTATCTGGTGCTACTGGTGCTCTGGGAGAAAGACAACCTGCTGGTGAGCGACCTCTGCCACCGGCTTGAGCTCGACACCAACACCGTCACCCCGCTGCTGCAGCGCATGGAGAAGGCAGGCCTCGTGATCCGCACCCGCGGCATAGCCGACGGCCGCCAGACGCTGGTGAGCCTCACCAAGCATGGACGTCACCTCGAAGAGCAGGCCAAGGCCATACCCATGTGCATGGCCGCCAACTGGCAGGGCCAGCCCATCGACAATCCGGATCAGTTCGTCCAGACATTAGACACCATAATCAAAAACCTCAAGAAATAAATGGAAAACCTGGCTAAATTCATGTCCGACAACCTGCGGTCGCTCGTAGCCACCGCCTACCGCAGCGTGCTGAGCAATCCGCGCGAGGCGCGCTTTGCACTGAACGCCCAGCTGGCCCTCTCGCGCGGCGAGCGCCGCCGCAAGGCCATGCTCGAAAAAGAAGGCCTCGAGGTGCCGCCGTTCCTCATCTGCAGCATCGCCACCACCTGCAACCTGCAGTGCAAGGGCTGCTACGCCCGCAACAACGGCATAGCCTCCGACTCGTCGGACAAGCCCACCCTCAGCGGCGAGCAGTGGCACAAGCTCTTCAGCGAGGCCGCCTCGATGGGCTTCAACGTGGCCCTGCTGGCAGGCGGCGAACCACTGACGCGCCGCGATGTGCTCGAAGAAGCCTCTCGCGTCAAGGATATGATCTTCCCCGTGTTCACCAACGGCACGATGATCGGCGCAGTGTACACCGAGTTCTTCCGCAAGCATCTGAATATGATACCCGTGGTGAGCCTCGAAGGCGATGCCGGCGCCACCGACAACCGCCGCGGCGAAGGCGTCTACCGCCGTGCCGTCGAAGGCATGGAGCGCCTGCACAAGGAAGGCATCTTCTACGGCGTGAGCATCACCGTCACCACCGAGAACAAGGAGGCCGTCACTTCCGACGCCTACGTCGACAGCCTGCGCCAGCGCGGCTGCAAGCTCATCTTCTACGTGGAATACGTGCCCATCGACGAAAGCACCAAGCACCTGGCTTTCGCCGACGCCGACGTGCAGTGGATGGAGACCCGCGTCGACGAGCTGCGCACCTCGCGCCGCGACACCATCCTCGTCTCCTTCCCCGGCGACGAGAAGCTGCTCGACGGCTGCATGGCCGCCGGTCGCGGTTTCTTCCACATCGGCCCCGATGGCGCCGCCGAACCCTGCCCCTTCTCGACACACAGCGACACCAACGCCTACAGCGACGGCCTGCGCGCCGCCCTGCGGTCGCCCCTGTTCAGCAAGCTGCGCAATGCCAGCGCCCTCAGCTGGGAACACACCGGCGGCTGCACCCTCTACGAGCACCGCGACGAGGTGGACGCCATGGTCAAGGGGTAATTAATCAAAAGAAGACTACAGAAAAACAAGCAGAAAGAAGTTGTATCCTATCCCGGATGCAACTTCTTTTTTTTCTGTCGTTTATGCTATTCCGTTGTATTTTTTTCTCATATTCAAAAATATTTGTATTTTTGCAGTGCCCAAAAACCAAAAACACACCATAACCATGAAACGATTCCTTTTTGCAATTCTGGTCTTGCTGCCGGTGGTGCCATCGATATGGGCTCAAGGCGAAAGCCTGTCGATTACGGGAGTGGTGATAAACGGTGCCGACGGCAACCCACTGCCGATGTGCATCGTGCAGCTGATGCAGGACGGTCGTTGCCGCACACAAGGCGTCAGCGACTATGCCGGCAACTACGTCTTGCCACACACGGCGCCAGGCCGCTACGACGTGCTCATCACCCAGTTTGGCGACACGCTGATGCACTGTCGCGGCATCGAGCTGGGACGCGACACACGGGTGCGCTGCACCGTCGTGCCACCCTCCTACAAGACCGACGCCACACCGGTGGCCGTAGCCTCGGGCGGCTTCCGCCAGCTGAAGCCCGTGCTCGTCGTAGGCCGCTACAACATGCTTGCCATCACCGGACACCTCATCACCAACCCCGACGACCCGCGCCTGTGGAACATGAGTGGCAAGATGGATCACGAAGAGCCGCAGGACATAAGCTTTTTCTACAGCATATACAAAACATTCTACAAGCTGAAAGCCCAGGGCTACGACATTGCATCACCCTTCGAGCTGATATACCCCGAAGTGCACCACCCCGCATCCGACAGCGCAAAATACGACTACCATCTCTGGGTCTTGGGGTTCAAATTGTAATGGTTCAAGATTTAAAAGACGCGGCACCATCGCATCTGTAGAGACGCGGCGTGCCGCGTCTGCATTTTTTCCTGTCACGTGCGTTGTTTTTGGGAATGATACCAGACGCGGCACGCCCTCTACAGACTCTGACCACAGACCAGCCCTGTAAGGGCGGCACTCGGTTAGCCGTGGGCGCAAGCCCACAGATGCACGCCATATCCCCCGCATCCGAGCCGCGTTAGCGACGGCACCATAAGCCTCGAGCGGATGCACAAGGACTCCAACAGTCGGTGTCCGTGTGCCGCCCCTAACGGGGCTCCATACCGACAGGCGTGGCCGGCACTCACCGTGGGCTCACGCCCACGGCTACATCTGTATCGCCCCCAAGGGGGCTGTATCGGGCCCGAATCAATTTTCTAAATTCAATTTTCCAAGTGGCCCGGGCGCGGCATCATTCCACAGACCCACCCAATGCAGAAATGCAGACGCGGCACCATCGCGCCTGTAGAGACGCGGCGTGCCGCGTCTACATTTTTCCTGTCGTGTACCATGCTTGGGGAATGATACCAGACGCGGCACGCCGCGTCTCTACAGCATCCAACATTGAATATTGCCGGGCATACACGTGGTATGCCCCTGCGGTGGTCCGTAATTTACAAATGCAGACGCGGCACGCCGCGTCTCTACAGGCGCAAAAAAACTGGCCACTCTATATTGGTCGGCATGCGGCCTCAAAAACATAAGAAAATTTTAAAGAAAATTTTTTTTAATAATTTTTTTTGCAATTTTGAGCGAAGCGACCCAAGTCTGCGTTAGTTGCAGACGCGGCACGCCGCGTCTCTACAGGCGCAAAAACACTTGCCACTTAATAATCCCCCTTCACCTCGCCGGGCGAGAGGCCGAGGTGCTTCTGCACATAGCGCGAAAAATAGCTGAGCGAAGAAAAACCGAACATATCGCACACCGACTGCAGCGTGGCGTCGCGGCGTCGCAACTCGCGGCTGATGTCGAGCGCCGTATAGCGCGTTATCCAATAGATGGCCGACTGTCCGCTCACCGCACGGCACACCTCCGAGAGGTGCTTCGGCGTGACGCAAAGCTCGTCGGCATAGTGGCTCACCTCGCGGTGGCGGCGGAAGTCGCCGCGGTCGAGCATGGCCAGAAAACGCTGCATCAGCACCCCCTGCTGCGACGACACACGGACCGCTGCCATCTTGCCGTCACCTTCCTCATCTCCACCGCCATAGAGCTCGACGTGGAAATCAAAAAAATCGATAATCATGCACTGCACCGCGTTCATCATGGCATCGCGGTGGAAATGGTGGTGCGGCAACGCCAGACGGCTGCGCAGATAATCGAAATTGAGAGCGCAGACGGCCTGCTGCTCGGCAGTGAGGTGCATCACCGGATTTTCGAAAAGCGCAAGGTGGCCGCGCATGCCGTAGTTGCTGTGGGGAGTCGACAAAGCCACAAACTCGGCCGAGACATATACGACCTCGACCCGGAAGTCGTCGCTCTGGTGCAAAAGCCTGAGCTGCAGACTCTGCTGCGGGACGATGAGGCAGTCGCCGGCGGCGAGGTCGTGCATGGCAGACCCCAAGGCGAAGCGGCAGCTGCCCGCGCGGCAGAGCGCATGCACAATGTAGCCTTCGGCCTGGTGCCGCGCCGCATCGCCCAAATCGCTGCCAATCAGTATATCATCATTCTTCTCTGACATAAGCCGTCAGTTACGACATGCTATAAAAACGGCATTTGCCCCATTTTATTGTGCGTCAGCAAAACGATATGTCTGCCGGTGCTCCGGTACTGCCGTTGTACGATACATGTACGATATATGTACGATACTTGTACGATTGCCAAACGTACAAATATCGTACATATATCGTACATGTATCGTACAACGGGTGAAGGGGTGCAGTCTATGACCTGAAAATCAGCAGGATACAAAAAAGCCTAATTCAAGGCTGTTCAGATTCCTGCTGCCGATAGGCCTTTTCTATCTGACAACCAGCAGATAAGCATGCAAAAGCAGTTATGCACGAAGAAAAATTTCGCCATATCATAAAAAATGTGTATTTTTGCACTCGAAAAAGTATAATTGATTTGTGATAACAACGTGAACGTCAATTGAACCATGAGCAATCTAACATTCATAGACCTGTTTTCTGGCGCAGGGGGCTTGTCTGAAGGCCTGTCAGAGGCTGGTTTTCATCCGTTGTTTGCCAACGAAATTGTCAACACATACGCTGTCACTTATCAACAAAACCACAGAGGAACCAAGGTTACGACTGCCGATATTCGTACGCTGGATGCGAAACAGGTGATGAACGGACTGCATCTGCAACGCGGAGAGCTGGATTTGATGGCTGGCGGCCCGCCATGCCAAGGATTCTCCATAAATGCACCTGTGCGCAGCAAAGACGATGCCCGCAACCACCTTTTCAAAGAATATCTTCGATTTGTCGATGTTTTTGCTCCTCGCTTCGTTCTTATCGAAAATGTTCCAGGCCTTGTATCCTTCGAAAACGGAGAGACGTTAAACGCCATACTGACGTCGCTCAACGACCTAGGCTACGGAGCTGATGTGCGTATTCTTGGAGCCGCATATTATGGCGTACCGCAGATGCGCTGGAGAACAATAATAATTGGCTGCCGCGGCTCGGAAACTCCATATGATGTTTTTCCCAGCCCGGTATACCATGCGCCGATTAAACCAAACTTTACGACGACATATAATGGGAAACAGCTTGTTCAGATGCCGACATGCGAGCTCGAAGCCAAGTTCACGACCGTAAAAGAAGCCATTGGAGACCTGCCCGCATTGCAAAGCGGAACGAAGGGGGCTCCCGTAAAGCAATACGCCTGCGACCCATTCTGCGACTACCAGAGACGGTCACGGCTCGGATCTTCCGGTGTTTACAACCACGAGGCGCCACGTCTCTCGCCTATCAATCTGGAAAGGCTGAAATACATTAAACCAGGCGGCAACTGGACAGACATACCGGAACATTTGCTGCCTAAGGGAATGAAAATGGCACACAAGGGCGATCACACCAAACGCTACGGCAGAGTTGAACCAGACGGCCTTGCATCTACCATACTGACAAAATGCGACCCTCACTGGGGTGCGTATTTCCACTATGAACAAGACCGTTCCTTTACCGTTAGAGAGGCTGCCAGAATACAATCGTTCCCAGACCATTTTATTTTCTATGGCAACACTGCGGAACAATTCGCACAGGTAGGCAACGCCGTCCCGCCTCTGCTTGCCAAAGCCGTGGGGCTATCAATAAAAAAATTAATCGAAGAATAGAATGGCTGGCTATATAAGTGAATTTTTCGGTTACAGGGCAGAGGACACGTCAGACAATGCTCTCAAAGCGGCCGCAAGCAAAAATTGCCCGTTTACAGGTAGTTATTGCGTGAAAAAACTTGCTCGCAGCGGTGATATTGCAGGGGTATGTTCCATTCGTCAGAAAACAACAGGATCGCCGAATGTAATTTGCTGTCCTATCAGACTCTATGCCGAAAACTATAAATTACTGAAAGACATATCAAACATTGCATTCAAGCGAAAGTTAAACCTTTATGCCGGGCGTATAGCCGTAGAAAGAGCCCAAAAGGAGGGTGGCGCAATTGCTGTTTTTGGGAAAGGATGGGGTGGCGAATTAAAGCTGCCTCAGAGAAAAGGCGTAGGGTCGTACTTCGTCGACTGGGTGCTTGCAAAACTGAGTAAGAAAGGTGACTTGGAAGAGTTTACCGCCATCGAGGTACAAACGATTGACACCACCGGCAACTATCAGGCGGCGAGAGCCTCTCTTCTGGAAGACAGAAGCGTAATAAGCGACACGGTTGGGCTCAACTGGGAGAATGTCTCGAAACGCATTATCCCGCAATTGATATACAAAGGCCAGGTTTTGCAAAGAGAAGATATGTGCCGCACTGGATTGTTCTTTGTTGCCCCAGCCCCGGTCTACAAACGCGTTATAGAACGACTTGGCGGCAAAGAGAAACTCCCGGCATTCCCTTCTCAGCCAGCATCCATACATTTCATTTCATACGACGTCAAAGATAGTTCATTCTCCAAAGACGGAGAGATTGCTCCACTTCAAATCATAGAAGAGCATTGTACCACTGTGTACAAAGTTCAGGAAGCATTCTCTTCGCTGAACCTACCTGACGGCAATGTGTATCGCGACGCAATAATAAAAAGTTTATACGACTGAAACTAAGGCGACAAACAATATCAATCAACAAATTATAAACAGACAAACATTATGAGCATAATCAAACCCTTTAAAGGATTCCGCCCCCCGGTGGACATCGTCGAGAAACTGGCATCGCGCCCCTACGACGTTCTGAACTCCGAAGAAGCCCGCGTTGAGTGCGAGGGCAACCCCTACAGCCTGCTGCATGTGACCAAGGCTGAGATCGACCTGCCCAAAGGCACCGACGAGCACTCGCCCGAAGTGTACCTCCAGGTGGTGAAGAACTACAACATGTTCAAGGACCTCGGCTGGCTGGTGAAGGATGAGGAGGAGAAACTCTACATCTACGCCCAGAGCATGAACCCCAAGGACAAAGACGCCAAGTGGCAGTACGGCATCGTGGCCTGCGCCTACAGCGAGGACTATGTGAACAAGGTGATCAAGAAACACGAGCTCACCCGCAAGGACAAGGAAGAGGACCGCATGAAGCACGTCCGCATCACCAACGCCAACGTTGAGCCGGTGTTCTTCGCCTATCCCGCCGTGGCCCGCATCGACGAGATCGTGGCCAGCGTCACCGCCAAGAAGCCCATCTACGACTTCATAGCCAAGGAAGACGGCTTCGGCCACCGCTTCTGGGTCATCGACGACAAAGCCATGATTGCCGAACTCGTTGAGCTCTTCGACAAGAAGGTGCCCGCCATGTACATCGCCGACGGCCACCACCGCAGCGCCGCCGCCGCCCTCGTGGGACAGGAGAAGAAGGAGCAGAACCCCCGCCACACCGGCAAGGAGGAGTACAACTACTTCATGACCGTCATCTTCCCCGACAACCAGCTGAACGTCATCGACTACAACCGCGTGGTCAAAGACCTCAACGGCCTCAGCAAGGAGCAGTTCCTCGCCGCCGTGGGCGAGAGCTACGAGCTCACCGACATGGGCACCGAGATCTACAAGCCCGCCAAGCTGCATGAGCACAGCATGTACCTCGACGGCCACTGGTACAAGATGACCGCCAAGCCCGGCACCTACAACGACAACGACCCCATCGGAGTGCTCGACGTCACCATCCTCAGCAACCTCGTGCTCGACAAGGTGCTCGGCATCAAGGACCTCCGCACCGACAAGCGCATCGACTTCGTCGGCGGCATCCGCGGCCTCGGCGAGCTGAAGCGCCGCGTCGACAACGGCGAGATGAAGGTGGCCTTCGCCCTCTATCCCGTCAGCATGAAGCAGATTATCGACATTGCCGACACCGGCAACATCATGCCCCCGAAG
>JAZNSV010000112.1:0-9713 GCA_045591485.1 Bacteroidales bacterium | reverse complement strand
AATGAATCGCGGAATAGTAAGCTCCATCGAGCTGGAATCATACATGGACGTCCCCGGGACATGGAGCGAACTGGGATTCTTTGACGGCTCGCTGAGAAAAAGCACCGAGGAATGGAAACAATGGCTCACGGGCAACGGATTCACCCTGTATACAAACCCGGACTACTCCTCCACCATCACCGCCACAAACGAGAAAACCGGGTTGGTGGTGCTGCTTTCGGGCAGTGACACACCCTTTGAGATAAAACTGATGCGCGAATTCTGGGTCACCACGGCGACAAGCGAGAAAAACATGTTCAGCACCCTGTTTGGCATTACACCCGGGAAGACCACCGAAAGCGATTTGAAGCGAATGGGATTCAGCGAGCCCAGTCCCGATTATCATTTTTATACAAAGGAAGGGGTGAACGGAGCCAAAAGCGTATCATGCTATTTCCAATACGGACGCGATGAGGGAACCCTGGTCTACCACCTGTCGATTTGGGGTCAGGTCCTCCCGCCCGAATGGTCTATCGGAGGCGTGAAAGGACCGATGACATACAGGAAATGGATGAAATTCCTACAGGAAAACGGCTTCACCATTGTGAAAAATTCCGCTGAAACCTATGAGCGGACCGTTGATGCGCGACATCCCTCACTGGGGGTGGAACTGGTCATTAATTTTAGCATCAGTCTTGATGTAGACCCCATAAACGATCAGGACAACCCCGAACATGTCGACCACTATGAAGTCAAGTATAACTATAATGAATACTAAATAAAGAGATGAGGAGAATCCTGATTTTCATAGCAATATTGCTAATAACGCCCGCCTGTATCGAGGCACAGAACGCGTCCAAGTCCACAAAGAAACCGGTCAAAAAGACAACGAAGACCGTACAGGCGCAGAAAAAGAGCCCCGAACTTGTGCTGGCCGAGACCATGGCCCGGCAGCAATACGACTTCCGGCGGGTGGGAGACTACCCCTATGACGACCATGTGTCCAACATCGACGGCCTTATCCCCGGCTGGACAACGGTGGAAGAGCTAAAAGCCTTGGGGGGCACGCTCAAAGAAGGTACCGAGAAAGAAATCTACTACCTGTACAAAGGATTGGAATGCACCGTCTACAACGGCATTATTTGCAGCGTTGTTTTCGACACCAATTCCAGCGCCCCCGACTCCTGGAAGAAGCTCAAACTCGGCTCACCTTTGCAAATGAGCTACGACCAATGGATGCAATGGTTCAACGACAACAACTATCAGGTATACATCGGGAAACGGCCGAAACCAGGGAAACCTTTTTCTGCCAATATCACTGGTACAAATGAAGAAACGGGCTTGGTCATCCAGCTTCAATTCAACCGTGGAAAAGAGAAAACCACATCGGATGCCAACACCCTGTCCTCGATAAAAGTGGCTCGACCCATACGTGTGTTCACCAACACCTCGGCTGCAAGCAAATTCAACTCGCTGTTCGGAATCACCCCGGGGAAAACGACAAAGGAGCAGTTGAAGAATATGGGGTTCATGAAAGCCGCTGGCAGCAACTACTACGATTCGCCCAAAGGATGGATGGGAACCAGCAGTGTAGCAGCCTATTTCTCATACGACGGAACTTTGGTAACCTCTTTCATGGTACACGGAAGGGTGATTCCGTATGACTGGGCATCCCCCGGGCAATCCAACGAGATGACCTACAGAAAATGGAAGGACCTCCTGATGGAAAACGGATTCGTCATTTTCATCGACACCCAGAAAGACCAATACACGTGGGTGGTAAAGGGATACAACGAGCGCTTGAGCATCTTGATCAAGGTGGAATTCAACTGCTTCACTGGAACACCCCCCACCATGGACCCGGACAATCCTAAAAAATTAAATTATTTCAGCATCAACTACAACTATAACCTGTGGGACATTGACGAATGGATTTTATAACCCCATCCGGCCGACAGAAATGTTAAAAAAGAGGCTGTAAAAAAAAAATTGCGGTGCAAAGAAAATTTTTCGTATCTTTGCACCGCAATTTTGATTGCCAATAAACAATAAAACAATGGAACTGAAAGGTAAAATATCGCAAATCATTGGAGCAGTGGTCGACGTCACCTTCGCCGACGGCGACAACCTGCCCGACATTTACACCGCCCTCGGCGTGCGCCGCCCCGACGGCACCGAGATTATCCTCGAATGCCAGCAGGACATCGGAGAGAACACCATGCGCTGCATCGCCATGGACTCGACTGACGGCCTGCAGCGCGGTATGGAGGTGGTGTCGAAAGGGGAACCTATCTCTATGCCTGTGGGCGAGGACATCAACGGACGTCTGTTCAACGTCATCGGCGAGACCATCGACGGCATGCCCGCCCCCAAATGCGAGAAGCGCTACAGCATCCACCGCGAGCCGCCAAAGTTTGAGAACCTCAGCACCAGCCAAGAGATACTCTACACCGGCATCAAGGTGATTGACCTGATCCAGCCTTTCCTCAAGGGCGGCAAGATCGGCCTCTTCGGCGGTGCCGGCGTGGGCAAGACAGTGCTTATCCAGGAACTCATCAACAACATTGCAAAGAAATACTCCGGCATGAGCGTCTTTACCGGCGTCGGCGAGCGTACCCGCGAGGGCAACGACCTGCTGCGCGAGATGATTGAGGCCGGCGTTATCAAATACGGCGACGAATTCGTCAAGAGTATGGAAGAAGGCAGCTGGGACCTCAGCAAAATCGACCATGCAGCCCTGAAAGATTCGAAATGCACAATGGTCTTCGGCCAGATGAACGAGACGCCTGGCGCGCGTGCCCGCGTGGCCCTGGCCGGACTGACGCTGGCCGAATACTACCGCGACGGCGACGAGAAGACCGGCGGACGAGACATTCTGCTCTTCATCGACAACATCTTCCGCTTCACACAGGCAGGCTCCGAAGTGAGCGCCCTGCTGGGCCGTATGCCGAGCGCCGTGGGCTATCAGCCCACGCTGGCCACCGAGATGGGTCTGATGCAGGAGCGCATCACCTCTACCAAGCGCGGCTCCATCACCTCGGTGCAGGCCGTCTATGTGCCCGCCGACGACCTGACCGACCCCGCGCCTGCCACCACCTTCGCCCATCTTGACGCCCAGACGGTGCTCAGCCGCAAGATATCGGAACTTGGCATATACCCCGCCGTCGACCCGCTCGATTCCACCAGCCGCATCCTTGCGCCCGACGTGGTCGGCGAAGAGCACTACCAGACGGCTCAGCGCGTAAAACAGATGCTGCAGCGCTACAACGAGCTGCAGGACATCATAGCCATCCTCGGCATGGAGGAACTCGGCGAGCAGGACAAGCTCGTGGTCAGCCGCGCACGCCGCGTGCAGCGCTTCCTCTCGCAGCCGTTCTTCGTGGCGGAGGCGTTCACCGGACTGGAAGGCCGCTTCGTCAACATCGAAGACACCATCAAAGGCTTCAACACCATCCTCAACGGCGATGTCGACTACCTGCCCGAACAGGCTTTCCTCATGGTCGGCACCATCGAAGAAGCCATCGAGAAAGGCGAGAAGATATTGGCAGAAACAAAATAAAGTTTATAGGTTATAGGTTATGGGTTATCGGCTCCTGCCCAGAAAGGCCGCCTCGGCCCCATAACCTATAACCAATAACCAATAACCTTTATGAAAGTAAAAATCACAAAACCCGACAGCATTCTCTTCGACGGCGAGGCCCGGTTGGTGCAGCTGCCCGGCACGGGCGGCAAATTCGAGATACTTGAAAACCACGCGCCCATCATCTCGTCGCTCAGCAATGGCATCGTGCGCCTGCAGCCGGTCGAAGGCAGCGAACAGACCTTCGATATCCGTGGAGGCGTGGTCAAAGGTCAACAAAACGACCTGTTGATACTGGTGCAATGACTGTAGAAAGCCGGAGAGTCAACAAGTGTAAAAGTCTAAATGTCTTTTCAATTCTCAGTTCTCAATCCTCAGTTCTCAATTCTATAGATGAAAAGGCTGCTACCCTTACTGTTACTGGTGATGTTTGCTGCCTGCTCGCACCATAGGCACGAAGACAAACAGATCTTCCGCTACAACGAGAGCGCCGGCATCGCCACCCTCGACCCTGCCTTTGCCAAAGACCAAAGCATCATCTGGCCTTGCCGTCAGCTATATAACGGTCTCGTGCAGCTCGACACAGCCATGCAGGTGCAACCTTCGCTCGCCAAGCGGTGGACGGTGAGTGCCGACGGCTTGACCTACACCTTCACCCTGCGTGACGACGTTCGCTTCCACAACGGACGGCATGTGGTGGCCGACGATTTTGAATACAGCTTCGGACGCATCATCGACCCCTCCGTGGCCTCGCCCGGGGCATGGATATTCAGCGGGGTTGAAAGATTCAAAGCATTGGACGACACAACCTTCAGCATCCAGCTGAAAGCCCCGTTTGCACCGTTTCTCAGTCAGCTGAGCATGGTGTATTGCTCGGTTGTGCCGCGCGAAGAGGTGGAGCGCTACGGCAAAGACTTCCGCAAGCACCCATGCGGCACAGGACCGTTCCGCTTCCAGTACTGGAAAGAAGGCGTCAAGCTGGTGCTGCGCAAAAACGAAGACTACTTTGAGCGCGACGAGCAAGGCGCCCCCCTGCCCTACCTCGACGCAGTGGCCGTCACATTCATCATCGACCGACAGACCGTGTTTCTGGAGTTCGTCAAAGGCAACCTTGACTTCATGAACTCGCTCGACGCGAGCTACAAAGACGAAATCCTGACCCTCGACGGCAAACTGAAAGAGAAATACGCCAGCCGGATAGACATGGAATCTACGCCATACCTGAATACCGAATACCTGGGGTTCAACATGGAGGATGCCGACAGCCCGCTGCGCGACAAACGCATACGCCAAGCTGTCAACTGCGGCTTTGACCGAAGGAAGATGATGCGATACCTGCGCAACAATATTGGCACACCGGGTGTCAATGGCTTTGTACCTGTCGGTCTGGGCTCGACCACAAAAGGCTACGAATACAACCCAGAGCGAGCCAAGCGGCTGCTGGCCGAGGCGGGCTATCCGAATGGCAACGGGCTGCCGCGCCTGAAACTCGGCACCACGAGCAACTACCTTGACCTCTGCAAGTACATACAGCAGCAACTGGGATTGCTGGGGATGGACATACAGGTTGACGTCAATCCACCTGCCGCCCTGCGCGAACAGATTGCACAAGGCAAAAGTTCGTGGTTCCGAGGGTCGTGGATAGCCGACTATCCCGATGCCGAAAACTATCTCTCGCTGTTCTACAGCCCAAACCGCGCCCCGGCCGGTCCCAACTACACACGTTTTCTGTCGAAAAAATACGACCGTCTTTACACCGAGGCCCGGAGTTGCACCGACCCCGCACGGCGCGAGATGCTCTACCACACAATGGACAGCCTGGTGATGGACGAGGCTCCGGTGGTGGTGCTCTACTACGACCAGATACTACACTTCACCCACAAGAATGTACACGGCCTGCGCACCGACGCCATGAACACCCTTGACTTGAGGCGTGTCAAGATAGAGAAAAAATGAGCCGCCTGCCTGATGGTCAGCGGCCCATACTCAGAAAAGCACTAATTGGTTCAAAGAATAATGCCGAACTTCACTGGGAAGAGCTCCTCGCTGTTGCCCTTGAAGGTTGAGAGCGTAGAGAACTGGGCGTAGATGCCAAACCAGCTATAGTAAAGCTCGGCGCGAATATCGAACTTATACGGATTGATGTATCTGTTTATGGAACGATCCTTGATGGTTTCGGTACTGTTGCCTATTGTCTGCTTAGTTCGCAGACCGCTGGCATTCCAATGGATACCGGGAATAGCGCTGAGTACCAGATGCACGCCATCCCGATCGCCAATGCGAACAGAAAACGGTACAACGATATATCGGGTTGTCAACAGCATACTGCCACTGGTAGCACCGGCATTGGCAAAAGCGTATGGCTCTGCAGCAGTGTTGAACTGCACTTGCGGTGCAACAAATTTCCATTTATCCCACTCGAGACCCAGACCAGCATAGAATCCAAGCCAGCGGTTGTGAGCAATAGCATAGTTTCCTGAAAGTTGTATATTATTGAATGTAGTACCGACCTCGGCAGGGCTTTCAACACCGGCAAAACCGGTAAACATCTCATTGCCCCAGTTGTGCCAACCCCACGCAAAGTCGAGGATAAAACCACCGAAGTGCCAGCTTACAGTTTTTTTCTGTTTCTCACATCCTGCAGATGACCGCACAGCGTCGGCAACACGATCGGTCATGCTGCCCACCACACTGGTCTTATCGTGTTCTTCCTCGCTGGTGTAGAGAAGCATGTCTCCTGCCGTGGTGCGACCAGTATAGATACGACCGAAATCAGACACAAGAGACCGCTGCTCAATTGAGGTATCATTCGGTCCGGCTATATAGTCGAGTCCTTTAAGGGAAATGCGGCTGAAGTCTTCCGAAGAAAAGTCTATCTGCACAGCTTGCATAATCGAGCCACTGCTTATTCGGGCATAATCTTCGGCATGAAGTATAAGGTTTGCACTGCGCACCGTATCGCTGACACTGCCTTCAAATGTCACCGTCGAAAAGTCTTCGGCATGCACCTCAAGCTCGGAACGCATCGGCAATGCACCCTCAAAAACCACATTTGCATAGTCCTCTGTAGAGACCTTGATATTGCGCTTAGGCGCGATAGCAAGCGTTATACCAGCACTATCCGAAGAGATTATCATTTTGTCGCCCCTGACTCGGGCTATGTTTTCATAGCTGGACTTCGTTTCCAGCCTGGTCTCGCTGCCTGCTACAATACGTAGCGACTGACGTCCCGACAAGTTGATTTGCGACACCGCATCAGGCACAAGCTGTACCCTTTGTTCGGTCTGTGCATTGCCACTGCATACAATGGCCACTGTCATAATAATGAAGATAGAAAAACGTTTCATAATCGTTTATATTTATTGATTTGTCTTAATAATTGTTCCAATAAAGTGCCCCAAATAACTCCTTTCGGCGTAGGCATCGTTGAAGGCTAAAAGAAAGTCTTTTAGTTCGGGCTCGCGAACCACACCGCTGTCACATACAATAAGATTTGTATCGTATGTCTGTTCGGGCATATATTGTTCAAATGCAATAAGGTTATCAACATATTTCACCCTCGGGACAATTGGTTGTGGTTTTTCGGCATAAATGTTGTTCTGAACGTTCAAGATATCATCCTGTGGATATATATATGGCTCCTTCTCTACAATTGGTTCAACCTTCATCTGCATTTTTGACAAATCGTCATGCGCCATTGGAACATATCTGACCTCAGCCACTTCTATAGGCATTACAGTATCATTCTTATGGAAAGCAAATGGTAAAATCAGCACAACAAGGACTGCCGCAACTGCACTCCATCGGATAATTGCAGGCCACAATGGACGCGAGGTACCGGGCATCGGTCCGGCGTAGTGCACACTTTCGTTTTTGTCCAAACAAGGAGCATCAAGATATAAGGCCATCTCTGCTGCCGCATCGGGATGCGTTTCGAGCCACTGCTCCACCGCTTCGCGCTCGGCTGTGGTCAAGCTTCCGTCGCAGTAGCGCACCAGCCATTGTTCACAGTTGTTTTTATCTATTATTACTGTCATATCCCATTACTTTCAATTGTTTTCTCATTGCAACGCGCGCACGAAACAAATAGACCTGCACTTTATCCGTCGAAAGGTCGAGGGTCTCTCCTATCTCGCCATAGCTGTAGCCCTCAACATCGCGCAGCTGCAATATTGCCCTTTGTACAGGGGGCAACACCAGAAGACTGCGCTCTATGGCCTCACGCAGGTCGAACATAAGGTCTGGCTCCTGATAGGTCTGCACCATCGCCTGCGCGTCTTCCGAATGTTGCTGCACAACCTTGTTGTGCCTAATGGTCTGCATCAACGACCGGTAGGCTGCACTGAGAAGGTAAGATTTACCCTTGTTGCGCGGCACCTTGTCGCGGTGACTCCATAAGGCTGCCAGGGCTTCCTGCACCGCATCCTCGCAATCGGCCCTGCTTCCGCCACAACGCACAACAAAGCGCATCGCATCATCGGCCCACAGGCCTACACCATCTTTATATTCCCTGGCAGTCAATCTTGTCCGTTTACATATAATAATTGCCCAACAGGTGTTAAATCTTACACCTATAACAAAATATTTATATCTTGTGCTGCGATTGGCAGTGTCGGTGCATCTGATATGGATATGCGAACCGACAAACAAACATTCCTACGGCGGTTCAGCCCCAAAGGTGTTCGATGAGAATCTTGACGCCGAGTCCTATCAGTACCACACCGGCTATGATATTTGCCGTGCGCTCAGGGACGGGAATGTTGCGCTTGCCAAGAAAGACGCCCAGCAGGGCAACCAAGAAGGTGACGACGCCGATAACTGTGACGACCCACAAGACCGCATTCATGGGCATGTCCAACCCCAGGCCAATGCCTACGGCAAGGCCGTCGATGCTGGTGGCAACGCCAAGCATGCTATAGTTAAGCAGCAGGTAGCGCGAGGAGGAGAATTCTTTCTTCTCCTCTTCTTTTTTTATGCCATCCAATATCATCTTGCCGCCGATGAAAGCCAGCAGTCCGAAGGCCACCCAATGGTCGACGGCCTCGATGAACGAGCGCGCCACATCGCCGATGATGGCGCCTATAAGCGGGAAGGCGAACTGGAAAAAAGCGAGAATCGCGGCCAAGAGCAAGCCTCTATGCCACGGTCCCCTCGCCTTACCCATGGGTGAGGTACTCGTGAGGCTCATGTTCGAAGTGCCACCGGCACTTCTCATGTCGCGGAACGCCGTGGTGGTGGAGACCACGAGGGTGTCCACACAAAGGGCAAAAGCCAATAACAGTGCTTCGATAAAGTTCATTGCTTGTTTATTTTAGCATGTGCAATCATGCCCATGGTATGGCGGACGTTCATTTCAGCCACATGGACGCTGCCGTCGGCACAGACCATGAGGTCTATGCCTAATGGGCCATGATAGCGTGGCCACACATTAGCAGCGAGCCACTGCTCCACCTTGGCTCGAATGGGCGCCAAGCCGAAGGTGTCCTCGATGCGTTCGTCGCTCCATGCGATGTTTTCCTTATAGACGCCACTGCCGGTGCGGAAATAGGAATAGCCCATAAAAGTGGGTTGTGGATAGTGTGTAGTGGGTAGCATTCGTGGACAATCGCTACCCTCTAGATATTCCAGCGCCACGTCGGCCACCACTTCTCGGCGTGGCTCGGCGATGACGCAGTGCTGCGCAGCGACAGTCTTCAGCAGCCAGTCTCGGTCGATAGACGTCAATGCACCGTGCACCCAGCGCAGACCCCTGCCCGCTCCACTCCATGGAGCTTTCATCACCCAATGTTCGCGTTCTTTCAGCAGACTCTCCATCTCATCCAAGCCATATACCGCATGGCAGTCTTCCTGAAGCGGCAATATGCTGGAACGGTGCTGCAGTTCGCGGATTGTGCATATTTCAACGTCGGTGGGCAGCAGTGGCTCGGGGGCGCCACGCTTCGTCAGTTCATACCTTACAACAGCATCCCAACCCCAGGCATGTATGTTGTTGCAGCACTGTTGCAGCACACCCGACAACATTGGGTCATAGACGCTCATGCAGACGGCATCCGGATAGAGCACCTGCATCAGCGCGGCGTCGCGGCAGGCGAAGTCCACGGCCGAGCGCGGCGGAACATAATGAGCACGACCTTTGGCCAGGCAAAGGTCGTGC
>JAZNSV010000111.1:0-19379 GCA_045591485.1 Bacteroidales bacterium | reverse complement strand
GTGGTTGTGGGGGTGGCAAGATTGGGTTGTACACTCCATTCTTGGGTCGGATGGATATGTAGGTAACGGTTTCTTAGGTCCCACTGCTCGCCCAACAGCAAATTGCGGAAGAAACGCTCCAAATACACAGGTGTATAGTCTATCCCCTTGGCCACATTACGATAGTTGGCTCGTACCAGCGCGTTGCGGAAATACCACGAGTGACTGGCAAAAAGGTCATTCTCGACATCAAACCCCAACGAACGTAAATAAAGGATTGTGAAAACGGCAGTGGTACGAGTGTTGCCTTCAGGGAAAGCGTGAATCTGCCAAACCCCCGATACAAATCTGGTTATGTGTGCAACAGTCTCGTCTTGGCTTTTCCCTTTGTAAACGAAATTGCGTTCCTGTTCGATGTCATAGTCGAGAGCGCCACGCAGGTCTTCCCAGTTCAGATAACGCACAGTGTCACCCTCCAACACCCACTCCTTCTTGGTGATGTCATAATGGCGAAGTTCGCCCGCATGTTTGAAAACGCCCTCGAATATACGGCGATGAAGGCTGACAAGGCCGTTGGTTGTGAAGTTGAGTGTATCAGATGAGAGTATTCTTTTGATGTTTTTCGAGGCCTTGTCTGCCTCTTCCTTGTCATCATCGTCCGCATCGCGCACGGTCTTGCTCTCATAATAGCTTTTCAAAAGCCTGTCCACCTCGTCGATTGTGATTTCACCCTCGATATTCCGCCGTGCCAAATCGTTCAGATAGTCCGATGTCTTCAGACCATCCACCGCCTGAAGTCCAATGGCAGTACTCCAAGCGTAAGCAGCCTCCCGTTTCGTGGGTTCTACTTGACGTATGTACTTGTCAAAATCCAAACTACTATCTTTCATCGTCTTATCTTTAAATTAATCACATTTTTCGACCAAAATAATATCAAAAATCACATTTTCCACAATTCGATTATCCTTCTATGTCCCTTCTATGATCCTTCTATGTCCCTTTTACGATCCTTCGGCGCTTGTCTTGAACTTGTCCTTCAATCAAATTATGACTCCGACACCTGCAGTCCATCCACAGCCTGCAAGCCGATAGCCACTTTCCAGGCCTCAGCACGTTCCCGCTTATGCGGTTCGCTCGCAACGATATACTCGTCAAAATCTAAATATCCGTCTTTCATTGTCTTATCTTTAAATTATCACATTTTCGGCTAAAAATTATATCAAAAAATCACATTTTTCGATCAAAAATAACGTCAAAAATCACATTTTCGCAACTCGGCCTGTTTGGTGTCCCTTCTACGATCCTTCGGTGATCCTTCGACGATAGTCCTGTTTCCTGTCCACTCAGCAGGCTGATGGCAACCTTCCAGTCCTCCGCTCGTTCCCACTTGTGCGGTTAGCTCGCAACAATATACTTGTCAAAGTCCAAATATCCGTCTTTCATTTCATTGCTTTTTTAGTCATTATAGTATGCTGACTTGTGCGAACGTGTCAATTCCTTCTTGCATTTATTTAGTAAGTCTAAATAATCCTGATTATAAACTGCCAGCTTTTCTAAAAAGTTCACGCACAACTGCAGGTATCTTGTTCTTAGCATTGTCATATGATTAGGGAATGAGAGATTAACGATTTCCCAATCTCTGTTTATCAAACTATTATTATAGTATAGAATTTTGTCAAAGAGATCATGATTAATACCACATTTTTCACACTCTGTTTTTAAATCATTTTGTAGGTTTTGTGATGATTTGGTGATTATATCAATGGAATTTTGTAAACCGTCATAAAGCTCTTCTATATCTTTCATTAGAGAAATAAGGTCATTCTGCCCTAATTCTATTTTAAAACCAGAATTATCAGAGTCATCTATCAACTTTAGAACCGACCAATATTTTTCGGAATCCATTTGTAAATTCTTTAGCATAATGTCAGTCGCTTCCAATTGTTGTACTTTGTATTGATTCTCGTGACCCTCCTTAATGGATTTCAATTTTTCGACAGTATATTGCTCTGGATGATTGTCTATGATTTTATGGTGCCTAGAACACATTAACACTAAATTATCATATCCATTTCGATCCTCGTCTGTTTGCTGTTCATTATATCTTGGTCCGTTAGAGGAATAAGCTTCAATGTGGCAACACTCACCAGTCAATGTGCCGTCGTCCTCAAAGATAGGTAGATGACAACCTTCGAACGCACAACAGTTTCCTGAATGTGCATATAGGAGCCGTAGCGTTTTTGTGGATATTGAGTTACGTTGTTTCATATTAGTATTGTTATCTCCTGTCTTTGCTATATGGCAAAATAAATAATTTGGATAAATATTATTATTTATCTCTTTTTTCGATTGAGTCTTTTACGGTATCTGGAAGTTTCTCAAACATTGAATTAATTTCCTTAGGTTCGGTAATCATCCGTTCTGTTATCATATTTACTAATTTCATAAGTGCTATTGCAGTTTCCTTATCGTCTACATCGAATGCGATCAGACCAGGATGAACAGCTTTATTACCTACAACACGAACGATGTCTAATGCTTGCTGAACGGATTTAGGTAATCCCTTTTCAACAAGAGCGCCGATGTTTTTATTAATATCTCTGTCTTTCTCCCCTAACTCATTACACAACCGATCAACGGCAAGTCTCAATAATGCGCAAGCAGCTCGTGGAGATTTATTATAAATTAATCCAGCTTCATTATATAATTGTTTTACAGATTCTGGCATATCAGTGTTAGCTTCTTCTGCTACTATTTCTGGATATATATATGTATCATCGATCCATATTATTTTCTTTCCGCAGCAACGGCATTTATGGATTGTTAATCTGTTGATTATGTCCAAAATACCGTTTCTATTACCCAAAATATCTGATTGAAAAAAATGATTTTCTGTCTCCATTTGTGAAATTGTATTACAATGCGGACATGTGTAGTTGATTTTGTCCTTATTAGGCGCGAGATAATGTTTTGTCATTTTTTTTCTATTTACTGTGTTGCCCCATCTTTGCTAAAAGCAAAGACTGTAATTCGGTTAGTTTTATGTTTTCTTGTTGTTTTTGTTCAACCATTGTATACATAGACTTGCTCTGTTCTTCGAACTTATTCAAGATATCTTTGCTCGGTATTATAATAGCACTCTCTTTTAGGTCTGTTTGCGTTATTAGGCTTTGAACTCCACCTTTCATTATTTCTGAATAATCAAAATTACGTAATATCTGATAGCAGTATTCGAAGTATTGACTTCGCAACACAAGAACATTGTCGGCCATATACATTGGTTGACTGTATCGGTTTACGACTCCTAATGTTCCGACGCGTCCAGTGGTCATTAGTTTTTCGTCGTAATTATATGTTGAAGAAAAACCGATTATGCCTGATGCTCCTGCAACAGGATATTTATGTATTTTATCATTCGAGTCGACTTTGTCCAAGCAAGTCTTGCCGCTGTTTATTTCGCTAATTTCTCCCAGTGTTCCCATTCTCCAGCCGTCGGGGAGGTTTTGTTTGTCGATGCCGGCGACGAAGGTTTTGTGGTAGAGGGCTTGGGCGGTGGCTTCGAGTTTTTCAATCATCTGATTGTTGAGGCGAATGCGGCGCGTCAGCGTCTCGTATTCCAACACGATTTCCCGCTGCCGCTCAATACTCGGAACAGGGAGCTGCACGTCGTATAATTCATCCCAATCAAATACCTCGCGTGCGCTGCCGTGAGAATGGAACCGAGCATAACGGTCGAACTCCGGACGTCGAAACCACATCATCAGATACTCTGGCAACAACTTCTCACAATCCACAACTTCAAATACAGTATAGGCTTGTGATATGATAGCCTCATCGCAATCTTCCAACAAAGCGACAGTAATCTTCTCGCCATTACGCGAGGTTACTGGCACATAGGCAAACTGTCTTCTGTGTACAATTTTATACCCAGCCATATCCGTCCCTAAGGTGTTGGCTATTGAGGGGATGAATTTTTTCTCAATGCTCAATCCCAGCAGTCGTGTCACCTTCAACTCCCTGTTGCGGACATTCACCTCGCGGATATAATCGCCTAATCTATGATATTCTGCCGTCATTGCGTCTGTATAATTCTTTATAATTTTGCAACAATTATATAGTTTTATCTTTTGCTTGAGTTATGACATCATTAAACCGTGGGCCTTTAATATATCCCTTCTTTATTTTGTTGATCGGTATCTCTTCGAGGATTCCGCGTTCCACAAGACCAATCACATCGCGTTTTGCGGTCATAGCAGTGACAGTAAATCTTATTTCGAAATCCTTGATGGAATAGATTTCCTTGGGCTTATTAACATATAATTGTATGATTTGAGCTTGCCGTTCGTTGATGTTGCCAAGGTGCATGAATGCCGTGGAGGCTTCTTTCTCCGCAGTTTTGCGCTGAATGTAGAGCTGCAACTGTTGGAATGCTTTCTGTAAAACATCAAGATTGTATGTTACGAAATAGCCGATGTCGTTACCATCCAACTCCACATAACGGAACATCTTTTCATAACTTTTCTTGGTGCGGCCTATGATTCGCGAGATGGAAAGGTATTCTGTCATCCAGTATTTTTCTTTCAACATATACCAGTAGAAGAGAGCTCTGGCGGTTCGTCCATTTCCATCAACAAAGGGGTGCATATAAGCTACCATAAAATGAATGATGATGCCTCGGATAATGGGGTGAATGAATGCACGTGAGGTGTCTCTATGATTGAAGATATTGCAAAGGGTATTGACAAATGCAGGTATTTCTTTGTATGATGGTGGGCGATGAACTATTTCGTTTTCCATCACATCTGCCACTACGACATCATCGTTGTCACGGAATCTTCCAGCAGCATCCGGATTGTCGATGGCTTTTTCCGTCATCAACCTATGAATGTGCAACAGACCTTCTTGTGTTAATGGCTCGTCACGGTGTGCAACAATGTATTGGATTGTGGTGTAGTTGTTGAGAATCATCTGCTGCGATGTGTTTTTGGGAGTAGTCTTTTTTCGCAGCATCTCTTTGGCTACAACACGTGTGGTTGAAGCCCCCTCCATCTGGCTTGAGGATATGGCCTCTTCCATTATAGAACTGACCAGATAACGTTCTTTTTCTGGTGTCTGCAATATGGACTCACTACCCCAAAAACCGCCAAAATTCATATCAAATTCATGGCACATCCTCAACATGTTGTCAGTTATGCATAAGTGTATGCCGTATTTGCCCCATATATTTACTTTTTTCAGGAAACGAGATAGTTTCACAAAACTCCAAAGTTGCTCTGCGGAGCAACCTTCGGGCCGTTTTTTGTATTTCACGCTGTCCCAATACTCATATTTGTCGTTGATTTTGTCAATCAGGGGTTCCAACTGGGGGTACAAGGGGTTTAGTACAGCGCTAGCTATATCTAAATCAGACACTTCTGGGGCTTTTTCAATCATAATCGGCATTGTTTTAAAATGCAAAGATACAAAAAATATTTTATAATTCTTTATAATTTATAAACAATTATAAACTTTTTTGTTCGTTTCTGCTGTTTTTTCGCAGTTGGCAACCTCCACCTCCCCAATTCTTTCCAATATTTTCAAAATTGGAAAGAATTTTATAGTTTATACCCTAACTTTTCAAACAGGTCTTTTAGGTCTTTTGTGCTTTCTTCCTCCTGTTTCAGCAAGTCGCGCAGGTCAGATTGCAACTCTTTCATCTTGGCGTCGAAGTCTATTTGTTCGTCGCGGTTGCGGAACTCGATGTATTTGCTGGGGACGAGACTGTAGCCTTTCTGCTCCATTTCCTTGCGAGTGGCTGAATAGCAGTATTCGGGTTCGTTGTGGTAGGTCTGCTCGTATCCTGCACGCTGCCAGTGGTGATAGGTGTCGGCAATCTCGCGTATCTGCTCCGGCGAGAACTGGATGTATTTCTTCTCGAAAGGCTCGCCTTTCTGCCTCAGGTCGATGAAGAGCACTTCGCCCTCGTGGTCGCGGTAATGCACCTCCTCGCCGTTCTTGGTCTCCACACGGGCTTTCTTGTTGTTGTTCAGTATCCAGAGAGTCACGCTGATGTCGGTGGAGTAGAACATATTACGGGGCAGTATGATGATGGCCTCCACCTTGTCGTTCTCGATGAGCTTGCGGCGTATGGCCAGCTCGGTGCCGTCGGCACTCAGCGCACCGTTGGCCAGCAGGAAGCCCGCCACACCACGGGTGGAGAGTTTTGACAGGATGTTCAATATCCAGCCGTAGTTGGCGTTGGAGGTAGGCGGTACGTCATAACCGCTCCAGCGTGGGTCGGAGGTGAGCTGGTTGGCCTCGCGCCAGTCTTTCTGGTTGAAGGGAGGATTGGCCATGATGTAGTCGGCCTTGAGGTCGGGGTGGTGGTCGTTGTGGAAGGTGTCGCCCTGACGGATGTCAGCCGAGATGCCCCGGATGGCGAGGTTCATACGCGCCAACTTGAAGGTGGTGTTGGTGTTCTCCTGGCCATAGACGCTCACATTCTTCATATTGCCGTGATGGGCCTTGACGAACTTCATCGACTGCACGAACATGCCGCCTGACCCACAGCAGGGGTCGTAGATCTTGCCGTCGTAGGGCTCAATAAGTTCGGCGATAAGGTTGACAATCGACTTGGGCGTGTAGTATTCCCCCTTGCCCTTGCCTTCGGCAATGGCAAACTTGCCAAGGAAATACTCATACACGCGGCCGATAAGGTCGTTCTCGGAATCGGTGACGGTGTCCAGCTTGTTGATTTCGTCAAGCAGCGAGGCAAACTTGGTCTTGTCCAAGCCTAGGTTGGAATAGTAGTTGTAGGGCAATGCACCCTCCAGCTGCTTGTTCTTCTTCTCGATATCGACAAGTGCGTCATCTATTATCTGGAAGATATTTGGCTGCTTGGCGTTCTCCATAATATACGACCAGCGGCACTTGGGCGGAAGATAGAAGACATTCTCGGCCGTGTAGAACTCCACCTGGTCGATGTATTCCTGCAGGCCCGAATCCAGAAGTTCCTGCTTGCGCAGCTCGAAGCGGTCGCCGGCATACTTGAGGAAGATGAGGCTCAGCACCACGTGCTTGTATTCTGCTGGCTCTACGGCTCCGCGCAGCTTGTTGGCCGACTCCCACAGAGCCGCCTCCATACTTTTGGCAGTCTTTGGTTTGGCTTGTTTGGTTGTTCTTGGCATGGCTATATTATATGACTACTATTAAATTATCGGTGCCAGGCGGCGAGGACTTCGCCGATGTGGACGGTTTAGATGCCGGCTTCGAAGCCGTCGTACTATTTCCTTTTTGGGCGTCGCTGCGGCAGCGTGGCTCCAGACTTTCATGGTCTTGAGGGTCACAACCCCTCCACGAAGCTCCAGCTGCCCATCTTGTGGCCGCGGCAGTCGAGCTCCTGGTAGTCGGCTACCTCGAAGCCCAGATGCCGGTAGAACTGCAGGTTGCTCTCGCTGTTGGTGAAGAAGCAGAGCCGGGTGCCGCCACGCTGACGGACGTAGGGAATGACGCAGTCCATCAGCATCTCGCGGCCATAGCCTTTGCCCTGCTGGTCGGGGCTTACGGTCAGCGAACTGAGGTACCACATGGTGCCGCCGAGCAGCGAGTGGCAGTAGCGGCCCGCGCATTCGTCCATAGCCAGCCACTCTTTGACCACATCCTGCTTCGGCAGTCGCAGCACGCGACCCCAGCCGTGCAGCAGATACTGCAGGTCCGAGGGCTTCTTCCACTCGGGCGGAAAGAGGTCGGCCACAGCCACTGGCTTCCCCTCGCTCTGTCCGATGAGGAAGTGCGCCCTGCGTCGCGTGGTGCGGTACTCGCTGCGGATCATCGCCCGCATAAAGGCCAGCCGCTCCTCGCGGTTGGGGTAGAAGTGGGTGAAATACTCGTAGTCGGCAAAGGCCTGCACCGACAGCTCGGCACACGCCTCAATGTCGCTGCCTTTCATCGTGGTCACGCTTAGTCTGTTCATATCATTAATCTCTATTCACTAAAAAGGGCGTTCCTCTGTCGGAAGCGCCCTATTCTCGTCAGGTGGCAATCTGTTACTTGAAGTACTCTACGCCGCTCTCGAATATCTGCTGGTCGTCGTTGCCGTAGATGTTCAGGGCCGAGCCCTTGCTGCGGCGCTCCGAGTGGCCCATCTTGCCGAAGACGCGTCCGTCGGGGCTGGTGATGCCCTCGATGGCCATGTAGGAGCCGTTCATGTTGTACTCCTCGTCCATCGTCGGGTTGCCCTGCAGGTCGACATACTGCGTGGCCACCTGGCCGTTCTTGAACAGGCGGTCTATCCACTCCTGCGGAGCCACAAAGCGGCCCTCGCCGTGCGAAATGGGAATCACATACGTCTTTCCGAGCTCAGCCTTGCGCAGCCAGGGACTCAGATTGCTGCTCACGCGCGTGTAGGCCATCTTGCTCTGGTGGCGACCGATGGTGTTGAAGGTCAGCGTCGGCGCATCCTCGGCCTGCGGACGTATCTCGCCGTAGGGCACGAGGCCCAGCTTCACCAACGCCTGGAATCCGTTGCAGATGCCCAGCATCAGGCCGTCGCGCTTGTTCAGCAGCTCCTTCACCGCGTCGGCAATCCTCGGGTTGCGGAACACGCTTGTGATGAACTTGGCGCTGCCCTCAGGCTCGTCGCCTGCACTGAAGCCGCCGGGAATCATGATAATCTGGCTGCGCTTGATCGCTTCGACGTATGCCTCCACGCTCTCGCGTATCTGCTGGCCGTTCTGGTTGCGGAAGACGATGATTTCGCTCTCCGCACCGGCGCGGTTGAAGGCGCGGGCACTGTCGTACTCGCAGTTCGTGCCCGGGAAGGCGGGAATGAATACGTGGGGTTTGGCAGAATTTTGAATGTTGAATTTCGAATGTTGAATGGGTGCTGTGGTCTTGAAGAGCGGGCTTTCCACTTTCCACTTTCCACTTTCCACTTGCTGGTTGCTGCGGGTGGGGAAGACTCCTTCGAGCGTCCCCTGCCAGGCGGCAAGGGCCTCGTCGATGGTGACCTTTTCGCCGTTCACCTCGAACTCACACTTGTCTGTAACCTCGCCAATCTCCTTGCAGCGGAAGGGCAGACCCTCAACCGACGGCACCTCGACCACAATCCAGCCGTAATGCTTCGCCGTCAGCTCTTCGTTGCTCACGCCGTTCAGCTTCACGCCGAGCTTGTTGCCGAAGGCCATCTTGCTGACCGCCTCAACGAGGCCGCCGAAGCCCACGACATAGGCGCTGCACACTTTGCCCGCCTCAATCCCCTTGCGTAGGGCGGCATACTGGCCGAGGGCATCCTCATAGTCCGGCATGTCGTATTCTTTCTCCTTGATGTCCAGCAGCACCAGGCGGTTGCCGGCCTTCTTCAGCTCGGGCGTCACCACATGCTGCAGGTCGCTCATGCCGACGGCAAACGAGCACAGCGTCGGCGGCACGTCGATGTCGTTGAAGGTGCCGCTCATCGAGTCCTTGCCGCCGATGGCAGGCAGCTTCAACCCCATCTGGGCGTTGTAGGCACCCAGCAGGGCCGCAAAAGGCTCGCCCCAGCGGTAGGGGTCGTTGCCCAGCTTCTTGAAGTATTCCTGGAAGGTCAGGCGCACCTTGCTCGCATCGCCGCCCGCAGCCGCTATCTTGGCCACCGACGACAACACCGCGTAGGCCGCGCCGTGGAACGGGCTCCAACTCATCTGGTAGGGATCCATTCCGTAGGCCATGATGCTCACCGTGTCGCACTTGCCGTCGAGCAGCGGCAGCTTGCCTATCATGCTCTGCGTCGGCGTCAGCTGGTAGCGGCCGCCGTAGGGCATCACCACGCTGCCAGCACCTATCGAACTGTCGAACATCTCCACCAGACCCTTCTGCGAACACACATTCAGGTCGGCGAGAGTTCGGAGCCAAAGCTCTTTAGTGTTCAGTGTGCAGTGTTCAGTGTGCAGTGAGGTGGACCCGTTTGCGTCAGCCAACTGACCACTGGCCACTGACCACTGACCACTCTCCTCCGGCATCGCCACAGAAACCGTCGTCTCCTGGTGCGCACCGTTGGTGTCTATAAAGCGGCGGCTCAGGTTCACCACCTCTTTCCCGCGCCAGCTGATCACCATGCGCGGCTCCTCGGTCACCGTGGCCACCACCGTGGCCTCCAGGTTCTCCTCATCGGCATAGCGCAGCATCTGGTCCACATCCTTCGGGTCCACCACCACGGCCATTCTTTCCTGGCTCTCGCTGATGGCCAGCTCCGTGCCGTCCAGGCCCGCATATTTCTTCGGCACCTTGTCCAGGTTGATTCTCAACCCGTCCGCCAGCTCGCCGATGGCCACGCTCACGCCGCCGGCGCCGAAGTCGTTGCACTTCTTGATCAAACTCGACACCTCCTCGCGGCGGAACAGCCTCTGTATCTTGCGCTCCGTCGGCGCGTTGCCCTTCTGCACCTCGGCGCCGCAGGTGGTCAGCGACTTGGTGGTGTGGCTCTTCGAAGCACCAGTGGCACCGCCGATGCCGTCGCGGCCCGTGCGGCCTCCCAGCAGGATGATGACGTCGCCGGGGTCGCTCGTCAGGCGCTTCACCGCCCTGCGCGGAGCGGCGGCGATGACGGCGCCGATCTCCATGCGCTTGGCCACATAGTTCGGGTGGTATACCTCGTTCACCAAGCCCGTGGCCAGACCGATCTGGTTGCCGTAGCTGCTATAGCCGTGGGCTGCGGTGGTGACAATCTTGCGCTGCGGCAGCTTGCCGGGCAGCGTTTCACCCAGAGGCTTCGTCGGGTCGGCGGCACCGGTGACGCGCATGGCCTGGTAGACGTATGTGCGGCCGCTCAGCGGGTCGCGTATGCAGCCGCCAAGGCAGGTCGCCGCTCCGCCGAAGGGCTCAATCTCCGTTGGGTGGTTGTGCGTCTCGTTCTTGAAGTTGATGAGCCATTCCTCCTCCTTGCCGTCGATTACGACCGGCACCACGATGGAGCAGGCGTTGATTTCGTCGCTCGGCTCCTGGTCGTCAAGCAGCCCCATCTTCTTGATGCGCTTGGCCGCCAGCGTGCCGATGTCCATCAGGCACACATACTTGTCTGTGCGGCCGACATATTGCTCCTTGTGGTCTTCCAGGTACTGCTTGAACGCACCCTCTATCAGCGGACGGTAGTAGCCGTCGTCGAACTTCACATCCTTCAGCTCCGTGGCAAAGGTCGTGTGGCGGCAGTGGTCGCTCCAATAGGTGTCCAGCACGCGTATCTCCGTCATCGTCGGATTGCGCTTTTCCTCGTCGTGGAAGTAGCGCTGTATGTGCTTGAAGTCGGCAAAGGTCATCGCCAACCCCAGCGAGTCGTAGAGTTCCTTCAGCTGCGGCTCGGCCATATCCTTGAAACCGTCGAATACAATCACTTCGGCAGGCTCGTCGAAGCGGTCCTCCAGCGTCGCCGGCTTTGGCCCGTCGGCGCGCCGGCTGTCCACAGGGTTCACGCAGTGCTTCACGATGGCCTCCTGCCACTCGCTTTCCACTTTCCACTTTCCGCTTTTCACTCCCGAAATGACATACGTCGTGGCGCTTTTGATGATGGGGTGCTCCGCGTCGTTCAGCAGGCAGACGCACTGCTCGGCACTGTCGGCGCGCTGGTCGAACTGGCCGGGCAGGTACTCCATCGTGAAGCAGAAATCGCCCTCCTTGCAGGGAAACGCCTCCTCGTAGAGGTCGTCCACCGGCGGCTCGCTGAACACCGTCCCCTTCGCCTTCTCGTACGTCTCGTCGCCAACATTCTCGATGTCGTAGCGTATCAGCACGCGCACATCCGCGGCCTCGATGCCGAGGTATTCGCTCATTTCACTCTTCAGCTCCTTCGCCCTCACGGCATACGGAGCCTTCTTTTCAACAAAGATTCTTCTTACCATATCATTGATTTTTCATTTTTTTTCCAATCCATTGGCCATCGGCCTAAACCCATAACTTTAAACCTTAAACCTTAAACCTCCACAAACTGCTCCGGACGCTTCGCCATCTCAGCCCTGAAACACCTCCTCACCCGCGCCACGTCAGCCTCATAGTCGTCCGTCGTCCAGATAGCCTCTTCGAGCCATATCTCCTTGTGGCCGAAATCGATGCACGCCGGCACAATCGGCACTCCGGCCTGGTGCGCAATCTCCCAAAAACCTCTCTTCCACCGCCTCACAGGCTTCCGCGTGCCCTCGGGCGTAATCGCCAGACTGAACACGCCTCCCTTCGCAAACTCCTCCACCGCCCGCCCCACCATATCGTTTTTGCGGTTCCCGCGGTCTATCGGTATGCCGCCCAACTTGCGCAGCAAACCTCCGATCGGCCAACGGAAAAACTCCTTCTTGATGAAGATATGACCATTCGTGTCGAGCGACCACAGATACGCCGCACCAATCAGAAAATCAGACACCGCCGTGTGCGGCGCCACAGCAAAAACACATCGCTCCAGCTCAGGCCGCGCCCCCCGCTCGGGCAGCCGAAACCTCCACCCAAGCATCTTCACTATTGCTATCCAGATTCTTTTCATTTCAAACTGCAAAAATACGCATTTTTTTTCAATCCCCCACAAAAAAATAATCAACCGTCTGTCAACATCCACCCCCCATCACATCTCCATCTGCATAACCACCTCTTCGGCCGTTGTACGATACATGTACGATATATGTACGATACTTGTACGATTGCCAATCGTACAAGTATCGTACATATATCGTACATGTATCGTACAACGGCCGAAGAGGTGCATATCCGGGTGTTGATAATCAGCGACTAAGACTTTGTCCTGCAACAACACCGACAGAAAACAGCCTTTCAGTCAGCTTCGGCCTGCCTTGTGCAGGCAGGGTAGGGGAGCCGCAACAGGCGGAACGACAGCGCATTGAAAGAAAAATTTTGCCATATCGCCAAAAAGCATTACTTTTGCATCCCGAAAAACTCAAAACCAGGAGAGATGGCAGAGCGGTCGATTGCGGCGGTCTTGAAAACCGTTGACCTGCGAGGGTCCGGGGGTTCGAATCCCTCTCTCTCCGCTGAAAAACAATTTTTTAACAATTTAAACCCAACATTATCATGAAATCTGTTAAAATGTTTGCGGCTATGTTTTTCGCCGCTATCGTTCTGACCCTTACGGGTTGCAGCAAAGACCCCGAAGATTTGATTATCGGCACTTGGAACGCCACCAAGGTTATCGCCACCTACACCTATGACGGCAATACAGAGACCGAGACCGAGACTTTCAAAGAAGGGGAGGCGCAGATGACATTCAAGGATAACGGCACTGTCGTCATCAAGTCTACCGACAATGGCGTGGCAAGCGAGGAGACTGGCAGCTACGACGTCGACGACAACAAAATCACCCTCACTTCCGAAGGTCAGAGCATGACCGGCGACATCGTCAGCATCGACAAAAAGGAGATGGAGATTAAGTTCAACATGAGCATGCAGGGCGTCTCCATGACTGCCGACATGTTCTTCAAAAAAGCCTGACGCAGACCGGCAGACAAAACCAAATGCAGGACCGCCAAAACAGCGGCCCTGCACTTTTTTTTAGCACACGGCACAATAATAACAACAAGCATGCCGTTATTGGAAACAAAAACAAACAACAAATGCTGCAACTGCAATACATAAAAGAGCACCGCGAAGAAATCATCGCGCGCCTGAAAATCAAAAACGTGCAGGATGTTGAAGCCCGCATAGACGAGATACTCGACCTCGACAGCCAACGCCGCGCCCTGCAGGCCAAAGCCGACACCGTCAAGGCTGAACAGAACAAAATTGCCAAAGAAATCGGCTCCCTGATGAAACAGGGCAAGCGCGACGAGGCCGAAGCCGCAAAGGCCCGCACCGCCGAGCTCAAAGCCGAAGAGAAAGACCTCGGCACCAAGCAGGCCGAGGCCGAAGAAACGCTGAATGCCAAACTGATAAGCCTCCCCAACGCTCCGCACATCAGCGTGCCCTGCGGCAAGAGTGAGGCCGACAACGTGGTGGTGGGCGAATTCGGCACCAAGCCCGAACTGCCTGCCGATGCCCTGCCTCACTGGGACCTCTGCCACAAGTACGACATCGTCGACTTCGAGCTGGGCAACAAAGTGACTGGCGCAGGCTTCCCCTTCTACAAAGGCAAAGGCGCCCGCCTGCAGCGTGCGCTCATCAACTTCTTCCTCAACGAGGCCGTCGACGCAGGTTTTCTCGAAATACAGCCGCCCCTGATGGTCAACGAGGCTAGCGGACTCGGCACCGGCCAGCTGCCCGACAAGGAAGGCCAGATGTACGCCATTCCGCTCGACGGCTTCTATATGATTCCCACCGCCGAAGTGCCCATCACCAACATCTTCCGCGGCGAGGTGGTGGATGCCAAGCAGTTCCCCATCAAACGCGTGGGCTACAGCGAGTGCTTCCGCCGCGAGGCCGGCAGCTACGGCAAGGATGTGCGTGGACTGAACCGCCTGCACGAGTTCTCGAAGGTCGAAATCGTCGTCATCGAACACCCCGACCGCAGCTACGACCAGCTCGAAGAAATGAAGAAACACGTGGGCGGCCTGCTCGACAAGCTCGGCTTGCCCTACCACATACTGAAACTCTGCGGCGGCGACATCAGCTTCACCAGCGCCATGACCTTCGACTTCGAGGTGTGGAGCGCCGCACAGAAACGCTGGCTCGAGGTGAGCTCGGTTTCGAACTTCGAAACCTTCCAGGCCAACCGCATGAAGCTCCGCTTCAAGGACGAAAACGGCAAGATGCAGCTCTGCCACACCCTCAACGGTTCGGCCCTGGCCCTGCCGCGCATCGTGGCCGCCCTGCTCGAAAACAGCCAGACCCCCGACGGCATCGTCATGCCTGAGTGTCTGCGTCCCTACCTCGGATTCGACAAGATAGACTGAAGTCTGTCGGAAAAGCAATAAAAAAAAGCAGGCGCATCGTAAGATGCGCCTGCTTTTTCTATTCTCTGGTATTCCGCTTAGAAGTGGAATCCTATGCGGAGGGCCAAGCTTCCGACAGAACGCTTCTCGCGTCCGTGGTTGAGGCTCTCGTTGAGGGCCACCTGGGCTGCTGCTGCGGTGTTCTTGTCGAGGGTCTTCTGCGTATAGTCTATCGGGTGGGTTCCAAGACCGTAATAATAGAGACCCGCGCTCACATGGCGACCGAACCATGCACCGGCACCAATCATCCATGCCATTGCAAAGTTGGGCTTATACGCAAAGTAAGTGAGCCCGTTGTTCTCGCCCGAACCGAGGCCTTCTCTGGTGATCATCATGAGGTCAGCGCCGATGCCGAATTCGCCAAACGGGGTAATGTCGTTCCAAAGCTCGTCGTAGAAGTAGCTGACACCAGCGAGAATGGGAATGTTGAAATAGGTAGGAGTCGTGTAGTCTGCATCCATATACTTCTCACGCCATTCTTTGCCGATCATGTTCCAGAAGAGGTCCACGCCCACGAAGGGGGCCACTTCACCCATTCCAACGTCGAAACGATAGCTGGCGCGGTATCCGGCGCCGAATCCTATCGATGCATCGCGGCCTATGTGCTCGTATGTGAGAGGCACGGTGGTTTGGTTGCTGCTGATACTGGAACCGAAATTCCCGGTCGGAATGTTGCCATTGAGATAAATAGACTGGCGGAACTGTGCGTTTGCATAAGTGCCGACACCAATCATGAGGGCACTCAGACAAAAGATTTTGATAATGTTGCTTTTCATCGTTTTACTTTTTTTTGTTTATTTTTTCTTTTTTGATTTCGTTGTCGACGGCTCTTTCTTCGATTTCTTTTTGAGCGGGGCGGCCAGCTCTTCGTCGGGTATGGTGGCGTCGAGCGGCGGTATCTCGGCGTCGAGGTATTCCTCCTCGATGCCGCGCAGGTCTTCGTCGCTGGGCTCGAAGTCGTCGTCGTTGGGTTCGTCGTCGTCGGTGCGCTCGTAGCTGTCCAGCTCTTCGGCGTCTTCGTCGTCGCCAAAGGCGGCTTTGATTTCTTCTTTGTCGATGCCGAGCGAGAGCTTCTTGCGGCGCTTCTCGTCCTCTTCGAGGTTGGTCTCGAAGTCGCCGTGGCGCAGCACGCGCTCTTTGTGGGCGGGGTCTATCTCCTCCTTCTCGAGGGCCTCGCTCAGGGGGGCGAATTCCTCTTCCTTCACGTCGTCATCGTCGTCGAAGAGGGCTTTGTCCAAATCTTCGCCAAGAGTGTCTATCTTCACTTCAAATTTGACCATGTAGACCGTGTCTTCGGTCTCGAAGGGAACAACAAAAATAGCCTCTCCGTTGGGCTTCACAAACTTCTGCAGGTAGTTGTTGTAGCCGTCGGGATAGGCTTCTTTGAACAATTCTTTGAGGTCGTCAGTGAGGTTCTTGTAGCTGACAATCAGATTCTTCTTATGTTTTCTGGCAGTCTTCATAGCAGTCGGATTTGAGTGCAAGTATAGCAAGTTTTTGTGAATTGACAAAATTTATTTTAAATACCCTCACGCAACAACAATGCTCTCGTCGTCCTCTATGCGGAGATTCTGCATTATGAATTCGCGGCGCTCTATTGTGTTTTCGCCCATATAGAATCCGAGGACGCTCTTGGTGTCAAATTCTTTGTGGAAGATTACTGGGTCGAGTCGCATGTCCTTGCCTATAAAGTTCTTGAACTCTTCGGGACTTATCTCGCCGAGACCTTTGAATCGGGTTATTTCGGCCGACGGGGTGCTCTTGATGGCCGCCACTCGCTCTTCGTCCGTATAGCAGTATGTCTTCTTTTGCTTGTTGCGCACGCGAAAAAGCGGCGTCTGCAGTATGTAGACGTGGCCGGTCTGGATGAGCTCCGGATAGAAACGAAGGAAGAATGTCAGCAGCAGCAGTCGTATGTGCATGCCGTCGACATCGGCATCGGTGGCTATGACAACGTTGTTGTATCTCAGGTTGTCCATGCCGTCGTCAATGTCGAGGGCGTTGTGCAGCAGGTTCAGCTCCTCGTTCTTGTAGACGTCGGCTTTGGTGATGCTGTAGGTGTTCTTCGGTTTGCCGCGAAGCGAGAAGACGGCCTGTGTGTCCACATCGCGGCTCTTGGTGATGGAACCCGATGCCGAGTCGCCCTCGGTGATGAAGATGGTGCTCTCCAGCCGGCGGGCGTGGTTGGTGTTGTAGTGCACATGGCAGTCGCGCAGCTTGCGGTTGTTCAGGCTGGCCTTCTTCGCACCCTCGCGGGCTATCTTCTTTATGCCCGCAATCTCCTTGCGCTCTTTCTCGTTGGCATTGATTTTTGCCAGCAGCGCATCGGCTGTCTCGGCATGCATGTGCAGGTAGTTGTCGAGGTGCGAGCGCAGTATGTCGAGCACGTAGGTCTTCAGCAGCGGGCTGTCGTTGGTGCCGTCCACCTTGTTGGGCTCAAGGTGTGTCGAGCCCAGCTTCGTCTTGGTCTGTGCTTCGAAGACCGGCTCCTGTATGCGTACGCAGAGGGCGCACACCAAGCCCTGCCGTATCACCTCCGGCGCATAGTCTTTCTTTATGAATTCCTTCACCACACGTGCATACGCCTCGCGGAAGGCACTCTGGTGCGTGCCGCCCTCGGTGGTGTGCTGGCCGTTGACAAACGAGTAGTAGTAATCGGACGATTGCCCGTTGATGTGGGTGAATGCCGCCTCGAAGTCGCCGTCTTTAATGTGTATTATAGGATATAGTGCGTCAGACTGCAGGTTGCGCTCCAGCAGGTCGAGCAGGCCGTTCTTGGAATAGTAGCGGCGGTCGTTGTAGTAGAGCGTCAATCCGCGGTTGAGGTAGGCGTAGTTCCAGATGCGCCGCTCTACGTATTCGCTTATGAAGTGGTAGTTGCCGAAGAGCTTGGCATCGGGTATGAATTCCACGAGAGTGCCGGTGTCGGTGCTGTTGTCGGGCAGTATGCCGCTGTCGTTGGTCAGCTTGCCGTCGGCAAACTCGGCCGAGCGAGTTTTGCCGTCGCGGAAAGCCTGCACGCGGAAGTAGCTGCTCAAGGCATTGACGGCCTTGGTACCCACACCGTTCAAACCCACCGACTTCTGGAACACCTTGCTGTCGTATTTGGCACCGGTATTCAGTTTGCTCACAGCTTCCACCAGCTTGCCGAGCGGTATGCCACGGCCATAGTCGCGTATGGTCACCTTGCGCTCTGCGAAGTTGATTTTGACCTCTATCTTCTTTCCGTAGCCCGAGGTGAACTCGTCTATCGAGTTGTCGATAACCTCTTTTATGAGCACATATATGCCGTCGTCGTGCGACGAGCCGTCGCCCAGTTTGCCGATGTACATACCCGGACGCAGGCGTATGTGCTCCATGTCCTCAAGATGGACTATGGAGTCGTCGTTATAGTCGGCCGGATTGACCGGTGTGTTGAATATGTTCTCTTCTTCCATGGTGTGCTATTCTTCAATCTTTATCTCGCTGCCGATGGCATAGCCTGTTTTTTCGCCTTTGGCCACCGTGGCTCTGCTTATGCGCAGGCGGTCGCTTCCGAGGCCTTGCTCCTGCATGTAGCTCTCAATCTGGCGGTTCATTATCTCGTAGCGATGTGCTGCTGTGTCGTTGGCGGCTTCGGGCATGCGCTGCTCAAGGGTGATGACGAGCAGGCTGTCGGTGGCTGCTATGGTGGCCAGGTCGGCCAGCGTATGGTATTGTTCTGACGTGAGGCCGAACTGGTTCGGGTCGGCAGCCATAAACTCGAGGTTTTCGCTGTTTATGCCGAGGGCGTTGCCCAAGGCGCGTGCAGGCGATGTGGCCACCTTGACCAGCAGGTTGCCAAGGGTTTTCCACACGAGTTTCATGTAGTTGAACTCCGGGCTGTCTACATTGCCGCTGATGGGCATGTCGATGAGTATCTTGTCGTCTTTGTCTTTGAGGATGTAGAGCGCTGTCTTGAGCGGTATCTTCATTTCGGGCTCCACATCTTTGCGGCGGTCGCCAACGCGGGCCTTGTATATGTCTATCTTGTTCTGGTTGTCGAGCTGGCTGTTGTTGATGTTGAGTCGTGTGGTGAGGCCGAAGATGCCGTCCTCGACAGGCTGTCCGGTATAGGCCACGGTCCACGGGCTGAGCTGCTTCATGTCGAGGCCTTTGATGGTCAGGAAGAGGTCTTGCTGCTGCTTCCAGTTGTCTATGTTGCCGTTCCAACGCAGCATCATGTGTCCGCCGCCGGGCAGGGTGGCGCGCATCTGGGCGTTGTTGTCGCCGTTGGTGCTCAGGTCGTGGGCTTCTATCTTTATGTTCGTCACCGGGAAGTGGAACTCGTCGGGCAGCGAATGGTCGTCGTAGGTGACGGCACAGTTCTCAACCAGCAGGCTGCCTACGCGCAGACGTATGGGCTTGCCTGGCGTCTGGGGTTCTGCTTCTACGGCTTCCGTGGTGTCTGCAGGCGTGCCGAGGCCGGTTTGCGGGGTCACTGTCTGCCGCTCGTTGTTGCTCACCAGCATGCGTCTCAGGTTGCTGTAGTCTTCCCACTGCTCATAG
>JAZNSV010000110.1:0-12255 GCA_045591485.1 Bacteroidales bacterium | reverse complement strand
TTCTGTCTCAGACGATTACATACTATATGTGCAAACCGAACTGAATCTCCGTCCAAGAAAACTTTTGAACTTTTCCTCCCCAAAACAAATCTTTTTGCTATCTTTGCACAACTGTGTTGCACTTGATAGTTGAATCTACGGGCGGGGGCTTCTATTATTAGGTGCAATAAAAATGCAATATTGCCGTTAATTGAGAAAACTATAAAAAAAATGGTGAAGGACAGGAGTGGCTTTTGGCATAAGGTTGTGCCGGGCGTCAATTTATTGTTGGTTGCAATCTGCATTTGTGGCAACATTGCAAGCAATGCGGGTTTCTGCCGTCCGGTGTTGTGGGCTGCCATTGTGCAGGCGGTCAGTTTCCTGAACGTCATCAGTTTCACCAGGTTGGAGCAGACGCGGATGAAGGAAGTGAATGCCTTGCTGTGCGGCATCAGCACGTGTGTGTACGTCTACTGGTGCCTGTTCCTTGGGGTATGGGTGATGTTTATGCCTGTGCCGCTGTGGTTTCTGTTCCTGCTGGTGTGGCGCAATTTGGTTCGTCCGGTATTCGCTTCCGCAAGGTGGTGGTACCTGGCTGGCATACTGCTCTGTGTGCTATTCTCCCTTGGCTGCGGCAAAGGCTACAGCTCTGCGTGCAAGGCTTACGATGAAGGCCGCGTGCCCGACGGCAATCCGATGACGGAGCGCATCGCCGGAATGAAGTTCCTTTACCATACGGAATACTGTCTTTACGACGGCTGGCGGCCACCGCTGCACGACCCGGCCCTGGTGCTCGGAATGAGGCTCAACGACAATCGTGACCCTCTCGACGGCATGGACTTGGAAAGCCGTGTGGCGTTGTATAGGGAGATGTATCCCGACCGCCCCGTCGTCAGCAGGTGCGCCTGCAGCATGGAGTCGGAACGTAACGGATATTCCACCGACCCGCTATGGGGAGAAAATGATGAAAGCAACTGACAATGAAACGAATAATATATATATCCATAGGGTTGGTCTGTGTAGGCTTGGGTGTGCTGGGCGTGATTGTGCCGGGCCTTCCCACGACGCCGTTCCTGCTGCTGGCGTCGTGGCTTTTCTACCGCTCGTCGCCGCGGATGCAGCAATGGCTGCTCGACTCATGGCTGGGCAAGTATATCCGTTCCTACCACAGGCGTGGAGGCATGACCCCGACACAGAAGGCCGGAGCTGTTGGAACGATGGCATTCTTCGTGCTCCTCTCGGCTTTTGTATTCATCCCCTCCACCTCGGTGGCGCGGCCCATAGTGCTTGCCGCCGGCGCCGTGGGGGCGCTGACGGTCATCTTTGCTGTCCCAAACGCAACGAACGACGATTGACTAAATTGATGGAGGAAGACTCTTAACTAATATGCAACAAGACAGACTCTGGAATGCGAACTACTGGAAGGTGATGGTGGCCAACTTCACGATGGCCTTCTCGGGCTATCTGCTGACGCCGCTGCTGCCGCTGTACCTCAGCGAGCAATTCGGCGCCACCAAGGACACCATAGGACTGGTGCTGGCGGGCTACATCGTGGCGGCACTGCTGGTGCGTCCCTTCAGCGGCTACCTGGCCGACAGTTTTCCCCGCAAGAAGGTGCTGCTCTTGGCTTTGGCGCTGAATGCCGTCATCTTTGGCGGCTACATGGTGGCGGGAACACTGCTGCTGTTCTTTATTGTGCGCACACTGCACGGTGGCCCTTTCGGGGCCTCGTCGGTGGCCAACAGCACCGTGGCCATCGATGTGCTGCCTTCCAGCCGCCGCACCGAGGGCATAGGCTATTACGGCCTCAGCAACAACCTCGGCACTGCCATCGCACCCACCATCGGCGTTTATGTCTACACGCAGACCCACAGTTTCCAGTTTCTTTTCCTGCTGGCGTTGGTGGTGGCATTGGTGGGCTTCGTTGTCGATGCCACGATAAAGCTTCCCGAACGGCAGCTGATGCAGGACAAGAAAAAGCTGTCGCTCGACCGGTTCTTCCTGCTTCGCGGATGGCTGGTGGGCTTGAATGTCATGGTGTTCGGATTGTGCTACGGAGTGCTGAGCAACTATCTGGCTATCTATAGCAAAGAGACCCTCGGCATAACCACAGGCACGGGCACCTACTTCGCCATTCTCAGCGGCGGCCTGATGTTGTCGCGCATACAGGGTGGCCGTGCCCTGCGGCAGGGCAGGGTGGTGCACAACGCCTCCGAAGGCATCGTCATCTCCACCTTGGGCTACCTGCTTTTCGCCACCGTGCACCACCCCGTAGGCTACTACGGTTCGGCGCTCCTCATCGGTCTCGGCAACGGACACATGTGGCCGTCGATGCAGAACATGATTGTCGACCTTGCCGAGCACAATGAACGCGGCACTGCCAACAGCACCATCCTCACTGGCTGGGATTTAGGTTTGGGACTTGGTATACTGCTTGGCGGCATCATGGCCGAGCATGTCGGCTACGAGGCTGTGTTTGTCTCGGTGGCCGTCGCCCATGCCGTAGGTGTAGCGCTTTTCTTTGCGGCCACAAGTAAGAATTTCGTGCGCAATCGGCTGAGGTGAAGAAGTCTTCTTTGCTATGCTTTTTAGGAATTAGCGCTCCCTGCGCTCTATCACCTCTTTCAGGCGGTAGCGGTCGCCAGTGGCGGCAGGAATGGCGTCGATGAAGGGCTGGCCGTAGCCGGGTGTGTCGTAGCCCCAGCGTTGGAAGCTGCCGTCCTCGTTCTCGCGCTTCACCACCTGGTCGTTGTACTTCACAATGAGATGCTTGGCCAGTCGGTCCCACCGCTTCATCATGCGGTCGGCATATTCGATACTTTTGCGGTTCAGGTAGTCGCGACGCTCCTGGCTGGTGAGTCGGACCACGGCGGCGCGCACGCTGTCCTGGTCGGCGAGGTAGTAGTTTTCGAGTTCGCGCTGCGCCTTGCGCAGGTCACCGATCATGAGGCTGTAGCGCGGATATATCATGTTGGCCACCCAGTTGTTCATCCAAAAGGCGGACTCGAAGCTGAACTCGTTGCGTTGGTTGTTCTCCGGACGGAAGCAGTCGGGCACCTGCGTCAGGCTGCAGTAGAGGGGCACGTAGGCCACCATGTCGGCGTCGTCGCAGTTGAACCATGTGATGCCGCCGGCACCGTCCATGAAGTAGGGGTGCATCTGGCACACCATGGTGAAGCCGCTCTGCTGGGTGGCGATGGGGCGCTCGCGGAAGAGGTCGACGCTGTCGGATGTGCGGAAGTGCATCGGCAGCGGCCGGATGGGCATCTGCCACGGACCGGCGCTCATGTCGGAGGTCATGTCGAGCGGTGTGCCTTCAAAGTGGTCGCGCATGTCGGCCATCACGTCGCGTAGCGTCAGGGGCTTGTCGGGCTTCACCCAGAGGGGCAGAGCGTCGCATTTGTCGAACTCGCCGTTGATATACGGCAGGTACTGGTCCATGTCGGAGCGGTGGTGGCGGAAGAAACTCCACACGCGGGCGTCGGCGTAGCGCACATTCTCGAAGTCGATGGGACAGTAGGCGTCGCGGAAGGAAAACTCGTCATCCTTGCCGTTGAAGAAGCCCTTCTCGCGGGCGAAAGAGATGACGTCGGCGGCATAGACGCACTCCACCTCGGGCCGGTTGATGTGCTTGAGGCTTAGACTGCTGAGGCTACGGTAGGAACGTTTCTTTTCCAACGGGAAGTGGCGTATGCGGCTGAGGTTGGCGTGGGCGCTGATGCAGTCGTCCGGTATGCGCAGGGCCACCCACACGGCGCCTTTCCTTTTGGGTCCTTTGCCAATCATCTCCATAATCCACGCCTCGTTGGGGTCGCAGATGGTGATGCTCTCGCCGGTGGAGTTGTATCCGTATTCTTCCACCAGCGAAGCCATCACGGCGATAGCCTCACGGGCCGAAGAGGAGCGCTGGAGGGCCAGCCGCATCAGGCTGAAGTAATCGAGCAGACCGTCGTGGTTCTGCAACTCCAGGCGGCCGTCGAAGGTGCTCTCCACGATGGTCACCTGCCGTTCGTTCATGAAGCCAACTACATTGTAGGTGTAGTCCACCTGGTCGACGTATTGTCCTTCGTGCACAGGCCCCCATCCGCGGATGGCTATTTGCTCTTCGGGGTCATGCATTCGGGCAGGTGTGTGGAACAGTGAGCCCGCGAAGCCGAAGCCATCGCAGTTGTAGGTGCAGATGACGCTCCCGTCGGCGGAGGCCTTCTTGCCGACAATGAGGTTGGTGCAGGCCTCGGCCTGAAGGGCGATGGCCACAAGGATCAAGAGTATCAGGGCTGACTTTTTCATTTTATAAATTAATAAAAGGCTCATAGCAGTGGGCTCCGCAGAGGGTGAGCTCATGCTCTATGCTTTCCGCGTATATCGACTTGCGGACCTTGCGCGCGCGGTCGGGGTCGGCATCGTAGCGGGCGCAGAAGTCGGGGTATTTCAGCTGGAGGTCCTGGGCATGCAGCAGGTCGCCCACAATATGGCATGTGCCAACCAGGTAGATGGTGTGGCCGGGGGTGTGGCCGGGCCGCACCTCGGCATAGACCAGACCGTCAAGTATTTTCCCGTTCCCGGCGAAGGGCTTCACACGCTCGCCGTAGGCCGCCAGCACCTGCTGCCAGCGTTCGTTGTCTTTGCCAGAGGCCATCTCCGCCTCCGAGAGGTAGATGTCGGCATTGGGGAAGAAGACTCGTCCGGCGGTGTCGAGCAACCAGCCGAGGTGGTCGAAGTGGAGGTGTGTGAGGCAGACTGCGTCGATGTCCTTCGGCTCGATGCCGATGCTCTGCATGCGCTCCAGCAGCTTGCCACCGGCCTGCGGGCCGATGCCGGCGTCGAAGAGGACGGTGTGGTCCACGGTGTCTTCGTAGTAGGCTCGGCCACGGGCAATGTAGACGTTGAACGCCGAACGGAAGGCCGTCTGTCCGGGAGCCAGCAGCGAGTCAAGCAGGGCGTCGTCATGCGAGCCGCGGAAGAGCTCCACGGCCTGCTCGCCCTCGCGGTCCTGTATGCCAATGACCTCTACACAGTCGTTCTCGCTGCATACCGAAACGCCGTTCCATTCCTGTGCCGTCTGCACACTGTCGTTATTCTCTGCGGGTTTGTTCCCTCCGCCGCAAGCGGCAAAGCCCATTGCGGCAACGGCCATCATGGCCATCATCTTCATTCCTGTTTTCATCGTTATATTTTTATTTTACTGAGTTTTATGGCTCTTACGTGTATATTGCTGCTTCACTATCTCATACGAATTCCTCACCAGCTCCCGCATCATCCCCTCCTCGGCCACCTCGGGCAGGATGCCTATCCAATGGCCGGGGCTCATATTGTAGGGCTTGCAGACGGCGGAGGAGCGTTCCCTGAGGTCCTCGATGCGGTCGGGCTGGCATTTCACCGTCACCACCTCGTAGCGGTCCACGTCGAAATAGCAGAACATGTGGCCGCAGACATAGAAGGCCAGCACCCCTTGGGCCGCCTTGAAGGCCTGGAAGGGCATCTTCTCCTCCACGTCGGCGCCCAGCGCCAGACAGTAGTTGCGTAGTTCTTCAACGTTCATATTCTTTTTGTTAGTTGGTAGTTGTTAGTTGGTAGTTGTTAGTGGGTAGTTGCTCTCCGCTGCCAACTAACAACTAACAACTACCGTTCTCGGAAAGGCACCACACGAAGCCCCGTGCCATGCGGGCGGCAGGGTCGGCAAAGTGGCCGCCTTCTTCCCATACCAAGGTTGTATTATGCTCGCCCAGTTGCTGTTGCAGTCGCAGATGTTCATTGCGGATACGGTCGCCCACACGGGCGAAAGTCTTGTTGCGGCTGCGCTCCTCGCGGTCGCCCAGGCTGAGGTAGACATGTTTGGCCAGCATGGGATGCGTGGCGGCATACTGCGGCCAGTCGCCCGCCCACAGCGACGGCGACCCTGCGGCTACGGCCTCGAAGCGGTTCGTTTGGCAGGCCGCCCAAAGGGCGAAGAGGCCACCGAGAGAATAGCCGCCGAGGACTACAGGAGTATTGAGTTGAAAATCAAGCAAAGAAAATCCCTTGTTTTCTATCAACGCTGGCAATAAGATGTTTGTGAGGTAGTTCAATGTCCCCATTGCCCCGGAGCCCACTTCGGGCCGTTGGCTCACGGCAGGCTCTACCCACGGCATTAACTCCAACTCCCAGTCGGCGATGGGAACGGCTGCCAGGAGAGGCAGGCAGCCGGATGTGTCGGTGCGGAAATCGGCAAATATCATCTCCGCCTCACGCTCCATGTCTTCGCTTTGGTGTTCGCTCACAAGCTGCACAAGGAGAGGCCGCGCTGCAGAACGAGAAAGCCGGAGGCCGGGACAGAATACCCTGCACCGTCGGCCTCCGACTTCTATCCAATGACATTCGACAGTCATTTCTTCTTGATCAGCGAGATGACCCAGAGGAGCAGTATGGCTCCTATAACGGCTGTGACAATGCGTCCGACGATGGTGCCGCCCCAGTCGAGACCTATCCATCCCAGGACATTGCCGCCGATGAAGCCGCCGGCGATACCGACCAAAAGATTGACCCAGAAGCCGAAGCCGGCCCCTTTAAAGATTTTGCCAGCCAGGAAGCCAGCCAGCGCTCCAATCAGAATAGTGATAATGATACCCATTTTTATAAGGTTTAAAGTTTAAGGTTTAAAGTTTATGGTTTAAGGTCGAGGGGAGTGATGGTGGAGTGATGAGGGGAGTGATGAGGGGAGTGATGGGGACAATACTTTTTATTTTTCACTTTTCGCTGGCCACTGGCCACTGACCACTTTCCACTTTTACTTTCCTCTGACCACAGACCACTGGCCACTTTCCACTTTTACTTTCCACTGGCCACTGACCACTGACCACTAATCACTGACCACTGGCCACTGCCCACTGCCCACTTATTTATCTGACGCCGAGGATTGCTGCCATAAGGGCCTGGCGCACGTAGACGCCGTTTTGGGCCTGACGGAAATAGTAGGCGTAGGGCGTGCTGTCGACGTCGGTGGTGATTTCGTTGACGCGAGGCAGCGGGTGCAGAATCCTCAAATTAGGTTTGCAGCCCTTGAGCATGTCGGCGGTGAGGATGCAGCTGTCTTTGACGCGTTCGTACTCCATCGGATCTGGGAATCGTTCGCGTTGGACGCGGGTCATATATATGATGTCGGCGGTGGAGATGACGTCGCGCAGGTCGGTGTACTGATAGTACTTCAGACCGGCGTTCTTGACGCTCATCTTGACGCTGCTGGGCATCTTGAGTTCCTGTGGAGAGACGAAGTGGAATGTGGCGCCGAAATTGCACATGGCTTGGGTCAGCGAGTGGACGGTGCGACCGTACTTGAGGTCGCCCACCATGGCAATCTGCAGGTTCTCCAGGGTGCCCTGGGTCTTGCGGATGCTGTAGAGGTCGAGCATGCACTGCGTGGGGTGCTGGTTGGCGCCGTCGCCGGCGTTGATGACTGGCACCGTGGAGACCTCAGAGGCGTAGCGCGACGAGCCTTCCTTAGGGTTGCGCATCACGATGAGGTCGCTGTAGGACGAGACCATGACGATGGTGTCGTGCAGCGATTCGCCCTTCTGGACGCTGGTTCCGCCGGGGTCGCTGAAGCCGATGATGCGGGCTCCGAGTTGGTTGGCGGCGCTTTCGAAGCTCAGACGTGTACGCGTCGAGGGCTCGAAGAAGAGGGTTGCGACCACCTTGTCAGACAGGATTTTCTGCTTCGGGTTCTTCTCAAACTCCTCGGCAATGTCCAGCACCTCGATATACTCCTCCTTGTTGAAGTCGGTGATGGAGATCAGGTTGCGTCCTTTTAATGTGCTCATGATGATTGGGGTTTATGTGTATGATTATTTTATTTGATGCGTTTCAGTCCGTCGATAGCGGGTTGGCATTCGGGGTCGATTGCCAAGGCGGCGTTGAAGTCGGCCCGAGCGGCTGTGTAGTTGTTGCTCAGTTCGTAGGCGCAGCCGCGGTTGGCCAGGGCGGCTACATTGGTTGCGTCGGCCTCGACGGCTTTGGTAAGGTACTCTATGGCCTTTGCATAGTCGCGGTAGCGGAAGAGCTCCATATAGCCGAGGTTGTGCCATGCGTCGCTGCTGTTGGGGTTGATGTCAATCATCTTTTTGTACAGCTCTTCAGCCTGGTCGAGTGCGTCGATGTTCTGGTAGTACATGGCCAGGGCATACATGGCGTTGGTGTTGTCGGGTTCGAGGCGCAGGGCGGTGTTGAGGTACTCTTCGGCCAGCGGCATATTGCGGGTGGAGTAGAGGATGCCGAGCTCTTCGAATGCCGGTTCGTATTCGGGGTAGAGGTCGCAGACGCGGCGCAGCAGGGTGATGGCATTGGCGGTGTCGCCCTGTTCTTTAAGTATGAAGCCTTTCATGAAGAGGGCTGTGCGGTTCTCGGGTTCGCGTTCGGTGACTGCCGAGAGGTGGCGCATCGAGCGCTCGTAGTCGCGGCTGTAGAAAGATATCTCGCCTTCTTTGAGTTGCACCTCGATGCTCTCGGGACGTATTGCTTCGGCCTCGCTGAGCGACTTGTAGCTTTGCGCTATATCGCCTAATGCAAAATATATGTCGCCCTGCAGCATGAGGTAGTCGGCGTTCTTGGGCTCGATGCTCACAGCCTTGCCGATGTCGAGCAGTGCCTCTTTTGTGCGGCCGAGGTTGAGCAGCACCTGGGCGCGCTGGGCGCGGATGGCGGCATCGTTGGGGTGCTTCTCCACCTTGAGGTCGAGCACCTCGAGCTTCTCGTTGTCGGGCATGTTGTCGTTGATTACCTTCTGGTGGCAACCAGCCAGACTGAGGGTCGCCACAAGCATCAGGGTGTATATGCTTCGAACTTTCATCGGTTATATATACGTGGAAAACTTATTTTTATTGTGTCAGGGTGTCAATGATTTTATCAACAGCTGTTAATTCCTGTGCGTGCAGCACCTGCCGTGCCTGTGACTCTGTGATTGGCAGGGCTTTCCAAAGCAAACACCAATATTCTTTTGTTTTGCGGATACGGCTCTGTTCGGTGGGCATGGTCGTGCGGATTGCTTCCATCAGATGACGTATAAAACGCTGCGCTGCCTGATGGCGTTCGTCGTCGGTCAGCGATGCTCCGTTGATTTCGAGTGGCAGGGTGGGGGAGTAGAGCACGCCTCTGCCCACCATGATGTCGGCCACCTGTGGGAATCGTTCGCGTATGCGGCGAGCGTCCCCGGCGGTCAGTATGTCGCCGTTGTACACAACCGGTGCCTTCAGCAGTGGCAGCAGTTCGGCGAAAGTCTCTATGTCGGGCACTCCGTTATACTGCTGGCGTCCGAGGCGGGGATGCACGGTGACCGATGCCAGCGGGTAGTCGTTCAATATGGGTACAAGGTCGAATATCTCGTGTTTGTCGCGCAGTCCGAGGCGCACTTTGACGCTGAGACGGGTGTGTATATTGGGCACCACGGCGTCGAGTATGCCGCGCACCTCGTCGGGGTAGGGCAGTATGCCGCTTCCGCGGTGCTTGCCTGTCACCTTGCGCATAGGGCATCCCATATTCCAGTTCACCTCGTCGTAGCCGATGTCGTGCAGGCGGTTGGTCAGTTCGACAAACTCTTCGGGCTCCTTGCCGAGTATTTGCGGTATGACGGGTATCGAGCCCACGTTTCGCTCGGGCCACACGTCGTCTATCTTCTCCCACGCCTCGGCCAGGTTGCCGTGGGTCAGCGAGATGAATGGCGACACGGCGAGGCCGATGGCACCGGGGAAGCACTCTTCGTAGGCGCGGCGGAAGAGCAGCTCGGTCAATCCCTGCATCGGCGCCAGTATCATTTGGTCAGTGCCTCCTGCCACTCGTCTTTGTGTTCCGACACATATTGTTTGAGCGATGCCGTCAGGCGGTTGCCAGTGTCGAAGACCGGCTTGTAGAGCACGCTTCCGGCCTTGGTGTCGTGGGTTATGAGCTTCTCCTGTTTGTCGAACATCACCACGTAGTTGAGCAGCACCGCCAGGATGCACAGCGCGGTGACCAGTCCGGTGGCTGCCCCGGCCACATGGTTCAGCAAGCTGATATGCGCGGCTTTCATCAAACCTTCTACCATACGGCCCAGGAGGTAGGCCAGCACCAGGGCGCCCACAAAGCACACGAAGAATGCAATCAGCACTGCACTTTCGCCTTGCAGGTCCAACATATCGGCCACCTGTTGCGAGAGGTGGACGGCGGCCCAGATGCCGAGAAGCACGCCTACGAGGGTGGTCACCTCGCGCACAAAGCCGCGACGCCACCCCTTGTAGATAAGAAACAACATCGGCACACCGAGCACTATATCAAGTACATTCATAATTCAGTCCGGGATATAAAAAAGCGTCTCTCCCGACGGGAAAGACGCTCGAATAACACATTTTCTTTTCTATCCATGATAGAAATAAGCAAGCACATCGTATATAACGCAGGAGTCGTCATTTTGTTTCACTTTTTTTCAATTTTTTTTCTATCATGGTTGTCGGGGCATACACAACGATGCCGACCACGGCGCCGAACAAGGCTCCGCAGACAACGTCGCCGGGGTAGTGTTTGCCCAGGTATATACGGCTGTAGCAGGTCGTCAATGCCCACAGACCCATCAGTATCACAGCCAATGTATGGCGGCGGTAGCGCATCCAGAGCAGTGTGAGCAGGGCGAAGGCGTTGGCGGCGTGCGAACTGACAAAGCCGTACTCGCCGCCGCATCTTGTGCGGAACATATAGACGTCGGTCAGCGCATGGCATGGCCGTGGGCGGCAGACGATATTCTTTATCAGCACGCTCCCCTGGTCGGCCAGCAGGAAGCAGAGCACTGCGGCTGCCAGCACCAGCCACCAGCGGCGCGGCTCGTTGCACAGCGTGACAAAGCCGAAGAACAGCACCAGCACTGCAGCCCACCACCAGTGCTGGCTGAATGTCCACATCGTCCAGTCGAGGGCGGTGGTGTGGTGGCTGTTGATCCACTGGAACCACTGGGTGTCTATCTCTTTCAGCGTCTCAAGCATTCAGCATGGCAAATATCTTGTCCTTCAACTCGGTGATGCCCTGGCCGCTGACGGCGCTGATGAACACCGCCTCGATACCCTTTGGCAGACGGCGCTTCAGCTGCTTCTGCATGTCTTCGTCCATCATGTCGCACTTGGTGACAGCCAGCAGGCGCTGCTTGTCCAGCAGCTCGGGGTTGTATTTCTTCAGCTCGTCGAGCAGCACGTGGTACTCTTTGGCAATCTCCAGCTGTTCGCAGCTGACCATGAAGAGCAGGATGGAGTTGCGCTCGATGTGGCGCAGGAAGCGCAGACCGAGGCCCTTGCCCTCGGCGGCGCCCTCGATGATGCCGGGGATGTCGGCAATGCAGAACGACTGGTCGTCGCGGTACTTCACGATGCCCAAGTTGGGCACCAGGGTGGTGAAGGGGTAGTTGGCTATCTCGGGTTTGGCGGCGCTGACGACGCTCAGCAGGGTGCTCTTGCCCGCGTTGGGGAAGCCCACCAGGCCCACGTCGGCCAGCACTTTCAGCTCTATGATCACCCACCGTTCCTCGGCGGGCTCGCCGGGCTGGGCGTAGCGGGGCGTCTGGTTGGTGGCGCTCTTGAAGTGGTCGTTGCCCAGGCCGCCGCGGCCGCCCTTGGCGATGATGAGCTCCTGGCCCTCCTCGGTCACTTCGCCGAGGGGTTCGCCCGTCTCGGCGTCGCGGCAGACGCAGCCCAGCGGCACTTCCAGTATCTGGTCCTTGCCCGTGCGGCCGGTGCAGAGATTCTCGCCGCCGTTCTGGCCGTCTTCGGCGAAGACGTGCTTGGTGTACTTCAGGTGCAGCAGGGTCCACCGCTGCGTGGTGCCGCGCAGGATGACGTGGCCGCCACGGCCGCCGTCGCCGCCGTCGGGACCCGCCTTGGCGTTGTATTTCACCCGCAGCAGGTGCGCACTTCCTGCGCCGCCCTTGCCGCTCCGCACCAGTATCTTGACGTAGTCTACAAAGTTAGAGGTCATTGCTTGTCCTATTTTCAAAATGCAAAGATACGAAAGTTGAGCGATATGGCAAAATTTATTTTGACATATTCGAAATGAAAATGATTTATCGACGGCAAATTACGTTCAAAAAACAAGCGAGGCCCCCGCCGAGGCTCTCGCTTTTCTTGTCCTTTCGTCCTGCGGGCGGGCGTTTATGTCCGCCGACGCGGTGCTATGCCTCGGCGACGGTCTCCGGCTCCTCGACCTCGTCTTTGCCGCCCTTCTTGCGGCTCTGCTGGTATTGCAGGTCGATTTTCGCCAGGTCGGCGTTGTAGAACTGCGCCGCCTTCGACA
>JAZNSV010000109.1:0-9820 GCA_045591485.1 Bacteroidales bacterium | reverse complement strand
ATCAACGATATATCAACGATCAAAATCGTCGAAATATCGTTGATATATCGTTGAAGTATCGTTGATATGCACTACCGGTGCCTATATTGATACTGTCCGTCAGGCTTTTATATGGTGCTGCGGACGGCGGACGAGACGTATCTTAACTGAATTTTTGTTAATTTTAGCCCGTTTTGCCTCCTTGTCGTCACTGCTTGGCGGCGTTTTGGGGCCGGTGGGAGGGGATGTTTTTTTATCAAAAATGCTTTTTGCTGTATAGTTTTCGCCGTGGATTGTGGCCAAAAAAACAGCCGCAGGTTGTTGCCTGCGGCTGTCTGTTTTCGAGTCTCGGAGCGGGGCTTATTTGCTGACCAGCTTGTAGGTGTCGCTGGCGATGACGTATTCCTCGTCGGTGGTGACGACGACGGTGGCCACCTTCGAGTCGGGAGTGCTGATGACGACGTCCTCGCCCATCACCTTGTCGTTCAGTTCGAGGTCCACCTTGATGCCGAGGCACTCGAGGCCTTCGAGGATGGGGTGGCGCATGAACCAGGCATTCTCGCCGATGCCGCCGGTGAAGAGGAGCAGGTCGCAGCCGCCCATCTCGGCCATGTAGCCGCCGATATAGCGTTTGACGCGCTGGGCGAACATGTCGAAGGCGTAGGTGGCACGCTCGTCGCCGGCATCGCGACCGGCGCGGATGTCGCGCATGTCCTGCTTGTCGCCGCTGATGCCGATGAGGCCGCTCTGCTTGTAGAGCATCTTGGTGAGGGCTTTGCTGTCGAAGCCCTGGTCCATGAGGTAGAGGATGACGCCGGGGTCGACGTCGCCGCAGCGCGAGCCCATGATGAGGCCCTCGAGGGCGGTCATGCCCATGGTTGTGTCGACGCTCTTGCCGTGGTCGATGGCCGCGATGGAGGCGCCACTGCCGAGGTGGCAGGAGATAATCTTCAGGTCGTTCCAATCTTTGCCAATCATCTTGGCGGCTTTCTCGGCCACAAATTTGTGGCTGGTGCCGTGGAAGCCGTAGCGGCGTATGCCGTATTTTTCGTACATCTCGTAGGGCAGGCCGTAGAGGAAGCTCTTCGGGGGCAGGGTGCTGTGGAAGGCGGTGTCGAACACGGCGGTCTGCGGCACACCGGGCAGCACCTCGCGCATAGCATAGATGCCGGCCAGGTTGCCGGGGGTGTGCAGCGGGGCCAGGTGTTCGAGGCTCTTGATCTGCTCTATGACCTTGTCGGTCACCACGACGCTCTCTTTGAAGAGTTCGCCGCCGTGGGCTATGCGGTTGCCTACGGCACCGATTTCGTTGAAACTCTTGATGACACCCATCTGGGGGTCGATGAGGGCATTGAGGACAATCTTGATGCCGGCCGTGTGGTCGGGGATGGGCAGCTGCTCGTAGTGCTTCTGGCCGTTCCATTTGTGGGTGAACTCGCCCATCTCGAGGCCGATGCGCTCCAGCAGGCCTTTGGCCATCACCTGGGCATTGTTTGCCATGTCAATAAGCTGATACTTGATTGACGAACTTCCGCAGTTTAAAACTAAGATCTTCATGTTATGTGTAATTATTTGATTTTTATTATATTTATCTATTTGTACTATCGTGAATGAACAAGCCAAAGATACAAAAAAAATATTATGTGTGAATATTTTTAACAAAAAAAGAGAGAAGCTCCCAAAAGGAGCTTCGCGCTTGGTGTTCAGTGTGTCTTTGCTCTCGCACACTTAACGGACCACGACGATGCGTCGGGCCGGGGCGTTGCCGACCTTGATGAGGTAGGCACCGGTGGAGGGCACGTCGAAGCGCAGCACGTCGTATTCGTCGGTCTTGGTCGCCAGCTGGCGGCCTACGGCGTCGAAGAGCATCACCCGGGCACCCTCGGCACCCTCGACGATGATCTGTCCGTCGCGCTGGTAGAACTTGACGTTGGTCATAGTGGCCTCGTCTTCGATGCCGACATAGACGGTGTCGTGCACGTAGATGGTGTCGTGTACGTAGATTATCAGCGTGTCGGTGAGCCACAGCGTGTCGGTGAGCAGCGTGGTGTCGTAGACGGTGTTGGTCACTGTGTCGTAGACGGTGTTGGTCACTGTGTCGTAGACGGTGTTGGTCACCGTGTCGTAGACATACTCTGTGTTGGTCACCGTGTCGTAGACGTACTCGGTGTTGGTCACCGTGTCGTAAACATACTCTGTGTTGGTCACCGTGTCGTAGACGTACTCTGTGTTGGTCACCGTGTCGTAGACGTACTCGGTGTTGGTCACCGTGTCGTAGACGTACTCGGTGTTGATTACCGTGTCAACCTGCGTCAGGGTCACTGTGTCGTAGATGGTGTTGGTGACGATGGTGGTGTCGTGGATGTAGTTGTTAAGAATCACACTGTCGATAACCGTGTTGGTGACGGTCAGCGTGTCGTAGTGTGTTACGATGGTTGTGTCGTGTACGTAGAAGTAGATGCTGTCGTGGATGTAGTTGTTGAGCTGGGTGGTGTCGTTGACGATGACGTACACGGTGTCGACCAGGGTCTCTATTATGCTGTCGTTGACGGTCACGTAGGTCGTGTCGTACTTCCAGATAGTGGTGTATGTGGTGTCGTGCACGAAGGTGGTGTCGTAGAAGTAGAGGCTGTCATAGATGTAGCGGTTGACGTACATCGTGTCGTGGACCAGCACGTTGACATACTGGGTGTTGATCACAGTGTCGTAGAGCGTCTCGGTGACGATGGTGGTGTCGTGGACATACTCTGTGTTGACTACGGTGTCAATCTGAGTCAGTGTGATTGTGTCGTAGACGGTGGTGGTGTCGTGTACATATTCGGTGAGAATCAGCGTGTCGACGCCTACCATTGTTGTGTCATGGATGTACTCGGTGTTGTACACGGTGTCGTAGACAGTGTTGGTCACGGTATCGATCTGCGTGATGTAGGTAGTGTCGTAGACAGTGTTGGTCACGGTATCGATCTGTGTGATGTAGGTGGTGTCGTAGACTGTGTCGATTTGGGTGACGTAGGTAGTGTCATAGACATACTCAGTGTTGGTCACGGTGTCAATCAGAGTTTCGTACACTGTGTCGACCTGGGTGATGTAGGTGGTGTCGTAGACGGTGTCAATCTGCGTGATGTAGGTGGTGTCATAGACATTGACGTAGGTGGTGTCGTGAACAGGCACTTCAACATAAGTGGTGTCATGTACATCAACATAAGTGGTGTCGTGGACATCAACATAAGTGGTGTCGTGGACATCAACATAAGTGGTATCGTGGACATCGACGTAGGTGGTGTCGTGGACATCAACATAAGTGGTATCGTGGACATCGACGTAAGTGGTGTCGTGGACATCGACGTAAGTGGTGTCGTGGATGAGGCTGTCGACGTAGGTGGTGTCATGCACAAACTCTGTGTCGGGCAGGCAGATGATGGGTTCGACAATGGCTGTGAAGCTCATGTCGCTGTTGACGGTCACTTCACGGTAGTTGTCGGCGTTGGTGTCGTCTGTCCAGCCAGCGAACTGGTAGCCGCGTTTCGGGGCAACCATAATCTTGGCAATATCGTTTATGTAGTAGGTACCCGAACCAATGGCGGTGGCGTTCTGCGGGTCGTTGGTCTCAATCGTGACGGTGAATGGATGCATAGTGGCATTGAAGAGGGCATTGAAGCTGGTGGTCGGAGTGAACTCTATGCTGACGCTGCCGTCGACGGACTCGTTGTTGCTGACGATTGGGGTCCACTTCAAGTCGACTATCTCGATGGTGGGATCGTAGCCTGCAACGGCGTTGACGGTGAAGCTTATCGGCTGGCCACCGGCCACGTGGTAGACCATGTTGGGGGCGTAGCTGTTGCCCTCGGCATCAGTCACGGTGATGACGCTCTCGTTGAAATCCCATGTCTGCATCTCAATGTAGTTGGGCACAAAGATGGCCACGAACTCCTGATCTTCGATACCGGGCAGGGCCGTCACTTGGCGGCTCTGTTCGGTCAGTCCGTCGGCCCACTGGTAGAAGTGGTATGATGTGTCGCTTGGCCAAGCGGTGAGGGTCACCACTTCGCCGTACTCATGCTCGCCGGCACCGTCTACCCATCCGAGGTTGTCTTCGCCGTAGGCGTTGATGCCGTAATAGGGGTGCGAATTGTAGAAGCTGATGTTGTCCACCGCTGCGGGCGTCTGGTCGCCGCTGCTGTTGTCGTTGCGCCAGTAGAAGACCAGGCGGTACATGCCGCCTTCGGTCACTTCGATGCTGTTCTCCACGGTCTGCCAGCTTTCCTGTTGGTTCAGCTTGTTGCCGCCGTCAAGGGCTATGACGCCTGCAGGCAGGTTGTTGTAGTTCCAGATGGCGCTGCCAGTGTTTGCTTCGAGGGTCACATTGGCAGGCACGAGGGCCACACGCAGGTAGTCGTAGGTGGATTCGCCGTTGGCTTTCCAGTCGTAGCTGTAGTTGTAGATGCCTGGGTTGAGCATCATCGGGAAGTAGGCGAAGACGTTGCTGGTGCTGGTGACAGTGTAGTTGTTGTCCGACCAGTTGTCGCTGATGAAGAGGCTGGTGTTGCCGCCATCGGCCGAGGTGCCGACGACCCACTTGTTGGTGCAGGTGCCGTTCACGAGGGTCACGCCGCCGTCTCCGTCTTCGAAGTCGACGTTGAGCTGCTCCAGAGGCTCCATGAAGTTGCAGTCGAGGTAGAGGTCGTCGGTGAGCACTATGGTGCGGGGATTGTCGGTGTTGCCGTCGCTCCACTGGCCGAAGTAGTAGCCTTCGTTGGCCACGGCCTCGATGGTGACGCTCTCGCCGTTGGCCACGCTGACGGAGTTGCTCTCGGTGTTGATGCCGTTGACGGTGCCCATGTTGGGACTGTAGCTCACATAGAGTGTCGGGTTGTTGGGCAGGAAGTAGGCTATATATTCGGTTTCTGTGGCTGCGAGGTTCACCGGGACTCTGATGGTGTCGGTGGTCTCGCCGGTGCTCCAGTGGTTGAAGGTGTAGCCTTCGTTGGCCATGGCCACAAGCGTGGCGGTGTCGCCGTAGTAGTATTCGCCCTGATCGGTCTCGACCCAGCCGCGCTGGCGGTCGCCGTAGGCTATGAGGCCTATGGGTTCGTTATTGTGGTAGAGACGGATGTTGTCCACTGCTGCCGGCGGGTTGTAGTCGCTGTAGGTGCTGGTGCCGTTGCGCCAGTAGAAGACCAGCTTGTAGTTGCCGCCCTCGGCCAGCTCGAAGCTGTTGCTCTTGCTGCTCCAGGTGGTGTGGTTGTAGAGTGCGCGGCTGCTGTCGAGGGCTATGGCGCCGCTGGGCAGATTAGAACTATTCCACCCGCTCGTTGTCGACGAGGAAGCTGTGGTCGCCATGCTTTCAGGCACCAGAGCCACGCGCATATAGTCGCTGTAGCTGCTGCCTTTGTATTTCCAGTCGTAGCTGAAGTCGTAGAGGCCGGGTTCAAGGGTGAGGTTGATCCATGCAAAGACCGAGGCTCCCTGTCCGAGGGTGTAGGCGTTGGTCTGGCCGCCGTCGTTGCTGATGAAGAGGGCCTGGTTCATGTGGGTGGCCTCGTCGGTCTGGCCTATGGCCCACTGGTTGGCAAGGCCGCCGTTGCTCATGTCGACATATTCCGCGCCCATCTGCTCGAAGTCGAGGTACATCTCGCCGTTGGCCATGTCGTAGGGGTGCACGAAGAAGGCCTCAAGGGTCATGTTCACCGTGGCCTCTATCTGGCGGGGGTTGTCGGTGTTGCCGTCGCTCCAGCGCGAGAAGTGCCATCCTTCGTTGGCTGTGGTGGTGAGGGTGGCGATATCTCCGTTGGGATATTCGCCGCTGCCTTCCACAGTGCCGCCCAGCTGGTTGTGGGCATAGCCGTTGATGCTGGCCACGTTGGCCTCGAAGTAGGCTATGTATTCGGTGGCCTGTGCCTCGAGGTTGGCGGTGATGGTGATGGTGGGCGTGGTCTCGCCGGTGCTCCAGTGTGTGAAGTAGTAGTTGTCCGTTGCGGGAATGGCCGTCAGTGTCACCTCGTCGCCGAAGGTGTAGAGGCCGTAGCCTTCCACAGAACCCATTGTTTCGTCGGCGCTGCTGGCACTGATAAGGATCTCGTTGATCTGGTTGATGCTGATGTTGTCGACGGCCGCGGGGGGATTGGCGCCGTCGCCATTGTCGTTGCACCACATGAAGACGAGTTTGTAGTTGCCTGCCGCCAGTTCGACGCCGGTGGCGACGTGAGTCCAGTCGGTTTTCTGGTTCATCTTGCCGCCCAGGTCGTACCAGCCTGTGGGGGTTGTGGTGGTGTAGCTGCTGAAGCCGCCGTTGCTGCCGTTGGGCAGCAGGTCGGCCGTCAGTTCGGCGCTGGCGGGGGCCACCCATGCGCGCATGTAGTCGTAGTTGCTTTCGCCCTGTCCCGTGTAGTCGAACTGGAAGTAGTACAGGCCTCCTTCTTCGATCTCCATCTGGCGGTAGGCGTAACTGACGCTGGTTTTGGAAGTGTTGTAGCTATTGGCGAGTGTGGTGTCGGTGCTGCCGGTCACGTATAGGTTGTCGTTGTTCACCACCCAGATGTTGTTGGCGCCGTTGACGAACTGCCAGAACTGGTCGTCGTTGGGGCCGAACTCGCAGTTGTAGGGCATGGTGGCGGGCTCGAAGCCGGCGATGGGGGTGGTGACGGTCAGTGTGGCGGCGCCGCTGAGGCCGTCGTTGCCGCAGGCGGCGCGCAGCTCGACAGTGTACTCTGTGTTGTCGGCCAGCTGGCTGACGGTGTAGGTGGTCGTCTGGCTGTAGAAGGTCTGTGTGCCGCCATCCGGGGCGATGACGGTGATTTGCCACGAGGTCTCTTCGCCGCCGGGCTGCCAGCTGAGGGTGAAGCCCTGGTCGGTGATGTTGCTCAGCTCAATGTTGGTGGGCATATAGCAGATTGGGCTGTCGTTCTCTTCATAGAACATGGTCACCTTGGGCAGGAAAGCCTGAGTACTTACGGTGGCGCTATAGGTGCAGACAGAGCTGCCGTTTGCAGCGCTGACACCAAGATAATTTGCGGTTTTGTAGCTGCCTATGGTTGTCGTTATATCGACCAGCAAGTTGCCGCCGATGTAGCGGTAAGGCTCGTCGAAGGTTATGGTCCACTGCTCATCCGTGCCGCTGACGGTGCCTTGCCATACTTGTGTGACGCTGGCGTCGCTTAGTGCGCTGAGGGTCTCGTCGGGCGAAACGCCGAGGCTCACGGTGACGGTGGTGTTCCAGTTGGTTGTCGACGTGGTACCCATGTAGAACACAAAACCCGTCAGGTCGTTGCCGAGCAGCTCTTGCAGCATTGAGGCGGGGTAGACAATCTGGTTGTGCTGTGCAGCATCTACATAGTTGCCATAGATGGGTATATATTGGTTGGTTGTTGTGCCGTCGGCGAGGGTGACATACTGTCCGGCGAAGCCGGTGCGGAAGGTGGCGGTGGCGGCGGCCGTTATGTCGTCGGCACTGCACACTGCGGCTACGCCGACGGTGTAGTCGGTGTTTGGCTCAAGGCCTGTGAGGGTGTAGGTGGGTGCGTCTTGTGCTAAACCTACCACTTGTTCGTTGAGCGTGATTTGCCATTGAGTTTCGTCGCTGTTAGGAGTCCAGCTAATGGTGGCGCCATCGGATGTAATGTCGCTTACCTGAATGTTGGTGGGCTTTGAGCATGCCGGGGGTGTGCCGAAGGTTAACTGCACGTTGGGGCGGTTGTAGTTCGGATCCAATGAAGGCGATGTTGTGGGGTCGTAAGCGCTGCCGTCGCTCTGTTTCCATAGCATGCGGTAGGTGGACGAGGTGGAGGTGTACTTCCAGATGGCTGTGCTGCCGCTATAGCCTCCAGACGTCTTGTTGACGGCAATCAGCAGGTTCTGAGTGTTGTCGTAGGTGAACGGGGCGTCGAGATCAATGGTGGTCCATCCCGATGTTGGGGTCAGTGTGCCGGTGTAGACCACATCCTCTGCTGTGAGTGCCACGTAGTCGGATGCGGCGGTGAAGGCGTCGGCATCTACATTTTTCATGTAGATGGTGATGCCGTACTCCTTGTTTACACTGGCGGTGCACTCGAACCCGACAGAGACGATTGTGTTGACCGTGGGGTTGCCGGCGGCAATCTCAACGGCTGTGAAAATCATCTCCGCGAGTGAGTAATTGTAGTAATTGGCCACGGGTGCAGAGTTCTGCGTGCTTGTCCCGGTGCCAATTGTCACGCTCTGCGCTCGTGATGTCCACGGCACAAGCAATAGCGCGAAGAGCGCCAAAATTGGTAGAAGCTTTTTCATAATTTTGAGTTTTAGGATGTTTATATAATAGGTTGGTTAATCGGTGCAGAGGTACGAAAAATAGCCGGAACTGCCAAAAAAATATTTTTTTTAAAATTTATAGACGACGAATGCCGACCCTTTTTGGGGGTCGGCATCCATAGTTTTTATTCGCTTTGCGAGGTCTGGTGCCATTACATGGCGTTGACCTGGCGCATGAGTTTCGATTTGAGGTTGGAGGCTTTGTTCTTGTGGATTACGCTGCGCTTGGCCAGCTTGTCGATGATGGAAACCATCTTGGGCAGGCGCTCGGTGGCGACGGCCTTGTCCTCAAGGGCGCGGAAGTCGCGGAGGGCGTTGCGCATGGTCTTGGCATAGTAGCGGTTCTCGACTCTCTTCTTCTCGCTCGAGCGAATTCTCTTTTTTGCAGACTTGTGGTGTGCCATTGTTTAATTTATAATTACTAATTATCTAATTTTGTTTTTGTACCGCGTGCGGGATTCGAACCCGCGATTTTGAGAATGAAAATCTCACGTCCTGGGCCTACTAGACGAACGCGGCGGCCTGCTTTTCTCACTTCCCCTTTCGGGGGCTTTTTCGTTCAAAAAGCGGGTGCAAAAGTACGAACATTTTTCGACATGGCAAAATTTTTTTCAACCCAAAAAGTTGAAAACTTTGCCCCGCTATTCGTTATCTGCCTGAAAACGAAAGCCTAAACGCTTGCCTGTGACCAGTGATTTTTTGTCGAAATTTGTTCTCATTTCACCCACCGAAACCAGCTTGACTTCGTCGTACGGGGGGGTCAAAAGATCAAAATTGGTGGTGTATTCGATTGCCGATTCGACGATGCCTTGCACCGTCTCGGGGGTTATGACCGAGGTGTTGAAGTTGGTGTAGAGCATGCCCAGCTCGCGTTTGCCTTCGATGAAGTAGTGTCGCTCGAGGTTCACGAATACGCGCCCTATCATGTAGCCCAAGTCGTTGTCGCGCTGGTAGGCGAACGAGTCGGCCAGGAAGTTGTAGATGTGTATCACGCCGCAGTAGCTGCGCCGCGTGTCTTCGCGCACGTAGGGCGTTTTCATCACCTGGTGGTCGCGCGAGAATTCGAAGACGTTGGTGTGCATCATGAAGAGCAATATGTCGCCGCCGAACTTGACCTCGAACTCGAAGTCGCCCCGGTCGGTGAACTCGAAGGCCACCTGGCGCCCCTCTTCGCGGCAGCGCTGCTGGAAGAGGGTGATGATTTCGCGTGTGGTCGAGCGGAAGAGCTCGAAGCTGTCGCGGGTGGCGCGGAAGACGCCTTGTTTGAGGTCGCTCTTGTCGAAGACCAGGTTCTTGAGTGATTCTTTCAGTTCCATCGTTTATTTTTAAATGTATGCGTGTGGAGATTAACGACCGCGCGGCACATTTATTGTGTGCCGCGCGGTGAAAAATGTTTTTGTGCAGAGTGGTCGTGCCTCTACTTGACTACAAGCTTGCGCACGGCGGTGGCATCTGAGCTCACTATGCGCACAAAGTAGGCGCCTTTGGCCAGACTGCCCACGTCGATGCGTATGCTGCTGCTTTCGGCGGTGCGCTTGATGGCGGTGCGTCCGTTGAG
>JAZNSV010000108.1:0-20121 GCA_045591485.1 Bacteroidales bacterium | reverse complement strand
AGGAGCACAAAGATACACATTTTTCCGCAATCAAGGGAGAAGCCGCATTTTTTTTGCGCTTCTCCTTTGAAAGTTTAAAGGCTTCCGCGCTCCTTTTTCTGTTTTTGACCAAAGTGTTGCATTTATGAGTTGAACTTAAGGGATATTAAAACCACACAATTATGGCACTAATAGTATGTCCTAAATGTGGCGCCTCAATGTCGGAAAACGCCAGTGTTTGCCCTCAATGCGGGCTTCCAATAAAAGAATCTCCAGCACCCCAACCCGCCAAGCGAAGCCGTAAATGGATTGTCTGGGTCATAATAGCCTGCGTTGTTGTGGCTGGAGGTTTGGTTGCAGCCTCATTTTTATTTGCGCCCTCGGCGGAAAAGTGTTATGAAAAAGGAATGACCAAAACATCTGAAGACCTCCCCAAAATGATATTCTCTGAATTATTGGGGAAATCTTTTGGTGACGGTATGACAGCGATAATGATGAATACAACTTCGCATATCTTCTTTCGCCCAGGGGAAGAAGAACTCGCGTGGTTTAAAAAGGGTGGCGAGAAAGGAGACGGTCGATGCAATTTGATGGCAGGGTGTATGTATTACTATGGCTATGGAACCGAAAGAAACAGAAAAATGGCATCATTGTATTTCAGATTGGCGGGAGAACAAAATGTGCCAATGGGCAAGTTATTATATGCCATGATGCTTATGGTAGATCCAGAAACGCGTTATTACCCGGAAGAAGGGGACAAGCACTATGTAGGTGGACTCATGATAAGGGAGGCTGCAAACGAGAACTGCCCTGAAGCCTGCTATTTCATAGCAGCTGTCATGATTGAGAGCGGAAACATTTCGGAGGGTGCGACATACCTCAAGCGCGCCACAGACCAAGGCGTAGAGGATGTCCTAAAACTCCATGTCCTCACCGCACCCAGAAACACACCTCCTCCTATTTCCTATGGTGGAGCAACGTGGTAGGCTCGAAAAAGCATGGTAATAATAAGATAGATATCTCAAGTAGATGAAGTTCCAAATTCATGCTTATGATTATACATGAATCGTGAGCATGATTTTTACTTTGGATGCAGCAAAATATTTAGGGGGAGCAATCTTATCCTATCCAGAGGTACGGAATCATTCCATCAGTTTGAAGCGCATACGCCACGTATGCGCTTCTTCGTTGTAGTCGTGGCTGATAATCTTGAAAGTGCCTATCTCTGAGGTGTTGGCGACGTGGGTGCCGACACAGGCGCAGAGGTCGTAGTCGCCGATGCGCACCAGGCGCAAGGTCTCGCTGGCATCGTCGGGCAGCTTGCCGAGGTCCACTTCGGGCGGCACCTCTCCCCTATTCACGAACTCGTAGCTGACGGGCAGATGTTGCGCGATGACCTCGTTGACGCGGCGCTCGAGTTCCGCCACCTGCTCGTCGGTGGGGCAGGCATCGAGCTGGTAGTCGCACTTGCTCTTCTTGCGTTCGATGTGGGCGTTGCGCGACCGCGGACAGCCGAACATACGCACCATGGTCTGGTTCAGTATATGCTCCGCCGTATGCATCGGCGGGTATTCTTCCTTGTTGTGAGCGTTGAGAATCGGTTCTTGTTCCATACCTGTTTAGTATATTATTCAGCCATAGTTCCATTGTACATTCCCACCAACTTTCCCTCTTCAAAGAAATAGATCACACCCCAATATGGCATTTGGTTTCCAAGAGAGAGTTGCTGATCATTTGAGTATTCGGCATTGATAACTCCATGATATTGTTGTTCTAATCTTTCTCGGTCGTCGCCAATGCTTATTGAATGACTCATTTGGCAATCCGTCGGTCCCGTAACAGCTATTCCTTCCACAGAAAGAGCCAATCTTGTCTTAGCCACCTCTGCAGAATCTCCATAAACACCAATCCTCACATTCTTTTTCTGATAGAACCAGGACTGGTGAAGTGCTCCATCATACTCCAAGACCACTGCCTCCGATAACGAATCAGGGTCACCCCAACACTCAATCACTTTGCTGATTGAAATATATGGAGTAAGCCAACCGTCAATAGTATCTTGAAGAAAAGCAGAGTCAACAATATCTGATACTGTAACAGAATCCCCATTGTCCGCCTGTGGTTGTTGGCAACCAGCAAGGCTCATCAGGAACAATGCCATTATAAAAAAGCCTATCTTCAATTTGTTTTTTAAGGGTGTGTCCAATCTTCCCGTGTGCATGGGCGGGTATTCTTCCTTGTTGTGAGCGTTCAAGATTGGTTCTTCCATCGTTTATCGGTGTTGGTTTGACGATGCAAAGATACGAAAAAAAGATCACATCTCATCGAGAATATTGACCACGAGGGCCATCAGCTGACGCTCAGAGGCATAGAAGAGGAAGGTGACTGCACGGTGGTCGTAGTCGGCGAGGGTGACGAAGCCTTGGTCGCCATGCTTGACGGCGGCAAGCGTCATCGGGTCTTTCTTCACCTTCTCTTTGACATCGAGAAGCTGGCCGTCAGTCTGAATATCGGTCTGCTGCTCCATCAACTTGCCGTCGACATAGTGCGAAGTGGTGGTGACGGCGAGCAGGCTGTCGTATGCCACCACGTGACCAGGCAGCATTTTCTCAATCTGGGCGTTGACCCACGAGCGGTCGGTCGCGCTGGTGTCCAGTATCGTGTGCGACACGCTCATAGAACTCAACCTCTCGCCGCCTTCCGGCTTCGGCTCGGAATTAAGGCCGAACTCATCCTGCAACGTACGCCATGCCTTGGCATTCTTGGCCGTCACCTTCACGGCCGACACAGCGTCGTCGCCCGTCGTCCATGTATGGATCTTGGCCTCGAAACCCTTGCGGGCAACATAGCGGTTGTACATCTCGCGCGCGGCGGTGTTGCGGTTGTACAGCTCGGTGACGACACTGGTGTCGTTCTGTGCATTGGCTGCCAGCTGACATCCCGTCAGCACGAGCAGCATTGTGGCAATCATTCTTTTCATCTTGTGATTATTTAAATGGTTATCTATTTACAATCGTATTGATTACGTGCACCATGCCTTGACGGTCGGCATAGAAGAACAGCCAAAGGGCCAGACTCTCGCTGTCGGTGTAGGCCAGGTAGCCAGCGTCGCCATGAGCGCGAGCAGCCTCGAAAATAGCGTCACCGGTGAGTGATGACTGGTGAGTGGCGAGTGGAGAACTGCCTGTGTCGCATGTGGAGTCGACAAGGACTCCGTTGTCCCAATGCTCGGTGCGAGTGATAGAATAGGCGGTGTCGACGGATACACGTATCAGAGAGTCCATAATATTAACGAAAAGGTCGCCAACGGAAGCGTCCTCGGTAGGGACTGTGTCGACAAAATAGGACTTCATGTAGGCCGCTGAGACCTTCTCACCTTCCTTCGGCAGACGCTCCTCAGAGTGGCTCCGCATTGCGAACTCTTCCAGCAGTCGATGCCACCCCTCAATGTCGTCGGCCTGCAGCATCACGGCGTTGTAGCCGTCGTAACCGCCCAGAAGAGCCACCGTAAGGTCTTCACGGTCGGCATACTTTGCATATACTTCCATGGCCGCCGACGTGGCCTCGGGAAATGTATCCTCGGGCTGACAAGAATAGAAGAGAAGGGCAATTGCAAGGAAAAGCCAATGTCTCATCGCAGACCTCCTTTCACCATGTTGCCCAACATGTCCACCGTGCCTTCGACGCCGCAGCCACGGTTGCAGGCGAAGACAACCTGCTGCCCGTCGATGCTGACGGTGCCGATATCACCCTCGGCAGAGCGCAGCAAGAATCCCGCTGGGACCAACAACGCTGCCACACACGCTGCCGCCACATACTTCCACACTCGTACATCCCTCCGTTTTTCACTTTTCACACTCCGTCTGCCATTCCACACTGCATGGCACACAGCACGGTCAAGTTCGGCCTCGCTGAGTGGGCAGCGTTGCTCGCCGAGCGAACGTCCATATCGCTGCATTTGTTGTTTGAAATCACTCATATTGCTTATTGATTGTATTGTTTTCTTAACTCACGCAACACCCGTACCAAGCGCATACTGACGGCACCGACGCTGAGGCCGCAGATGCGCCCTATCTCGGCATAGGAGTAGCCCTCGACATGGGCGCGTACGATGGTGTAATCCGGCTCCGGAAGAGCCTCGATGAGATGTGCCAGGTCGGGATAATCATCGCCAGCGGCGACCCTCTCATATCCTTCGGGCATTTCGGGCGCAGGTTGGTTGCCGCGACGGCGCAGCAGGCTATTAAGCGTGTTGACTGCCACACGATACACCCACGTGCGCTCCGAGCTACGGCCCCCATAGCTGCCGAAGCCCTGCCACAGGGCGACAAGCACCTCGTGGAAGGCGTCCTCGGTGTCCCATGCCGCCCCGAGGCGGTAGGTGCGGCAGAGAGCCCATATCAGGTCGCGCTGGCGGCCTATCAGTTCGCGGAAAGCTTTCTCTTCGGCTTGCATATTCAGTTGCTCTTTTGGCATATTAGACGCAGTGGGAGGGCAAATCACAACGCAAAGATAAAAAAAAAGTCCAGACATCGGTCTGGACTTTTTTTTATTTGTATGTGTTTTCTCCTACCAAAGCACAACGCGCTTCTCGGGGGCAACCCACATGCCGTCGCCTTCCTTGATGCCGAAGGCCTCGACAAACTCGGTCACCTGCGGCAGTGCCACGTTGACGCGGTTGCGGCCCAGCGAGTGGACATCCATCTGGGTGAGCTGCAGGGCAGCAGCGGGGCGGATGTTGCTGGCCCACACGGCGGCATAGGCCAGGAAGAAGCGCTGTTCGGGCGTGAAGCCGTCCATCTGTTCCTTGTTGACCTGCTTCTTGGCCATGGCGTTCTGCATGGCGAGGTAGCTGACGTGGAGACCGCCATTGTCGGCGATGTTCTCGCCAAGGGTGAGTTCACCATTGCCGTTCATCTTGCCCAGTTCGGGGTCATCGAGGGCTATGCAGTTGTTGAAGGCGTCGATGAGGACCTGCTTGTTGGCATCGAAGTTCTTGGCGTCCTCTTCGGTCCACCAGTCGTTGAGGTTACCCTTTTCGTCGTACTGGCGACCCTGGTCGTCGAAGCCGTGGGTCAGCTCGTGGCCGATGACCACACCGATGGCACCGTAGTTGGCGGCATCGTCGGCGTCAAACTGGAAGAAGGGAGGCTGCAGGATGGCGGCAGGGAAGCATATCTCGTTGGTGGTGGGGTTGTAGTAGGCGTTGACAGTCTGCGGGGTCATGAGCCACTCGTCCTTGTCCACGGGCTTGTTGATCTTGCTGAACATATAGGCCATGTCGAACTCGTTGCTGCGGATGACGTTGGCATAGTAGCTGTCGTCCTTGATTTCAAGGCCGCTGTAGTCGCGCCATTTGTTGGGGTAGCCAATCTTGACATATATGGTGCTAAGTTTCTTGTGTGCATTGGCCTTGGTGGCGTCGGTCATCCAAGTGGCCATGTCGATGCGCTGACCCAAAGCCTCGATCAAGTTGTTGACCAGGGTTTCCATGCGGGTCTTGGCCTCGGCGGGGAAGTACTTCTCCACGTAGAGCCGGCCGAGGGCCTCGCCCATGGCGCCTTCAACGGTGCCGGTGACGCGTTTCCAGCGCGGACGGTTCTCCTCGCGGCCGCTCATCAGCTTGCCGAAGAAGTCGAAGTTGGCGTCCACAAAGTCGTCGCTCAGGTAGCCGGCAGCGCTGACGATCTCATGCCATGCGAAGTAGGCTTTCATGGTCTCGACATCGGTGTCAACAAACACCTTGTTGACCTCGGTGAAATACTTGGGCTGTGCAATATTGAAGCTCTTCATGCCGTCCATGATACCCATGGTTTCGAAGTAGCCCTTCCAGTCGATATTGGGGGCGAAAGCGGCGGCCTCCTCAACGGTGTAGCGGTTGAAGGTGCCCTGCGGGTCGCGGTTCTCAAGTTTGGTGTTCATGGCCTTGGCCAGACGGGTCTCGAAAGCCATCACCGTCTGCGCCAGCTTCTCGGCCTTCTTGCCGCTCATCTTGTCGTATCCAGCCATGGCAAACTCCTTGGTCATGAGGTCCATGTAACCCTCGCGGATTTTCTTGTTGTTGCCCTCGTCAAGGAGGTAGTAGTCGCGGTCGCCGAGACCGAGGCCCCCCTGATAGGCCCAAGCGATGCACATGCTGGCATCGTCTTTGTCGGCCTCGCCGAAGACGCCGAAGAGCACGGTGTTGCCGCGCTTGTGCATGCGGAGCATCTCAGCCCACACATCCTCGCGGGTCTTGAGGGCGTTGATTTCCTCAAGGTAAGGCATAAGCGGAGCCACGCCCTGCTCCTGCAGACGGGCGCTGTCCATACCGATGTTGTACATCGTGGCGATCTTGTCGGCCAGCGAGCCGGCCTCGTTCTGGTTCTTCGACACGCTGTCGATGATGCCGTTGATGTTCTTCAGTGCGTTCTCGGCCAGCACGTCGAAGGAGCCGTAGCGCGAGTGCTCGGCGTCGAGGGGGTGGTTGGCCATCCAGCCGCCGCAGGCGTACTGGTAGAAGTCGTCCTCCAAGCGGGCGGTGGTGTCAAAGTTGTCAGTGTCGACGCCCGAGGTAAGCTGGGCTTTGTGCTGGCAACCGGTTGCAATCAATGCCATTGTAGCAATCGTTAATAAACTCTTTTTCATTTTATTATACAGTTATTAATTTGCAAAAACAGAATGCAAAGATACGTATTTTTTTCCGTATCTTTTGCATCTCAATCTTTAACGTTTGTTAAATAGCACTTTAGCGGTAGCGCCGCATCCATGTCATCTGCTTGCGGGCATAGTGCCATGTGTTGAGTTTTATCTGCTCAACGGCGTGCTCGAGCGAGTCTGTCCCGTCGACGACCGGAAAGAGTTCCCGGTAGCCTACGGTATTCAGTGTGTTCAGGTGGCGCAGGTGGCTGACGGAACGGACCTCGTCGAGCAATCCATCGCGCATCATGGCGTCGACGCGGGCGTCGATGCGGCGGCGCAATGCGTCGCTGGGCATCGTGAGCACACGCACCTCGGTCTGGAACGGCCGCGGCTGGCTGGTCTGCCCGGCCAGCACCTCGCTGTAGGGCCGGCCTGTCATGATGCACACCTCCAACGCACGCTGCAGGCGCACGGGATTGCACAGGTCTACGCGTCCGTAGTATTCGGGGTCGAGCAGGCGAAGCTTGGCTCGCTTCTCTTCTATCGGCATCTGCTGCAGTTCCACGCGCAGCGCAGGGTCGGGGTCGGGCAAGCGGGCCGGGGTGCTCCGCAGGGCGTCGATGTACAGGCCGCTGCCGCCACATGCCACCACCACATCGTGGTCTGCGAAAAGGCGCTCCACGACATTCATCGCGTCCTGCTCATAGTCGAAGATGTTGTAGGGATCGCGCACCGAACGGCAGGCGATGAAATGGTGCTTTGCCGATGCCAGTTCGTCGTCAGTTGGCCGGGCCACACCGATGCGCAGTTCGCTGTAGAACTGGCGCGAGTCGCAGCTGACAATCTCTGTTTGCAGTTCCTGTGCCAGCCGCACCGCCTCGGCGGTCTTGCCCACGGCTGTGGGTCCAGCAACGATGACGAGCTTTTTGGACATCAAACAAACACTTTCTCAAACTCTTCCCAAAACTCCGGAAACGACTTGCCTACCACTTCAGGGTTCTCTATCTGCAGGTCGGGAAAACGCAGGCGCAGCGGAGCAAACGCCATGGCAATGCGATGGTCGCCGTAGGTACGCACTGGTTCTGTGGGTCTCAGTTCGGCAGGCAGTATGTGCAATTCTTCGCCTGTAGTGTTAACATTTCCGCCCATACGACGCAGCTCTGTAGTGATGGCCTCCATGCGGTCGCTCTCTTTGAGGGCTATGTTGCTTACTCCCTTGAGTATGGCTCGCACCCCGGCAGCCGCTGCCGCCACGGCGAAGGTTGGCACCAGGTCGGGACAGTCGAGACAATTGAACTGCAGCGATTTCTGCCGTTCTCCCCCACCCTGCAATGTCACGCTGCGTCCGGCAGCGCGGTAGGGCGAGCGCACCTCTGTGCTCTGCACTCCCAGCTGGCGGAAGAAGGTGTCGGCAGCCGAATCGCCCTGACACGAATCGAGTTGCAGTCCCAACAGACGAATACGCAGTTCTGGGCGCAGCATGGCCATGGTGTAGAAATAGGAAGCAGCACTCCAGTCGCGCTCGATGGTGATGGTGGCCGCCTTGGGTTTCTCGCTGATGGGTTGCACATAGTATGTGCGGCCGTTCGACGAGCGGCGCACCTCGACACCGGCCTGGCGCAGGGCGTCGCAGGTCATCTCGATATAGGGGCGCGACGTTGGGCGCTGTGTCATGGTAAGCGATATGCCTTCGGGCAATCGAGGTGCTATCAGCAGCAGGGCGCTGACAAACTGGCTGCTCAGCAGCGGGTCGACACTGACGGTGCGCTTGGTAGGCACGCCGCCTTGAATATGGACTGGCAGGAAGCCTTCGTTCTCGGAGCATTCGATGCGCAATCCCATCTGGCGCAAAGCCTCTATAATTGGGCCCATGGGGCGCTGCTGCAGACGGGCGTCGCCAGTGAGTATGAAGTGTCCGGGTGTGATGGCCAGCAGGGGCATCAGAAAGCGGGCCACCGAGCCAGCATTGTCGCAATAGTAGAGGTTGGAGGAGCCGTCTTCGAGTTGTTTCAGCAGGCGACGCAGCAGTTTCGTGTCTCCGCTGGTCGACAGTTTATTAACCCGAAAATGGCTGCCTGTAAGGTGGTTGATCATGAGCCATCTGTTGCTCATGCTCTTCGAGGCGGGAAGGTTTATGCGTATGTCGTTAGTGTTCATTCGATGTTGTATTCTTTCAGCTTGCGGTAAAGTGTGCGTTCGGAGATGTGGAGCTCGGCGGCGGCCATTTTGCGGTTGCCCTGATGTTTCTCCAAGGCGCGTTGTATGGCGGTGCGTTCGCGATCTTCGAGTGCGATGGCCTCGTCTTCTATAATCTCCGGGGTGAGGAATTCTTCTTCGTCGGCTTGGTGCGGCTGTGTTGTCGGCAGATATGGCTGATGCACCACCTGCGCGGGCTCCACATGCACGGCACCGCCTTGTGCCATACGGCCTACCATCTGACGCAGGTCGTTGATTTCCTGCCTCATCTCGGTAATCATCTGACCCATCGAGAGGGCTTTGAGCAGCAGCTCGCGGTCGGTAATCTGGCTGGCTGCCGCCGGGCTGTTCTCGACTACGGCAGGCATCTTCTCTGTGGGCACATAGGAAAGGTAGTTCTGCAGGATGGCGGCACTGATGGTGCGCTCGGTCTCTACAACAGCTATCTGTTCGGTGATATTCTTCAGCTCGCGCACATTGCCGTACCACGGGTAATCCATCAGCAGACGGCGTGCGTCGTCGGTCAGCACGAGTGGTGGCATGTGGTACTTCTCGGCCACGTCGGACGAAAACTTGCGGAACAGCAGCGGTATATCGTCCTTGCGTTCGCGGAGCGGAGGCAGGTATATGCTTATCTGGTTGAGTCGGTAGTAGAGGTCTTCGCGGAAGCGTCCGTTGCGCACGGCGGCCACGATGTCGACATTGGTTGCAGCCACAACACGCACGTCGATTTTCTGTGCCTGCGAACTGCCGACAGGTATTATCTCGCCGTTCTCGAGCACGCGCAGCAGCTTCACTTGCATGGCCAGCGGCAGCTCGCCTATCTCGTCGAGGAAGATGGTGCCGCCGTCGGCCTCTTCAAAGTAGCCCTTGCGGTTCTTGTCGGCTCCGGTGAATGCTCCTTTGACGTGGCCGAAAAGCTCGCTCTCGATGGTGCCCTCAGGTATGGCGCCACAGTTGACGGATATGAGGCCACGGCCCTGGCGCTGGTGTTTGCGAAGGCTGTTCTCGTGTATGATGCGCGAAAAGACGTCCTTGCCCACGCCACTCTCTCCCGTGATGAGGATAGAAAGCTCGGTGGGCGCCACCTGTATGGCCTTGTTCAAGGCCTGCATCAGGCGCGGGTCGTTGCCTATGATGTCGTATCGTTGCTTGAGTGTCTGTATGTCCATTTCTTTGATAGTGGTCTGTGATTAGTGTCCTGTGGTCAGTGGCGTGGGTTTATGACTATGCCCCGGGCTTGGCCCAGTTGGCGGCCCAGGGCTTGGTATTGCTGTATCTCGGCCAGCAGTTCGGCCTGCCTGTCGCTGTCGGCGCCGCGCAGCAGTTCGCGCCGTTCGGCCACCATCTGCGCCACGCGCTCGCTCTTGAAAGTGTTTACGGTGTCGAGCACCTCGCGCAACAGGTTGTCTTCTATCTTGGGCGTATAGATGCCCTTGTCTTTCCAGCTTTCGCAAAGGCTGTAGGTGTCCATCATCAGCGTGACGGCAAAAGAGCGCAGCTGCTCGTCGGGATTGTCAACGAAACGCTGTGTATCGATCCTTCCCGCCATGTCGAGCATCAAAGCGCATTGCTCATATACGCGCTGACACAGTGGATGGCTGAGTGTCATACTGTTGGCGCGCAGTTCGCTCACGATGGCCTCGGCCACGCTGAATGACTGCTCCGTCGGCTGCCCGTCGGGGCCGTCCACGGTCTGCACCAGCTGTTCGTTGCCGTAGTTGAGCAGCAGCCGCACCAAGGTGCGCTCGACGACAGAAGGCGCCGTTGGCTGAGAGCCTATGTGCGAGGGGCTGCCGGCAGATGCCGGAGCAAAGGCCTCCGGCGGCAGGTCGGCGTCGGGTGGCGGCATCTCTTCGTCGCCTTTCCGTTCTCCGCTCTCCGCCCTGCGTTCTCCGCTCTGCGCTCGGCGGGCCTCTTCATAGGCCTTGTTGCGTGCCTGGGTGGCAGCCTTGCCCACGGCGGCGTTGAGCACATCTTCGCTCACATGCATCATCTGCGAGCACTGACGCACATACTCGGCCCGCTCCAGCATATCGCTCACCAAGGCTATGGTGCGCGCCGTCTCGCTGACGAGTTCGGCCTTGCGTATGGGGTCGTCGCCCACGTTGGCCATCTGCACCCTCGTCTTGAAGATGATGAAGTTGTCTTCGTGGGTGGCAAGATAGTCCTGCAACTTGGTCGAGCCATATTTCTGGGCGTAGCTGTCGGGATCCTCGCCGTCGGGGAATAGCACGAGGCGCACATGCATGCCCTCGGCCAAAAGAAGGTCTATAGCGCGCAAGGCCGCCTTGATGCCTGCCGAGTCGCCGTCGTAGAGCACGGTGACGTTGGGCGTGTAGCGTTTGATAAGGCGTATTTGCTCAACCGTGAGGCTGGTGCCGCAGCTGGCCACGGTGTTCTCCACCCCCGACTGGTGCATCGAGATAACGTCCACATTGCCCTCTACCAGATAGCACTTGCCGGCCTTGGCAATGGCCGTGCGGGCCTGGTAGAGTCCGTAGAGAATGCGACTTTTGTTGTAGATGTCCGAGTCGGGCGAGTTGACGTATTTGGCTGCCTGCTTCTCGCTGCTGAGCACGCGTCCGCTGAAGCCCAGCACACGTCCGCTGATGCTGTAGATGGGGAACATCACTCGGCCGCGGAAGCGGTCATATTTCTTGCCGGTCTCTTCTTTGTAGATGGTGAGGCCCGTCTTCTCAAGCACTGTGTCGCTGTAGCCGTTCTTCAGCGCGTGGTCGGTGAAGTTGCTCCACTCGTCGAGACAATAGCCGAGACCGAAACGTTTGATAATTTCGTCGCTCAGGCCGCGGCTGTGAAAATAGCTCAAGCCCACAGCGCGCCCCATCTCGTCGCTGTAGAGCAGGTCGGCGAAATATTTCTGCGCAAACTCGCTGACGTGGAACAGGCCGTCGCGTTCGGTCTGGCGCTGTTTCTCCTCGTCGCTCAGTTCCTCTTCCTGTATCTCTATGTGGTATTTGTCGGCCAGCCAGCGCAAAGCCTCGGGGTAGGTGTAGTGCTCGTGCTCCATGAGGAACTTCACCACATTGCCCGCCTTGCCGCAGCCGAAGCACTTGTAGATACCTTTCGACGGCGAGACATAGAACGACGGCGTCTTCTCATTGTGGAAGGGGCAGCAGCCTATATGGTTGGCGCCCCGCTTGTTGAGCGTGACGAAGTCGCCGATCACCTCTTCGATGCGTGCGGCGTCCATTATGCGTTGTATGGTCTCGTGGTCGATCATTGATACAAAATGCAAATTTACACATTTTTTCCGACATAGCACCCATGTGCCGTCTTTTTTTTTTCATAGGAGTATGCCTCAATGTGTTAGCGGAAGGCTCGAAAGCCTCTTCCGCCAATCCTCAACGGCAAAAAACATGCCAAAAAGCTCCGTCCCCGCCACATACAGACATGGCATTTGCCGCCACTCATTATCCAGCTGTCGGGCAGCGTGTTGCATCATATTGTGAATTAATGTTTAGCCCACCTTCCCTGTCGGCCAACCGTTGCGCTCAGCATGCCTACATAATTCGAGCCCCGCAGAAGTGGCATGCGAAGAGTCACATCTGCGGGGCTCGATGGGCGGAAGGTCTATGTCCGCACTATTTGATCACTTCAACGGCTCCGTTGTGTTCTATGTTGCCGTTGTAGCCCTTGGCCGTGAAGCGGTAGAAGTAGGTGCCCGAAGGAACGCCCGACGGATCCCAGAAGTCCTCTTCCTTGCTGATGTTCTCGCGGTGGAAGACGTGGGTGCCCCACTTGTTGTAGACGTCGAGGCTGTTGACCGGGTAGCCCTGGCCGCCCACAAGACCGCCGATGACGAAGATGTCGTTGATGCCGTCGCCGTTGGGCGTCACCACATTGGGGAACACCAGATAGTCGTTGACCAGCAGCACGGTGTTTTCCGTGGTGTCGTCGCAGGCTATGATGTTGCCCGTCGGGGCAAGGTTCTGTGTGCGTGCTATGAGGCGCACGGTGTAGTTGCCTGGCATCTCATCGGGGTCGGCGTACTGCGAGAAGTCGAAGTCGGGATTTTCGCCCACCATGGTTTCCACAGAGAAGGGGTTGGTGCGGTCATACTGCACCTCCCAGAAGTATTTGTTGTTGGGGCCCTGCGGATCTGTGCGGTTGTCGAGGTGCATCACGGGGTTGAGCACCGAGGGGTATGTAGGAGCCCAACTGAAAGCCGCCTTGGGGGCGGGATAAACCGCTATGGCTCCGGGCAGCACCAGCGAGTCGACACATCCGTCTTTCGAAGTGACGTAGTAGCGCAGGTCGTAGATACCCTCGCTGTAGGTGTGCGTGGGGCTTTCTATTTCGGAGGTGATGCCGTCGCCGAACTCCCAGCGGTGGTAGTAGGCATCTACGCTCTGGTTCTGGAACGTAATCGTCATCGGGTCGCACCCTTCGAAGGAGAAAGGCATGGGCTCGAAGCTGGGCAAGGGCTGACGGCGCAGCTTGACGGTGATGGTGTCGCGCGTCTCGCATACGGTACCCATGTTCGTGCGGTTGATCACATGCGCCACATAGGTCACATCGCCTTCTGGCTCGACGGCGGTGGTGATTTCCGAGGTGTTCTGCCCAAACGGAGCCCAGATATAGCTATAGTCGTTGCTGTCGGCATGCGGGTCGCTGGCGTCAAGGGTCATCTGCATCACGCCGCAGAGCGTGGTGTCGGGGCCGAGCTGCGGATCGGGCGTCCAGTATGAGGTGATGAAGGTGTTCGTATCCCACACACAGCCGAACTCATCGTATATAGTCACGTTGATTTTGAACTTGCCTGCGGTGTCGGGCGTGAGGATGTAGGACTCGAGATCGTTGAACTTGTGCACCTCGGCGCCGCGGCGGTGGCCAAGGTCGTAGTCGCAGTACTGCGGGTCGTTGTCGGGCGCCCAGACGATGCTGTCGATAGCCACCTGATACTTGCAGCCGCCGTCGCTCACGCCGCAGATGTCGAGGCTCCAGCTGAACACCCAGCCGTTGTCGCGACCGAGGTAGTCGCACAGCTCGATGCTCCAGGTGCCGTTCATGTCGCATCCTATCAGTTTCTGGAAGCTGTCGGCCGGCACATAGTAGTTGGTCTTCTCAGCATGGTTCGACGAGTCGAGGGTGGTGGCAGACACCGTGCCGCACGTCTGGCCTGCCTGGCTGTAGCCCGCCGGCACGGCGGAGAAAGCAACCGATGTATTGACCGTGGGGCCGTTGGCCATGCCTGCATTGTTGGGCATCGGCGTGTCGCAGGGCTGTCCGTTGACGAACGTGTAGTCGGGGTTGCGCGAGAAGCAGTAGGTCCAACCCATGCCGTAGGGGTTATAGAGCGAATCCATAACATGGGACGAGTTGTCATAGCTTAAGAAGTTGGCATTTCCACCATAAGGAACACCAGTAAATCTTCCGCCACCGCCATACGTGCCGGATGGTATCTGCTGTGAAGGGGCGTTTTTGTATTTAAGCACAGCCTTGCCCTGTCCCGTGGGGAACCCCGGCTGACCGTAGTTGGGGCAGATGATGGCCAGGTCGTAGTCGCCCATATACGAGTGCTCGTAGTTGATGCAGATCGAACAGATATCACCCTCATCGACCACCTTGCGGCCGCTGGGGAAATTGTTGAATGTGACCGGGGCGGTGTAGCACTGCGAAGCAGCACCTGATGCGCCACCGTCGGGGATAAAGGTTCGCACCTCGTAGGTCTTCGACACCATGTCCTCGTATTCGATATGGGCCAGGGTCAGGGTGGCGTTATCGCCGTCGTAGCCCATGTTGACATAGAGCGAGTCGCGACTGCAAATTTCATCGAGGGTGAAGAGTGTTTTCAGCGGGTTCTGGGCCACACGCACTCGCACCGTCGGGAAGAGTGTCGACGTACATCCCATCGAGTCGACTGCGGCAAGTTCCACCTCATAGCAGCCAACACGGATATATTCGTCGTAATAGACACTCGTTGCGCCCACACCCGACACCGAGTCGTTGTTCAGGCCAAGCTTCCACGTAAACTTAGTGGTTGCATCCTTGGGGGTGTACCAACCTGTGGTGTAAGTATAGTCGCAATGCGCATTCATAATAATACCGTCGCCCATGCAAAGGTTGATACCCTCGAAAGGCAGATAGATGAGCGAGTCGCTCCCGTCTCTGGCCTCTATGGTGTCTGTATCAAACAGATGTTTTATACGGCCAAACTCATAAACCTGACCGTTGCGGGTCTTGTAATAGATGGAGTCGATATGCGGCACCACGCTCTCGCAAGGCTTCTTGCAACCGGCAACGATGCTGAAACCTTCAGCAGTGGGGCTGTTGTTCCGGGTCTTGAAACGCACGGTCAGTGCCTGCGCCACATTGGACGGGCTGGCAAAGATGACCGAAGTCTCCGGATTTGTTTCCACACCGCCACCGCCAACACCGGTAGCATACCACAACAAGGGCGAATTAATATCCGGACCATCGTAGATGAAAAGGGTGTCGCCGACGGCTATACCCATGCTTTCTACCGAGAACTCGAAGGCGTATTTAGAACCGCAGGCACCGGTGATGGTAACCCAATAGTCGTTGCCGGCGCTGTAGTTGTTTGTGCCGCCGTCGTCGAGCACACGTGTTCCTGCCGTGCCAATGACCTGCGAGGTGTTGTGCACCGATGCATCAAGCGGCAGCACAACAATATCCTGAGCAATGGCAGCAGTGCCAAGAAGCGCGCTGAGCATTAATATAAAAAATGACTTCTTCATAGCGCGTGGGGATTATTTGTTTTCATATTGTTCCGGATATTCCGTACGTAAATAGGTCTCGTCGATAGAGCGCATCACCAGATACGGATGGTCCGAACCGGGTGTGCTGAAGCAGATGGTCACATTGCCTTTGCTGTACTGTTGCTGCAAATCGCTGAATGTGTAGGCATAGTAGCTGAGCGTTCCAAGGTCGATACGGATGTCTTTGGCCATATACTCGCCAGTCTGGCGGTTGCGGACCACGGCGATTGATTTCACCTCGGCACCCTGCGGCACAGTGTCGCTCACATAGAAAGCATTGCGTGCATATTGGCAGCGCCATTCCAGTTTCTCGGCGGGATAGCGGTTCATGCTCTCCTCGTCGCCATTGAAGAAGGGCAACACCAGAGCGCGGCAATCCTGCGCTTTGAGGCCGCCGGCGCCCATCGCCAGCATCAAGGCCGCAAATATAACGATTCGTTTCATAACAATACAGTTTTATGCTTTCTATCTATATGACGAAAAAGTGGCCCCAAAGGGCCATTTTTTAAATATTTTTAAGAATTTTTCTTTCTGATGCGGTTGATAAGGGCCATGAGGAAGCCCAGAGCGAGGAAGCCGCCCGGAGGCAGAATCATCATCAGCATGCCGTCGGCGCCGCCGATAACGGAGTGACCGAGGATGCAGCCGGTGCCGAGCAGCTCGCGCACGAAGCCGAGCAGCGACAGTGCCCAGGTGAAGCCCAAGCCCATGAAGAGGCCGTCGAGGGCCGAGTGGCCCACGTTGTTCTTCGAGGCGAAGGCCTCGGCGCGGCCAAGCACGATGCAGTTGACCACGATGAGGGAGATGAAGAGACCCAGGCTGTCGTAGAGGCCGGGCAGGTAGGCTTTCATCACCATCTCGACCATGGTGACGAAGGTGGCGATGATGACGATGAATGCCGGGATGCGCACCTTGTCGGGGATGACGCTCTTGAGAAGCGAGATGACGATGTTGGACATCATCAGCACGAAGGTGGTGGCCAGACCCATGCTGAGGCCGTTGACCAGCGAAGTGGTGGTAGCCAGCGTGGGGCACATGCCGAGTATGAGCACCCATGTGGGGTTCTCTTTTATAAGTCCGTTCTTGATTATTTCAGAAGCTTTCATATCAGCGTTTGGGTTTTAGCGGTTGATGTTGGCGAAAACTGCGGCAGCGTCGTTGATGATGCCGAGGAAGGCGCGCGAGGTGATGGTGGAGCCTGTGATGGCGTCTATGTCGCCGCCGTCTTTCTTGACGGAAAGGCTGCCGTCGGCGGGCTTGCGGCCCACGACATCGCCTTTGTTGCCTTTTTGGAACCACTGGTCGGCTTTGGCGCCGAGGCCCGGGGTTTCGTGGGTTTCGAGTATCTGGTAGCCGCTGACGGCTCCTTCGGCGTCGAAGCCGACCATCAGCTGCAGGTGGCCGCCGAAGCCTTTGTCGTTGCCTGCCGAGACGGCGGCACCGACCATCTGGCCGGCCTGGTCGAAGGCCACATAGCAGGTCTTGCCGTCGACGGTGCGCTCTTCGAGGCGGTCGAAGGCGGGCAGCACGGCGCTGATGGCGCTTTCGACCTTGGCCTGCTGGGCCTTGGCCACCGGTTCGGCGGTGACGGCGTTGAGGGCTGCCAGCGCGGCGGCCGCCACAAGGGCGATGGCCGTAAGCGCTATCAGCATATTCTTGAGTGAGGATTCTGCTTTCTTTGCCATATTGTTTCTTTGTTGATAAGTTGATACGTTGATCCGTTGTTGCGTTTAATCAGTTCAGACAGCGAAGCGGGCGGGCTTGCACCAGCGGTTGATGAGCGGGGTGACGCTGTTCATGAGCAGGATGGCGAAGCTGACGCCTTCGGGGTAGGCGCCCCAGTTGCGGATGATGATGGTCAGCAGGCCGCAGCCGAAGCCGAAGATGAGCTGGCCGCTCTTTGACATGGGCGAGGTGACCATGTCGGTGGCCATGAAGCAGGCGCCGAGCATGATGCCGCCGGTGCAGATGGTCATCAAAGGATCCATATACGACTCGGGGTTTACGAGCCAGAGTATGCCGCTGAAGACGAAGGCGGTGCCGATGAAGGCCACGGGGATGTGCCAGCTGATGATATTCTTCCAGAGGAGGAAGGCGGCGCCAAGCAGGATGGCGATGGCGCTGACCTCGCCGAGCGAGCCGCCGACATGGCCGAGGAAGGCGTCCCAGAGGGTGACGTCGGCAGGCAGGGCGCCCTCTTTGAAGGCTCCGAGGGGTGTGGCGCCGGTGGCCAGGTCGAACTGCATGGGGAACAAGCCGCCGACCTGCGGCCAGGTGGTCATCTGCACGGGGAAGCTGATAAGCAGGAACACGCGGCCCACCAAGGCGGGGTTGAAGGGGTTCTTGCCCAGACCGCCGAAGCTCATCTTGCCCACGCCGATGGCGACAAGGGCGCCGATGATGACGATCCACATCATGCTTGTGGTGGCCGGCACGTTGAAGGCCAGCAGCAGACCCGTGACCACGGCCGAGCCGTCGCAGATGGTGCTCGGCACCTTCATGATGTATTTCTCAATCAGCCACTGGAACAGCACGCAGGCGGCCACCGAGATGAGGCTCACCAGCAGGGCGTTCAGTCCGAAATAGGCAATGGCAACGAGCAGGGCCGGGATGAGGGCCATGTTGACGCGCCACATGATCTTTTTGGTCGACTCGTCGCTGTGCACATGGGGCGAGCCCGATATATTCAGTCTATTCATAGTATAGTTTTTTATCTTATTTTATTTCTTTGCGGCCATCATGGCGCGTACGCGGTTCTTGCCGAGGCGTATCTCGTCGGTGAGCGGCTTGTTGGCGGGGCAGCTGAAGAAGCAGCAGCCACACTCGATGCAGTCGAGTATGTTGTGCTCCTTGGCTTCCTCGGTGCGTCCGGTGCGGACGAGGGCCGAGAAGAGATAGGGTTCGAGGCCCATGGGGCAGGCGTGCATGCACTTGCCGCAGCGTATGCAGGCGGTCTCGGGAGCGCGGCGTGCCTCTTTCTCGCTCATCACCAGCACGCTGGAGTTGCCCTTGACGGTGGGGGCGTCGAGGTTGACCACGGCCTTGCCCATCATGGTGCCGCCGCTGATCACCTTGCCGGTGGTCTCGGGCAGCTGGCCGATGGCGTGGGCTATGATTTCGTTGTAGGTGGTGCCGATGCGCACAATGTAGTTGTGCTGGCTGGGCAGCTCCTTGCCGGTGACGGTCAGTATGTTCTCGATGAGGGGTTTGTTTTTCTGTATGGCTTCGTAGACGGCGAACGTGGAGCCGAGGTTGGAGACCACGCAGCCCACGTCGATAGGCAGCTTGCCGCTGGGCACCTTGCGCCCCGTGACGGCGTTGATGAGCTGCTTCTCGGCGCCCTGCGGGTATTTCACCTTGAGGGGCTCTACAATGATGCCTTCAAACTGGCGCGCCACCTCCTGCATGTGGGCTATGGCGGCGGGCTTGTTGCTTTCGATACCTATATAAGCGTTGGGCACTCCGAGGGCTTTGCGCAGTATGCTGATTCCGATGCACACCTCTTCGGCGTGCTCCATCATGACGCGGTAGTCGCTCGTGAGGTAGGGTTCGCACTCGGCGGCGTTGACAATCAGGTATTCGGCCTTTTTGCCGTCGGGGATGCTGTATTTGATGTGGGTGGGGAAGGTGGCGCCGCCGAGGCCGACGATGCCCATCTCCTTCAGCTTGGCCACAATCTCCTTGGGTTCGAGGGTGCACTCGCGCTTGATGTCGGGTGTGCGGTCGATGGTCTCCATCCATTCGTCGCCCTCGACGTTGATGTAGACTGCCGGCTTGGCCAGGCCGAAGGCGTCCTTGCAGGTGTCGACCTTGAGCACGGTGCCGCTGACGGGCGAGTGCACATTGGCGCACATGAAGGCCTGGGCCTCGCCGATGAGCTGGCCGACCTTCACCTTGTCGCCCTTCTGCACCACCGGTGTGGCGGGGGCGCCGAGGTGCTGGTTCATAAGCACCACCATCTGCTTGCCCACGGGCATCACCTCGATGGCGGCATCGTTCGATATCTTGTTTTCTTCGGGGTGGACACCACCCATGCGAAATGTCTTCATAACTTGCTGTTGATACGTTGAATAAGTTGATAAGTTATGCTTTCACCTTCTCGGCGACGGGAATCTCGACCTTCTCGGCGGCAGGGGCCGGCGCTGCCCCGGCGGGCTTGGGGGCGGGCTTCACGGCGGGCGCGGGGAATCCCACGTCGTGGATGGCGTGTGTCGGGCACTCGACGACGCACTTGCGGCATGCTATGCACTTCGTGTAGTCGATATAGCTCAGGTTGTCGGCTATGGTGATGGCCTCCATGGGGCACACCTTCTGGCACTTGCCGCAGCCGATGCAGGCGTTGGAGCAGCTCTTCATGGCCACGGCGCCTTTTTCCTTGTTCATGCAGCTGACGTAGACGCGGCGGTCTTTCTTGCCTTTGTTGCGCAGCTCTATGATGCGGCGCGGGCAGGCCTTGGCGCAGGCACCGCAGGCGGTGCACTTGTCGGCGTCGACCACCGGCACGTTGCGCTCGGGGTCCATATGTATGGCGTCGAACTGGCAGGCGGCCACGCAGTCGCCGCAGCCGAGGCAGCCGAAGGGG
>JAZNSV010000107.1:0-16665 GCA_045591485.1 Bacteroidales bacterium | reverse complement strand
CCCTCGTGGTCTTCGACGGCCAGTGCTCCGCCACCGCCGTCTTCGTGCCCGACACCAACCAGCCCGGCCCGCAACCCGGCGGCTGCGACGCACCGCAGGCCCTCAACGCCACACCGGCCGAGACCACCATCGACATCACCTACGTCAGCTCGGTCTACGACTACGAGGTGGGCATCGTCGAGGGCTCCGTCTGGGACGAGGCCGCGGCCGACATCGACCAGACCACCAACAACCTCTACCAGTTCAGCGGCCTGACGGCCGGCACCGAGTACACCATCGGCGTGCGCGCCGTGTGCGACGAGTGGATGGGCGAGTACAGCGAGTGGGCCACCGCCACCGTCAGCACCACCGGCGGCAGCACGCCGCAGCCCACGGAGTGCAACGCCCCCACCGGCGTGCAGACCCTCAGCGTGGACAGCAACCGCGCCGTCATCACCTGGACCGCCGGCGGCGACGAGACCGCATGGCAGATCAAGGTGAACGACGACGAGCAGAACCTCATCAGCGCCAGCTCGACCACCTATGTGATGAGCAACCTCACGCCCGCCACGCAGTACCGCGTGCGCGTGCGCGCCGTCTGCAGCGCCGCGAGCACCAGCGAGTGGAGCGCCGAGCTGAGCTTCACCACCGCCGGCGGCGGCAGCGAGGGCATCGAGGGCGCCGACGGCATAGCCGCCAGCCTCTACCCCAACCCCGCCAGCAGCGTGGTCGGCATCGAAGCCGCCGCCGAGGCATCGGTGAGCATCGTCGACCAGAGCGGCCGCGAGGTCTACCGCAGCGCCAATGCCGCCGCGACACACCGCATCGACGTGAGCTCCCTCGCCAAGGGCGCCTACTTCGTCCGCATCGTCACTGCCAACGGCTCCGCCGTCCGCAAACTGATTGTCAAATAAAGAAATGCGACAATACAAATAAAGCCCCCACCGGTCGGCGGGGGCTTTTTTGTTGCAGTTGCCTACAGTATTGTCTTGACTACTGTCTACTTGACTGCTTTTATTTGTTCTTGCGCTGGCAATCCTTCGGGGTGACGCAGGTGCCGCTGGCGCGGGCCACGAGAATCTTCTCCTCGAGCACATCGGCTGCCGAGGCGCTGATGTCGGGGCGGGTCTTGATGACCTTATAGGCCTCGAACTTCATCTTGCGGCTGGTGTTGCCGACGTGGGTGATTTCGCCGTAGGCCTCGATGTAGTCGCCGGCGTAGACGGGGGCCTTGAACTCGACCATGTCGTAGGCGCAGAAGAGGCCTTCGTCGCCATCCTGGATAATCAGAAGCTCGGTGGCTACATCGCCAAAGAGGTGAAGCATGTGGGCGCCGTCGACGAGGTTGCCGCCGTAGTGTGCGTCCTTGGCGCTCATGCGGACGCGGAGCATTGATGTAACTGCCATAATTTTATCTGTTTTAATTGTTTATATATTTATATGTTTATACATTGATTCTCAGTCTTAAATCTTAAGACTTAAACCTTAAACCGCGTGGTTTCACGTCTGCAAAGATACACAAATCCAGCCATCTGGCCAAATCTTTTTTTGTCATGTGGCGAAAACGGCGTATCTTTGCATCCTGTTTTTTAACCCTACATTGCCTATGACTGAAGAGAAACACAACGAAACTGCCGACGAAATACGCGTCCTTGTCGAGGGGAAAGACCAGCGCGAGCTGTGTCGCGAGGTGCTGGCCATCGGCGACACGATGGACGTGCTGCGGGGCAAGTGGACCGTCGAGGTGCTGACGGCCATCGTCTGCGGCAGCACACGCTTCAAAGAAATACTCGCCTCTGTCCACGGCCTGAGCGACAAGGTTCTTGCCGAGCGCCTGCGCGCCATGCAGGACGACCGCCTCATAGCCCGCTGCGAGTACCCCACCCCCACATATTCCCTCACCGACCATGGCCGCGCCCTCTTCGCACTGGCCTACCGCATGTCCACCTGGGGCCTTCAGCACCGCCAGCTGATGCTCGGAACCGACTAACCTACAGGTAAGCAGAGGCCTTTATTCCATTTTTCCGCCGTATCTTTGCAGCAGAAAAAAGAAAGGAATAAAGATATGCATCTCACTGAACCTGTTTATCGTAACCCGTATTGGCCTACGTGGCCGCTCGTTCAAATCACGCAGAGTTGCACGCACAACAGCTGCAAGTTCTGCACCATGTATCGCGATGTGCCGTTCCGTATGCAGCCCATGGAGTGGCTCGAGGAGGACCTGCGCGAGCTGCAGGTCCTGGCGCCCGACGCCAAGACCATCCAGTTGCTCAGTGCCAACCCGCTGGCCTTGAGTTTCGACCGCCTGATGCCGCGCCTGCGGCTGATACGCAAGTACCTGCCATCAGTGCAGCACATGTACGCCGCCACTCGCGTGGACGACATCAAGAACAAGACCGTGGAGCAGCTGCGTGCGCTGCGCGACATCGGCGTGGACGAGATATCGCTTGGCGTGGAGAGCGGCGACGACTGGACGCTGAAGCGCATCAACAAGGGCTATACCTCGCAGGACATCCTCGAGCAGTGCCACAAGCTGGACGAGGCGGGCATACGCTACTGGATGACCTTCCTAAACGGTGTGGCGGGTCGCGAGCACAGCCACGACCATGCCGTGCACAGCGCCGAGGTCTTCAACCAGTGCCACCCCATGCTCGTAGGCACCGGCGGCCTCACCCTCTTCCCCGGCACGCCCCTGCTGGAGGAGGCCGGACGCGGCGAGTTCACGCCCCTCGACGAGCGCGAGATGATGCAGGAGCTGCGCACCTTCCTGGAGCACCTCGCCTGCGACTGCGAGCTCAACACTCACCACACCTCGTCGCTCCACCTTACAGGCCCCTTCCTGCCCCGCAAGCAGCAGCTGCTCGATGCCCTGCAGGATGCCATCGACCATGCCGACATCGACGCCATGGCACGTCGCCGCGCGAATAAAAGGGGGTTGTAAAAGCAATATTAACCAGCGAATAACGTTATTATATTTATATGAAAGCAATGTTTATCAACGGCAGTCCACGCCAGAAGTGGAACACGTCGCAATTGCTGGAGCGCGCCATGCAGGGTGCTTCGGACGCCGGCGCCGAAGTGGAGATGGTGAATCTCTACGACCGCACCCTCAACTATAAGGGATGTATGAGCTGCTTCGCCTGCAAGGTGAAGGGGGGCAAAAAGGGAGTCTGCTCTTTTCCAGACGATCTGAAGCCCATCATGCAGCGTGCCGTCGAGGCCGACGTTCTGATTTGCGGAGCACCCGTCTACTGCGGCTACCCCACGGCCAACCTCCGCGCCTTTATGGAACGTCTGATTTTCCCGGCTGTCAACTATGCCGACTTCCGCCATCCCGTCGTGAACCATCCCAAGCGTTCGGCCACCATCTTCACGATGAACTGCCCCAACGAGGCGATGTATCGCGCCAATAACTACGATGTCCTGATGGACACCAACGCCTACCAGCTTGGCGTGTTCGGTCCGACAGAGGTCTTCTACAGCTTCGACACGCTGCAGTTCAACGACTACAGCCGCTATGACGCCGACCAGATCGACGGCGACCACAAGCACCGCATGCACGACACGCAGTTCCAGCAGGACCTGCAGCGCGCCTACGCCCTCGGCCACCGCCTGGTCACCGAGGCACAAGGATAAAAGGGTACTGGACTATTTGTCCTTCGGGGCGAAGGGGCATTTGCGGCCGATGCACTGGTTGTTGATGTGGCTGCGGGAGCAGGTGACGGTGGGGCGTTCCATCGCCACACCGAGGTTCTCGCGCACGAAGTCGACGGCCGCAAGTATCGACAGGTAGGAGTCGCGCTTGCAGCAGCGGGGGCCGCCGTTGAGGGCCACCTGTTCCAGGGCGCGGGCGGTGAGCAGGTTGCAGAGGCGCCAGGTGTCGGTGGACAGGGGCGTGTTGCGTGTGACGATGGACATGAAGATGCCCGTGCTGATGGAGGCTCCGCAGGCGCCCATGTATCCGCAGGCGCCGCCGGGCACCTGCCGGCCGCGGCTTATCACCTCCGTGAGGCCGGTGGCCAGGTCCACCTTCATGCTGTCGGCCGCGACGGCGTTGTTGTAGGCCGTCAGCAGGGCTGCCCCTACCAGCACATGGTGCTCGGGGCCGTGCATGTGGCAGAAGGGCTGCGACATCATCTTCTCCAGGATGGCGATGGGGTCCTTCGACGTCTCGGCGAGGCACATGGCGACGATGGAGTCCATGCCCTGGGTGTGGCAGTCGGAGCAGACGTAGTGGCCCTCCGTGCAGCGCGTCTTGCTGGGCTCCTGCCGGTGGCACAGCACGCATTCCATCATGGTGTCCTGGTCCAGATACTCCAGCGGGGCGCCGCAGATAAGGCATTCTTCGTTACGGTTCATAGGTGTGTCGTTTTGTGTGGGAGCTGAGCACGCGACAACCATCAGGACACACGCCACAAGGCTCACCAACATTGTTTTCTTCATGATTAGCTTGATCTTATTTTTTTTGCAAAAGTACATTTTTTTCTGAGATAGGGGAAAATAATTTTGCCATGTCGGGAAAAATGTATAATTTTGCACCGTCGAATCAAAACAATAATATATGGCATAAAAACAACAGAATAGTATAGACATACAGATATATTGAAGCGTATTCGCTTTTCTTGTTATAGTCGAAATCTGGTAAATTTCACTTACTTTTAATCCACAAGAAAGGGAAACGCTCACGGTACCGTGAGCTTTCTTGTTCGGATTAATGGTTTACCAGAGCCTCGACTTAGAACAAAGAAACAAGTTCACGGTTTTTTTTGAATCTTATAAATACAACATCCATGAACAAAAGAATGATTGCCATTTGCACCGTAGCACTTATGGGAATGGCCAGCCTGGTCAGCTGCAATCGGACTTCAAGTAATGACGAAAGAGTACGTAAGGGAGATCCTTTAGCCCTTTTCACAGAAGGAGAAGTAAATGGTTTTGTCGACACCAAGGGCAATGTTGTTATCGACCTTTCCGAGTACACTGATGCCAAGCCGTTCAGCGAAGGTTTGGCTGCCGTACAAGGAAGCGACGGCAAATGGGGATTCATCGACACAAAAGGCAAGTTGGTGATTCCTTTCACGTTTGAACATAGTGACTACAGTTCGCCCGATGCGACCCGAGAGCCGCTGATGTTCCACAAAGGGTATGCACGTGTAAGGAATGTGGGTCTGATTGACCGCAAAGGCAACGTGGTCTTCAGTACCCCGTTGACAATCGACGACTGGAACTCTGATGTCGTTAACGCTTACGGGAGTGGTTCACACTTTTTATTTGATACAAAGGGGCAACCGCTGTCAGATCAAGAGTACGACGAACTCATTATATGTGCCAATGGAATGATTCTGTGCCAGACCAGCGATGGTTATGGATATTTGGACAAGACGGGAGCCGTTGTGATAGCTCCACAGTACAGGGCCGCCTTCTGTTTCGAGGATGGATATGCTGCCGTTGTCGACAAAGATGACAAGGCGATGCTGATAGACGAAAAGGGCAATGTGAAAAAGGAACTTGACTTCCGTCCGAGTTTTCACGGAGCCGACCAGGGGTTGCACCGCTTCCACGATGGGCTGGCCGTTGTCAGCGACCCACAAAGTGGGATGGCTTACATTTATATAAATTCTCAGTATGAGCCCCAATTTGGCAAGAAATTCAGCGAAGCCGGTGATTTCTGCGACGGTTATGCGGCTGTACAAGACTACGATAGCGAAGTGTGGGGCTTCATCGACACCAAAGGCAACTATGTTGTAGAACCTCAATTTAGTGCCAGCGATGCAATGGCTTGCGAAGGTGGTTATGGTCTCGTCTATTCATCGCCCTGCTTGTTGGTAAATTTGAAAAACGGTTCGGTCAATCAGATTCCCGATGCCTCGGATGTGGTGGCAAAAAGAATGATCGTCAGCCTGCCTGGAGAACACAGCTACAGCCGTGCAAGAAAGGCAATACTTTCCGTTGATGGCGAAGAAATAATGGCTCCAACGAATTCCAAGGCATTTGGATTCTTTTATAGCGAATCGGACAATAGTATCAGTATGTTCCATTAAAAAAATAATACAATGAAATATATATTCAAAAAAGTGATACCGTTGCTGCTTATTATAGTAGTAACTACACCCATAGCGAGAGGACAAAAGTATCATAACCAGTTCGCTATGAATATGCTCAAGGATTATAGTTCGTATATATATGTTTCTCGTTTATATGGTGATAGTCTGACTGGCATAGTTATATGCGAGCCAGAACTTGGGAGTAGAGATGTTGATTTATATGCAAATTGCTATATTGAATCTGTCGTTGATAACAATGGCAATACATATAATAACGAAAATTCTTCTAGCTATGATATCTCTAAACCAGAAGGCTTATGGCTGCCATTAGGTAAAGGTTTTTTTACAAGCTATGGTATGATGAATTCCAAACAGGGTGTCATTATTCCGACAACTGTCAAGTCGGTAAAATCGGTGAAAATTATATCCAACCGAACACTTGCCTATGATTGCAACAATTGCAATTACAATCAATCTGTTTATACTGTAAAAAATGACCTTAAGATTCGTTGGACTGAAATAGGTTATAAAACAGCAAACCATCCTGCAGAATACTATTTCAGCAACAAAAGAGGTGTGGACGAGATAGTCGAAGGAACACCCGTAAACCGATATCGCGGCTTCACAACAACAAAAGAGAAACCATTGTTGATTCACCTGTTAGGTGCAGTTGGAAATAATGCTTCTGGAGAAGTGTGTTTTATCTTCTCAATATATGGGAATGGCACTGATGAAAAGTTGGCAATAAGTCAACTCACAGGATTCGACGAAGATGGGCAAGCCTACAGATATGAATACGATTGGACACGCCCATCATATCATCAGATAGGTACAAAATTTGATTACTTTTATACAGAATTATCCTTCAAACCTTTCAGAGTCCCTGTCGGAACAGCCACCTTGCAGAAGGTAAAAATGTCCGGAAAATCAGACACCTATGGATACGATGAAGGCTCCGAATACGTTTTTGAATGGCTTAATATCCCTATTCAATGGGTGAATCCAAAGTAAACATTTAAACTTTCGTATAATGAAAAAAATAACAATATTTCTTGCAACGATAATGTGCATTGCATTTGCACAGGCTCAAATAACAACATATAGCGATGCAAATATTGAAGCTCAACTTGTGGCAGTGAAAGGCGACTCAGTAAATGGAACTCTTCATCCTGTTTTGCGCTTGAGGTCCAAGGGGAGTTCCGAGATTCATCTCACCCGTCCGCAAGCGTGGACTGTAGCTGGATTTGTTTGCGAGAACAACCAGTGGGACAATGATATGACAACATCTCATTGCCCATTTTGGGAAGTAAACGTAGACAAGGACATATGGGTGAAAACCAATCTTGACGAGTATTTCCGAATAGAAGAGTGGCCCACGTATAAAGACACCATTTCTGTCCTTCGAATAGAATATCAAACAAGACATCCTTTCAATGATTACCAGCATCATAACATACACGGCGCCATTGCTTTTTACGATGTCCCAATAGAGTGGGGGGCGCCGGAAAATCTTCCCACAAACTTCTCCCATCAATTTGGATTGAAGCCTCTGGATAAAAACATTGGCGTATACCATTACTTCAAAGATCGCAAAGAGACTTTCAACGGAAGCCTGCGGCTAGAAGCTGTAGCTGGCGACATCAAGACCGGACAACTCGTTTTTATTATGCAGGTCAAATCGAATGGTGCCACATCGGTGTTTTCCGATGCAATAACCATAAAATACAAGGGAGAACTCATTACGTTCAGAGGCAGAACCAAAAACAAGTACGATATAGTGCCGAACCAATGGTGCGAAGTCGCCATTGTCGGGGAGTCAGGCTCGCCAGTTCTTGTCCACCCCAGTACAAAAAAAATAAGATATCTTGAAATGCAGATTGGCAACAGCCGGGAAAACGGCACATATATTGCGCAGAACGTTCCCATACAATGGATAGACTTCAACAATGCCAATTCTACATCGGCAACTGCAAACACGACAAGCAGTTCTCCGACTATAACCTCGAAAGGTGTCGGCCCTCTGCAATTAGGAAAAAAGTTCCCTTTGCCGACCCCTAAAGGGACCTTCTACACTTCTGCAAAGAAACTGACGGCCGACAAATATTCAGGCATCAATTACGGCCTGTATAATGGCAGCAAATTGGTAGGCGACGTGATGGCCGACTTCACAACCCAAGCCATAAAAAATATAACAATAAAGACTTCTGCGGTTAAGATGGAGAACGGTATCGCTGTCGGAACAAAGGTAAAAGATGCTCTGAGCAAAGGTGGCGTGAAGGCCGAAATAGAATACGATTATGAGTCAAGCAGTTGGAGTATTACCTTCCGCTATGGCAACATCGTATTAGTCTGCAATGACACGGACAGCGGGTTGACACCTGACGCCAATAAAAGAATCAAAAATGGGTTCTATAGCGGAAATCTTATCTTTGATCTACCATCAAACTTTTTCAAAGATTCTGCTACCATATCACAAATCATAATTGTCAATCAATGATATTATTGACATACTTGGAGTTCTTCTCACAATTAACACTTAATCGAAGGACCACCGAACCCACAAAGAAAGGAGCAGCCTATCGGTTGCTCCTTCTTATGTATTCTTGGATAGAATGTCGATGTAGGCGTACTGGTGCTACAATATTGGCACCATATAGGCAGGCAAAAGATGATTAAAGTTTGAGTAAAAGGGGAGTAAAATCAATAGGTCAACCCAAACAACCAAAGTGGCAACTTCTTGCCGTAAGGATATTCTATTCCGTCACAGGCAAGGAAAGCATTCTCCCTGTCAGCAATCTGACCACCGTCTTTTGAACTTCCTCCCACTTCTACAACAACATTACCGTCAATCACATAGTCGGCAGGCTTGGTGTATTCTACACTATGCCGGTAGGCCATTTGGTTGCAGAAAAAGGTCTCTCTAACGGTTCCTTCGTTGGCCTGTCCGAGATTGAGGATATAACACAGATTGGGGTTTTCCATCAGAATCTTGTCGGGCTTTTGCATACGTTTCACCGATGCAGCATCGGAATAGAGCAGCCGAATGAGGCGCGCATCATGCAGATATTGCAGATAAGATGTCAGGCTCACACGACTCAACTCGGTCATCTTCGACAGTTTGCTGATATCTACCAGCATAGGAACCTCTGTGGACAATACCGCCAAAAGCGACTTGAGTTTACGCACATTCCCCACATCCACACCACGCTGCTGGGGTAGTTCAATGCCAAGAATCATATCCACTACATTTTCCACCCGTGTGGTATATTGCTTGGGGTTCTCCTTGCGAAAAGGATAATACCCCGACTTTAGGTAATCGCTGAAATATTCCAATGGCCGACACAAAGCATTTACTTTCTCGCAAATATCATCTGCACGGTAGATAATGTCATTGAGTGTGCATTGTGGCAACTCTATCCTATGGTAGAACCTCATATACTCGCTAAACGAAAGCCCTTGCATTTCATAGCTTACGCAACGCCGCGACAGGTCGGCCTCTGCATTGAGAATTTGCAGTAATGACGAACCAGTAAAAACAATCTTGATTGTAGGATATAGGTCGTAGATATTCTTCACATATTGACTCCAATGCGGGTATTTGTGTACTTCGTCCAACAGCAGGCATTCACCACCGGAGGTGTAAAATGTTTGGACGGTATCCATCAAATCGTGGCGTGTAAAATATGCACTGTCAAGATTAATGTATAATGCTTTTTTCGTTCCAGCGCCATAGTGCAATTTGATATGTTGAAGCAACAGCGTGGTTTTACCGACCCCTCTGGCACCGCGAATGCCAATAAGACGAGTGCCCTCCCAGTCAATTTCATTCATCACCGAACGCACAAATGTCGTTGTACTATTCTGAATCAGTTGCCGTTGTAAAGAAAATAATGTTTCCATATCATCACTTTATTATGATGCAAAGATACAAAATTTGTTTAATATACTAAACAAATAAAAGCAAAATTTGTTTATTAAACTAAACATCCGAAAAAAAATAGGGTATAAAAACGAAGCGGGGCAGCCATTTGGCTGCCCCGCTTTTTGTCTATTGGAACGGTGTTGTGTCCGGTTACTTCTTGATGATGTAGTCGACGAAGATGCCGGGGGTCTTGACGTTCTCCGGGGCGATGCTGCCGGTGGCAACGATCTCTTGCGGCTCGACGATGACGGTGTCGGCGGCAGTGGCCATCATGGGGCTGAAGTTCTGGCTGGTGCCCTTGTAGACCAGATTGCCTTCCTCGTCGCTGATGTTGGCGCCGATGATGGCGACGTCGGCACGGACGGGTTTTTCGAGGAGATACTCCTTGCCGTCGACGGTCACTTTCTGCTTGCCGTTCTCAACGACGGTGCCGAGACCCGTCTGGGTCAGCACGCCACCGAGACCTGCACCGGCGGCGCGGATCTGCTCGGCCAGGGTGCCCTGGGGCTGGAGGGTGACCTTCAGCTCGCCGGCGTTCATCTGGTCGATGGTGTTGTTGTTGGTGCCGATATGGGTGGCGATGAGGACCTTCACCTGATGGTTGGTGATGAGCTTGCCGACGCCCACTTCGGGATAAGCGGTATCGTTGCAGATGATGGTGAGGTCCTTCACATTGCGGGCCACGAGTTCGTCGATGAGAGCGATGGGATTTCCAACTCCGAGGAAACCGCCAACCATTACTGTCATGCCGTCTTTAATCTTGTCGGCGGCCTCTTTTACTGTGACAAATTTATTCATAATGTATAATATTTTAGTTTGTTTTGCGTTATCCAAATCAGAGTGCAAATATACTATATTTTTGCAAATTAGAAAAAAAATTTGCGCAGATGTCGAAATATGAGTACTTTTGCATTCGCAAAACTAACAAAAAAGGGACAATGAAGAAGCTGTTTTTTGCACTTGTTGCCGTTCTTGCAACAACGTTCGCAGGTGCACAGGAATACATCGAGCCAACCGAGAAATGGAAGGTGGCCGAGGTGTGGGGCAACAACTATCATGGTTGGTCGTTCCACCAAGATTGGGAGGTAGACTTCACCGTAGAGAACCAAGATGGCCGATTCACGCCGACCGATGCCGAGATACATGAGGCAGAGCGTCTGATACAGAAGCGCATCGACTATGTGAACCGCGACCACTTCAACCAGCAGGGCGATTGCCCCGTCATCGACGAGCACATGCGCAACTATCGCCGCCAGTATGTCGGTTTCACCAACGACCGCGGCGACCATATCGTGTGGGTCAACTTCCTCTGGGACGACAATATAAGCGACGAGAAGATGGCCAGCGACGTACTGCTCACCCGCGGCATGTGCGGCCACTTCTGGCATATCAAATGCAATCTGGCAACCCGCAAAGTCTACGGTCTCGAAGTGAACGAACCCGGCGACTTCGAGTTCATTCCCCGCGTCAAGAAGCCAGCTCCGCGCATCAGCAAGTCGAAGAGCAACAAGAAGCAGAAAGTGCGCAAGACGGGCATCATCCACACTCCCGACCAAAAAGTGTTCAATTGATGGATCTCCGTCCGCTTGTTGTCAAGTTTCTCAAATTCGGCGTTGTTGGAGCCAGCGGCGCCGTTATCGACTTTGGTGTTACTGCCCTGTGCAAAGGCATCCTCGGCATGCCGGACCTTCTGGCCAACGCCATCGGTTTCACCATTGCTGCCACAAGCAACTATTTTCTCAACCGCATCTGGACCTGGAAGAGCACTTCCAAGGAGATGGGCGTCGAGTATGCCAAGTTTTTCTTTGTGTCTCTTATAGGTCTGGGGCTCAACTCGCTCATCGTCTTTCTGCTGAAAGATACAAGCATCGTTCCACGCTTTGCCGCCACCTCGCTCGACTGGGACTTCTGGGTTGCAAAGATTATCGCCACGGGCGTGGTGATGGTGTGGAATTTTGTTGCGAACAACTATTTCACTTTCCGACAGAAACAGAAGCCTTGAGTGCACGCACGCGCTCGGCCGATTCATGTATGCGGGCGGCATCTATGGTGCCGTCCGCAATCATTTTCTTTATTGTGTGCACCGCACGCGGCACCTGCTCGGGGTCGTATTGCCTGCCGTTGTTGCTGAGGCAGAGCAAGTCGGCCCCGGCCATTACAGCCATCGCGATAGCGCGTTCGAAACTGTAGTGGTCCACTATGGCGCCCATGGCCAGATCGTCGGTGACGATGACGCCGGCGAAGCCGAGCGAGTCGCGCAACAGCGAGGTGATGCGTGGCGAGAGCGATGCCGGAAGCCCATCGGGGTCGAGCTGGCGGTTGACGACGTGGGCCGTCATCACCATCGGGGCCTCGCTGCACAGGGCCTCGTAGGGCTGCAGCTCGCTGCGCTGCCACGTGCGGCTGACGTCGACCAGGCCTTTGTGCGTGTCGCCCGTGGCCGAGCCGTGGCCCGGGAAATGCTTCAAGCAGCTGGCAACCCCCTGTTGGCGTTGCTCGTCGATCCATATACGGCACATGTCGGCCACCACCTTAGGGTTGGCCGAGAAGCTGCGCTCCAGCGCACCGATGACCGGGCATTTCGGGTTGACATCAACGTCGGCCACCGGGGCAAAGTTGAGATTGATACCGGCTTCTCTCAGCATCTTGGCCGTCAGCGACGCACAGCTGCGCACGCTGTCGGACCCCTCTTCGGCACTGGCTTTGGGCGAGGCCACTGGCGGGAAGCCATAGCGTCCATGCAGACGGCTCACCCGGCCGCCTTCCTGGTCGATGCCTATCAGAAGGTCGGGCCTCACGCGACGCAGCTGGCGGCAGAGGCTCTGCACCTGCTGTCGGCTGGTGATATTGCGTCCGCGGCGCCCGGTGGCAGCGTCGTAGTCGAAAAGTATGACCGAGCCGACGCGGAAATGTGTCAGGTCGCGCCAGATGTGTTCGGTAGAATCGAGCGATATGCCGCGAAAACCGACAAGGAGCATTTCGCCGATGTCGTCGTCGAGGGTTGTTTGGGCCGACAGCTGTGATACGCTGTCAGCAGCGCTTCCGGCTTCCGTGCCGCTGCTGGGGGCGCAGGCTATGCAAGCCAGCACCGCAACTGCAAACAATATCTTTTTCATAGGTCATAATATCATTGGTTAAATGGGATGCGTCCTACGATGCTTCGGCCAAGGGTGATTTCGTCGGCATATTCAAGGCTGTCGCCCACGGCCACGCCGCGGGCCAGGGTGGTCACACGCACACCCAGCGGCTGAAGCTGGCGGTTGATGTAGAAATTGGTTGTGTCGCCCTCCATGGTGGTGGGCAGTGCGAGGATGACCTCTTCGACCGGTGCAGGGTCGGCGGTCTGTATGCGATGCAGCAGGCTTGCAATCTCGAGGTCCTGCGGCCCGATGCCGTCGATGGGCGAGATGACGCCGCCCAGCACATGGTACAGTCCGCGGTACTGCTGTGTGTTCTCTATGGCCATCACGTCCTGCACATTTTCCACCACACAGACTATGCCCTTCTGTCGTTTCTCCGACGAGCAAACCGGGCACACCTCGGTGTCGCTCAGGTTGTGGCAATAGTGGCAGCGGCGCAGGTCGGTCTTCAGGCGCAGCAGGGCCTCGCTGAGGTCGCGCACTTCATGCTCGTCGCTGCGCACCAGATGCAGCGCATAGCGCAGGGCCGACCGCTTACCGACACCCGGCAGGGTGGACAGCTGGTCCACCGCTTCCTGCAATATCTTAGATGGAAGGTCCATTTTTCTTTTGGGCTTCCACCACCTGGTCCTGCAGTTCGGCTATCTTGGCGGCTGCCTCGGCCTCGCGCCGGCGGCCTTTCTCGCGCGAAGAGCTCGACGCGGCCATCACCACGGCCAGTATGCCGAACACCACGGCCGACACTATTATCACAATCTTCACATTCACATGCAGTGCAAACATCACCACCGCCACCGCGTCGGCCAGCAGCAGGGCGAAAAACATCTGCCATCCAAGGTTCTTCATCATAGCGGTCTTCTTTTTTATGGAATTTTTAATGCCTAACGTGGGAAACACGCTTTTATTGTGTGGCGGCGGCTTTTGTGTTTTTCCGCAGGCCTGCAGAGTGAGGGCAGCGGTCGTTGTACTGTCGGCGTGAAATCAAGTTAGGCATAAGCTCTCTGTGGCTTTTCAGCATCGAGAACAGGCGGCTCTCGCTGTCGATGCTTTCCGTCTCGGCCGTCAACGCCAGCGCAATGACCTCAAGGTCGGAGAACTTGGGAACGACACCCCGTCGGGGCATATTGCCGTGCCCGCCCGCCAAATCTTTTGAGAAATGCTTGCACACGTCGAGAATTTTTCCGAACTTTGCAAAAAAGTTGTTCATATCAGATTAATGTAATTGCTTCTTTATTTCAATTACAAAATTACTGAAAATCTGCAATATTTATAACTTTTTCTTCATCTATTTATCAACAATATGCTTGTTATTTAATTCCGCCAACGGGTTTTGCTATATGTTTCATGCAGTTATGGCATTATTGGTTATTCTGCATACATTGCCTCCACGCTGTCTATCGAGTCCATAATGCTGACCAGCCTGCTGCCCGCAGTGTCCAGATTATAGTATTCATAGGGATTGTCGGGGTATATGTTCTGCGACAGGCATATACCCCGGCAAAGAATTGTCGCCAATACTATGGCAAGTAGACGGTTGCTCATATATGGCTTTTTTTAGCAAACCTGCTTGCTTCCGGTGTCTCTACACCAGCTGCATGCTGCGCTTGATGCTTTCGATCTTGGCGTCGAGTTCGTCGTTGACCTTGTCGAAGCACTCCTTGCAGCAGAGCTCGCCCTTGACCGAGAAGTAGAACTTGATCTTGGGCTCGGTGCCGCTGGGGCGCACGGTGATTTTGTTGCCCTTGTCGGTGAAGAACTGCAGCACGTTGCTCTTCGGCAGGTCTATCTTGGTCGTCTTGCCGCTCAGCAGGTCCTTGCTTTCGAGGCACTGGTAGTCTTTGATGCATACCACGCGCTCGCCGTCGATCTGCTGCGGCGGGTTGGCGCGGTAGTCGCGCATCATCTGCTGTATCTCTTCGGCGCCGGCCTTGCCCTTGCGCACCACGCTGACCAAGCCTTCCTTGTAGAATCCGTACTCGCGGTAGATGTCGACCAGCACGTCGAAGAAGGTCTTGCCCTGCTCCAGCGCCCAGGCCGCTATCTCGGCAATCATCGAGCAGGCGCTGACGGCATCCTTGTCGCGCACGAAGTCGCCGATCATGTAGCCGTAGCTCTCCTCGCCGCCGGCGATGAAGGTCTCCACCCCCTCGAGGTCGCGTATCTTGCCGCCGATGAACTTGAAGCCCGTCAGCACGTCGTAGATCTTGATACCGGCGCGGGTGGCTATGTCGGCCGGCAGCTCGCTGGTGACGATGGTCTTCACCATGTATTCGTTGCCGGTGAGCAGCTGCTTCTGCTGCCATTGCTTGACGATGTAGTAGAAGAGCACGCTCATCGTCTGGTTGCCGTTGAGGAGCATCCACTCGCCGTCGGGCCGTTTGACGGCCACGCCCACGCGGTCGGCGTCGGGGTCGCTGGCAAACACTATGTCGGCGTCGATCTCCTTGGCCAGGTCCACGGCCATCTTCATGGCGGGCTTCTCCTCGGGGTTGGGGCTCGGCGTGGTGGGGAAGTTGCCGTCGGGCACGGCCTGCGCCTCGACAACGTTGACGTTGGTGAAGCCCAGCTGCTTCAGCATGCGCGGTATGAGCACGATGCCGGTGCCGTGCAGCGGCGTGTAGACTATCTTCACGTCGTGGTGTTTCTTTATCAGCTCGGGGTGCAGCGCGTTCTTCTCCACGCGGCCGAGGTATATCTTGTCCAGCTCTTCGCCGATGCTGACGATGCGCTGCTCGCCGCCCTTCATCTTGACGTCGGAGACGTGCTTTATCTTCAGCACCTCGTCGATGACGGCGGTGTCGTGCGGGGCCGTCAGCTGGCAGCCGTCGCTCCAGTAGGCCTTGTAGCCGTTGTATTCCTTGGGGTTGTGGCTGGCGGTGAGCATCACGCCGGTGTGGCAGTGGTAGTGGCGCACGGCAAAGCTCAGCTCGGGCGTGGGGCGCATGCCGTCGAAGAGGTAGACCGTGAAGCCGTTGGCGGCCAGCACCGAGGCTGTGATCTCGGCAAACTCGCGGCTGTGGTTGCGGCTGTCGTGGCTCACCGCCGCGCGCAGCTCGGCCTCGCCGGCAAACTGGGCCTTCACGTAGTTGGCCAGGCCCTGGGTGGCCATGGCCACGGTGTAGCGGTTCATGCGGTTGGTGCCCACGCCCATGATGCCACGCAGGCCGCCGGTGCCGAACTCCAGGTGGCGGTAGAAGCTCTCGTTGAGCTCCTGCGGGTCGCGCTCGGCCATGTCGCGGATGGCCTGTTTCGTTGCTTCGTCATATTCTCCTTCGAGCCATGCCAGTGCGTTTTGCTTGGCGCTCTCGTCGATGTTGAGGGTATTGATGTCCATAGTGCTGATTTTTTTAGATTTCTTTTGGTACGATAACTGCAAAACGCTTTTTTTATTGTGTCCACGCGAATATATTTTAACCCGCCCCCGTTCGACATCCTAACCGGATTTTCGTCGTGTCAGGCAGTGTTCCCCTTCGGCCGTTGTGCGATACATGTGCGATACATGAACGATACTTGTACGATTGCCAAACGTACAAATATCGTACATATATCGTTGAAGTATCGTACAACGGGTGAAGGGGTA
>JAZNSV010000106.1:0-4017 GCA_045591485.1 Bacteroidales bacterium | reverse complement strand
TATTTGTCTTCCTAAGACCGCTTGGCCTCCGACTTGGTGAAGTGGGTGTAGAACGGGAATGCCAGTCCGTAATGGCCAATGTTCTCGGTGCTGTAGTAGGCCTTGCTCATGGTGCGGATGGCAATGGTGTCTACCATGTTTTCCTCGCCGCGGCCGGCAATGTTCTCAAACAGGCGGTTGTAGCTCTCGGCCAGCGCTTTGCGGCTGCCCACTTTCATGCTGAAGCCCAGTTTGGCCACAAATTCCACAAAGGTGTTCAGTTTCTCGGGGTTGGGCTCGTCATGGACGCGGTAGACGAATGTGCGCGCAGTCTTAGCCGACTTGCCGCCTTTGCTTTTCGGTTTGCCAACGTATTCGGCCACAGTCTTGTTGGCCAGCAGCATGAACTCTTCTATCAGCCAGTTGGCCTCTTTGCTTTCTTTGATGTATACGCCGATGGGCTTGGCGTTCTCGTCAAGCTGGAATTTCACCTCCTGTGTCTCGAAGTTTATGGCGCCGGTCTTGAAGCGTTGGTTGCGCAGCACGGTGGCTATGTCGTGCAGGGCGAGGATGGCCTCTCCCACCGACTTTTCACTTTCATCTTTCCACGTTCCGTTTTCAATAATTTCCTGTGCCTCTTCGTAGGCCATGCGGCGGTTGCTGCAGATTGCGGTTTTGCCCATCCAGCTGTTGACGACGTTGGCTTTAGCGTCCATCTCCATCACCACGCTGAAGCAGAGTTTCTCTTCGTCCTGCCGCAGCGAGCACACCTCGTTGCAGAGCTTCTCTGGCAGCATCGGTATTGTGCGGTCTACCAGGTATACGCTTGTGCCGCGCTCGTAGGCTTCGCGGTCTATGGCGCTGCCGGGCTTCACGTAGTGGCTCACGTCGGCTATGTGCACACCCACCTCCACGTGGCCGTTCTCCAACCTGCGGAAACTCAGGGCGTCGTCGAAGTCCTTGGCGTCGGCAGGGTCGATGGTGAAGGTCAGCACGTCGCGGAAGTCGCGCCGGCCGGCAATCTCTTTTTTGGTGGGTTTGCGTATCTTTTTCGCCTCGTCTTCCACCTCTTTCGGGAATTCGAGCGGGAAGTCGTATTCGGCCAGTATGCTCTGCATCTCCACGTTGTTGTCGCCTGGGCGTCCAAGGCGTTTCACCACCTTGCCGACGGGGTTGTTCATGCGCTCTGGCCAGTCGGTCATCTCTACCAGTACTTTCTCGCCGTCTTCGGCGCCGCCGAGGTCGTCGGCGTGTATGAAGATGTCCACCTGCATCGTGCGGCTGTCGCTCACCATGAAGGCGAAGCGCTCCTGTTTTTGTAGCACGCCCACAAAGCGTGTCTTGGCCCGTTTCAGTATCTCCACTACCTGTCCTTCGGGTTTGTGCATCTTGCGCTGCGGAAACATCAGCACCCGCACCGTGTCGCCGTGCAGGGCGTGGTGGGTGTTGTTGGGGGCTATCTGTATGTCTTCGCGCCCCTCTTCGTTGGGTATCACGTAGGCCTTGCCGCCCTGTTTCATGTCTATGGTGCCTTCGACGTAGTTCTTTGGCGCCAGCTCGTCGTCTATGCTCTTGGGGTTGATTTTGTATTTGCCCTTGTGGCTGTCCTCTACGAGGTGCTTCTCCTCGGCCAGCTCCTGTATGGTGCGTATCACCTCTTGCCTTTCGGCCTTGCTGCCTGCGCCTATGCGCGAGCTTATCTGCTTGTGGTTGAATGCGTCGAAAGGATTGTTGGCAAAGATTTTGAGTATTTGTTTAGCTAATTGTTCGTTCATGATGATTGGTTTTAAGTTTTAAGTTTTAAGTTTTAAGCTTTAAGTTTTAAGCTTTAAGTGGCTACGCAGACTTAAAACTCACAGCTCACAGTTTTCAGCTTAATAAATTCATTCTTTTCAGCAAGGCCTGCTGGTCGGGTTCCCGGCCCATGAAGCGCTCGAAGAGTTTCGCCGGATGCTCGGTGCCGCCTCGGCTCAGAATCTCGCGGCGGAAAGCCTCGGCGGTGTCGGCGTTGAAGATGCCGTCGTGCTTGAATCGGCTGAAGATGTCGGCGTCGAGTACCTCGGCCCACTTGTATCCGTAGTAGCCGCTGGCGTAGCCGCCGCCGAAGATATGGCCGAAGTTGGTGGCTGTGCAGCATCCTTCTACGCGTGGCAGCAGGTTGTCCATGGCCGCAGCCTCGACGGCTTCGGCTTTGAAGCCAGACGTGTCAGCCTTGTCAGACCAGTCGGATGTGTGGAAGGCGATGTCGGTCATGCCGAGGTTGAGCTGGCGCAGGCAGAGCCATCCGGCCATGTGGTTCTGTGCTGCGCGTATCTTGTCGATGTATTCTGTCGGCAGCACCTCGCCGGTCTGCCAATGGCGTGCGAAGGTGGCCAGAAATTCGGGCTCGTAGCACCAGTTTTCCATCACTTGCGACGGCATCTCCACGAAATCTCTCTTCACGTTGGTGCCGCTCAGGCTCTCGTAGCTCACCTCGCTAAGCATGCCGTGCATGGCGTGCCCCATCTCGTGCATGAAGGTCTCCACCTCGCCGAAGCGCAGCAGGGCAGGGGTGTCGGCAGTGGGCTTGCTGAAGTTGCACACCACCTGTATCTGCGGGCGCACCGCGCCGTGCTGCCCGCGGAATTCGGTCATCCAGGCACCGCTGCGTTTCGATGCCCGAGGGTGCATGTCAAGGAAGAGCACCCCCATCTCGCGTCCGTCGTCTTTGGTCACCCGATATGCCTTTGCATCCTGGTGGTATACAGGCACGCTCGGGTCTTGCGTGAAGCGCAGGCCGTAGAGCCGTCCGTAGAGGGCAAAGATGCCGTCGCGCACCGTCTCCAGCCTGAAGTATGGGCGCAGCGCCTCGCCGTCCAGGTCGTAGCGTTCGCGCTTCAGCCGCTCGGCATAGTAGCTGAAGTCCCATGGCATGAACGTCGCGCCGTGGAGGTCGTTTGCCGCCAGGGCTTCCACCTCGTGCAGTTCGCTTTCGGCGGCGGGGCGTACGGCGTCGTGCAGCTTCTGCATGAATTTCCGCAGGCCTGGCAGCGACTGCACCATGCGGTCTTCGAGCACATAGTCGCAGTAGGTGTCGTAGCCCAGCAGGTGGGCCTGCTCGGTGCGCAGAGCCACAATGCGCCGTATCACTTCGTTGTTGTCGTGCGGGCCGCCGTGGTTGCCGATGCTGCCGTAGGCGCGGTACATCTTCTCGCGCAGGTCGCGCCGTGCGCTGTAGGTCATAAACGGTCCATAGCTCGGATAGGCCAGGGTGAAGAGCCAGCCGTCCAGGCCGCGGCCCCGAGCCTCCTCGTGTGCTGCGTCGCGCACCGCTTGCGGCAGCCCCTCAAGGTCGGCCTCGTCGGTCAGGTGCAGCGTCCATTCGTTCATGTCGGCCAGGGCGTTCTGTCCGAAACGCAGCTTCAGCTCGCTCAGCTCCTCTTCGTTGCGTTTGTAGCGTTCGGCGGCTTCGCCCTCGAGCGCCACGCCGTGGCGCACAAACCCCTTCATCGTGTTGTCCAGCAGTGTCTGCTGCTCCACGTTTTCCGCTTTCCACTTTCCATTTTCCACTTTCTTCACCCGCTCATACAGTCTCCGGTCTGTCGTCACACGCATGCTGAACCGCGTCATCTCCGGCTCCAGCCGCATCACTGTCTCCTGCAGCTCGTCGCTTGTGCAGCATTCGTTGAGGTTCATCATGATGGCGCTCACGCGGTCGAGTCTTTGCGACGCCCTCTCCAGCGCCTCCACGGTGTTCTCGAATGTCGGCTCTTCAGCATTGTCGACTATGTGCTCTATATTTCGCTCTGCCTCGTCGATGGCGGCGCGTATGGCGGGTTCGTAGTCGCCCACCTCGATGCGGTCGAAGGGCGGCAGCTCCCATTCTTGAAGTAAAACGTTCTCTTTGTTCATAACAATCTATCGGCATAACGCGAAAAACACTTTCTTAGTATATCCGACGGATCAAAAACTCTACCGGTAGGGCATATCAACGATAAATCAACGATATATCAACGAAATTTCAACGATTACGATCGATGAAAAATCGTTGATATATCG
>JAZNSV010000105.1:0-6084 GCA_045591485.1 Bacteroidales bacterium | reverse complement strand
CCATCTACCTCGTCATCAACGCCCAGCGCAGTGCCGCACAAGGCGTGATATGGAGTGGCCACACCAGCAGCACTTGGGACTATCAGACTCCCAACTTCCTCCTTGGCACCGACACCACCGAGTTTGTGGCAGGCGACGAGGTAGAGTTCAACGACGAGGCACAATCCGTACTCATCACCCTCACCGACCTCATGCCCATCGGCAAGGTCACTGTCAACAACAACGAGAAGAACATCTCCTTCACCGGCGACGGCGGCATCAGCGGCAGCGGCTCGCTCATCAAGGAGGGAAGTGGCCGGCTCAGCCTCGTCACCACCAAGAGCGACTACACAGGGCCCACCATCATCAATGGCGGCACCGTACTCGTCAAGGAGCTTGCCGATGGCGGACTGCCCAGCTCCATCGGTGCAGCCAGCTCATCACCCGAGAACCTACAGATAGGCAAGGCCACCCTCTACATCGACAATGCCAATACGGCTACCGACCGTGGCATCACACTCACCGACACCGCCTCTATACAAGTAAACAGTGGCACCACCTCACTCAAAGGCCAAATCAAGGGCGATGGTATGCTCGTGAAGAAGGGAGCAGGCCAGCTCAACATCACCTACGGGGGAGCCAACACCTGGAGCGGAGGCACGCGCCTCGTAGCCGGCACCCTGGCCATGGGCACCTGGAACACCACGTGCGGTGCCTCCACGTCCAAAATTGAGGTCACGGGCAACAGCACCATCCGCATCTTCGACCAGAACTCCACCTCCACCGTGCCCAACCTCAACAACACCATCGACATTCTCAAGGGCAAGACTCTCACCATCGTAGGCGGCAAGCGCTGTGCCATCCGTGGCAAGCTCACGGGCGAGGGCACCCTGCGCATCTCGTTCCCATACGTCCGTGGCGATGTATATACCAATATGTCCGCTTTCCAAGGCACCTACGAGGCCACCTCCGGTCAGCTTCGTCTGGCCAGCGCCATCGACCTCTCGCAGGGCACGCTCAAGCTCGGCGCCGATGTCTACGCAGCGCATGTCGAGGGTGGCGGCAAGAACGAGAAGATACTCACCAGCAAGATTGGTGCCCTCACCAGCAGTGTCAACACCTGTACGCTTGCCTCGGGCATCTGGAACGTAGGCTATCTCGGCACCGACGACACCTATGCCGGCATCTTCAACTCATCGGCCACCATCAACAAGTATGGTGAAGGCACGCTCACCCTCACAGGAGCCAGCCAAGGCAAGCTCAACATCTACGAAGGCTGCGTACTGGCAGGCAACACCTCCACGGCTACGACGAGCGGCGCCACCACTGTCTACGAAGGCGGCAAGCTTGCCGGTGGTGGAAAGATTGCTGCTGTAACCATCAAGAAGGGCGGCATCCTTGCAGCCGGAAAGAACAGCCTGCTCACCGGCACACTCACACTTACCGGCAACCTCAACGTCAACTCCGGCGGCATCCTCTACATACGTGCCCGCAACAACGGACGCACCGACACCTTCAAGGCCGACGGCAAGGTAACCCTCATGTCGCCCCTCTTCCAAATAGAGCACATCGGTGACGGCTTCGCAGAGGGCGACGAGCTCCCCATCTTCACAGGCACAGGCACCATCAGCCTCTCGGGCACGCCCACCTTCGAGCCAGCCACACCTTGCGATGGCTGCGTATGGGACTACTCCACCTTGGAGACCGACGGCACCCTCCGCGTCATTGCCGACCCCACTGGCATTGACAATACAGAATTCACAATTCAGAATTCAGAATTAAAGATCTACGACCTCACCGGCCGCAAGGTTGAGACTATTACGGAAAAAGGCATCTATATTATAAATGGTAAAAAAGTAATCCGATGAAACGACTACTGACAGCTGTTGCACTGCTGTGCAGCCTCACCCTCCAAGCCCAGCGTGGCGAATATAATTTCGACTCCGACTGGCACTACACCTATGAAGGCACCGCCCACGTGGCCACCCTCCCCCGTGCATTCAACGAAGACTACGCCTACCGCGTAGCCATCGACCATCTGCCCGATGATACGGTGCGCTACGTCAAGACCTTCCGCCTGCCCCGTAAAGCCAAGGGCAAGAAGGTGTTCATCGAGTTTGAGGGAGCCCGCCAAGCCGCTACCGTATGGCTCAACGGTCACCGCGTAGGCATGAGCGAGAACGGCGTCATGGCCTTCGGCTTCGACCTCACCCCCTACATCAACTACCGTGGCGACAACCGCCTCGAGGTGCTCACCGACAACGACTGGAACTACCACGAGCAGCAGCACCCCGAACAGAGTCCCTACCAGTGGAACAACAAGAACTTCAACGCCAACTACGGCGGCCTGCCCAAGCATGTGCGCCTGCACATCACCGACCGCCTCTATCAGACACTGCCCCTCTACTCCAACCTCGGCACCACCGGCGTGTACATCTATGCCAAGGACATCGACGTGCCCTCACGCAGTGCCGAGATCGTGGCCAGCTCCGAGGTGAAGAACGAGAGCAGCAAGTCCCGCGAGGTAGTCTATGAGGTCGAGGTCATCGACAACGACGGCCACAGCCTCGGCACCTTCCGCAGCGCCGCCCAGCACATCGCTCCCGGCGCCACCGCCACGCTCAGCGCCTCCAGGCAGTTCAGCGGCCTCCACTTCTGGAGCTGGGGCTACGGCTACCTCTACACCGTGAAGACCCGTCTGCTCGTAGGTGGCAAGTGCACCGATGAGGTAGTCACCCGCACCGGCTTCCGCAAGACCGAGTTTGGCAACGGTCTCTTCCGCCTCAACGACCGCGTGCTCATGGTCCACGGCTATGCCCAGCGCACCAGCAACGAGTGGCCCGGCGTAGGCATGAGCGTACCCGCCTGGCTCAGCGACTACAGCAACCTCGAGATGGTGAAGAGTGGCGGCAACCTCGTACGCTGGATGCATGTCACCCCCTGGAAGCAGGACATCGAGTCGTGCGACCGCGTAGGCCTCATCCAGGCCATGCCCGCCGGCGATGCCGAGAAAGATGTCGAGGGACGCCGCTGGGAGCACCGCGTGGAGCTCATGCGCGATGCCATCATCTACAACCGCAACAACCCCTCCATCATCTTCTATGAGTGTGGTAATGAGAACATCTCCGACACCCACATGGCCGAGATGAAGGCCATCCGCGACCTCTACGACCCCCATGGAGGCCGTGCCATCGGCAGCCGCGAGATGCTCGGCAGCAAGGTATCAGAGTATGGTGGCGAGATGCTCTACATCAACAAGAGCGGTGGCCAGCCCCTCTGGGCCATGGAGTACTGCCGCGACGAGGGCCTACGCCGCTACTGGGACAACTGGAGCTACCCCTACCACCGCAGTGGCGACGGACCGCTCTACCGGGGTGCCGACGCCTCGGCCTACAACCACAACCAGGACCAGCTCGCCGTAGAGCACATACGCCGCTGGTACGACTACTGGGAGGTGCGCCCCGGCATGGGCAAGCGCGTCAGCTCGGGCGGTGTCAAGATTATCTTCTCCGACACCAACACCCACTTCCGTGGCGAGTCGAACTACCGCACCAGCGGTGTGTCCGATGCCATGCGTCTGCCCAAGGACTCCTACTACGCCCATCAGGTGATGTGGAACGGATGGGTCGACCCCGAGACACCGCAGACCTATATCATGGGCCACTGGAACTACCCCGAGGGCACCGTCAAGCCCATCTATGTAGTCTCCAACGCTCCCCGCGTAGAGCTGCTCCTCAATGGCCAGTCAGTAGGCACCGCCCGCCGCGAGTATGAGTTCCTCTACACCTTCGACTCCGTAGCCTACCGCCCCGGCACCCTGCAGGCCATCTCCTACGACGAGCAGGGCCAGCAGGTATCTGAGTACACCCTCACCACCGTGGGCGAAGCAGCCACCCTGAGCCTCTCGCTCATGACAGCCCCCGACGGCATGCGTGCCGACGGTGCCGACCTCGCCCTCATCACCTTCGAGGTGCTCGACAGCGAAGGCCGTCGCTGCCCGCTCGACAACCGCAACGTCACCTTCACCCTCGAGGGACCTGCCCAGTGGCGTGGAGGCCTTGCCAAGGGCAACGGCAACTGCGTGCTCTCCACCACCCTGCCCGTAGAGTGTGGCGTCAACCGAGCCCTCGTGCGCAGCCTCACCGAGGCAGGCACCATCCGCCTCACCGCCCAAGCCGAAGGGCTGGCACCGCAGACCATCGAGTGGACGAGCCGCCCCGTAACCGTAGCTCATGGCCTCAGTGCCGAGCACCAGCGCGACATCCTCCCCTCCTACCTCGGCCGTGGCGAGACACCCGCCACCCCATCCTACACCGACCATAAGGAAACCCTCACCATAGCCTGCGTCATCGACAGCCAGGGAACCACACCCCGCGACAGCCACCCCAGCACCGACGACAATGAGGAGACCGAGTGGCGCAACGATGGCACCAAGCGCACCTCATGGATCACCTACGAGCTGGCAGCCCCCGCACGCCTCGACGAGGTATCGCTCAAGCTCACCGGCTGGCGCCGCCGCAGCTATCCGCTCGAGATCTTTCCCGACACCACCCTCGTGTGGGCAGGCCACACCCCCATGACCCTCGGCTACGTGCCCCTGCCCGTCAAGTCCACCGTATGCTCGCGCGTCACCATCCGCCTCAAGGGCACAGCCACCGAGAGCGACGCCTTCGGACAGATTACCGAGCTGACCGCCCCCGTAGCCAATGAGCTCGACCTCTACAAAGCCAAGGATGGCGACAAGGTACGCAGCGAACTGCGCATCGTGGAGATCGACCTGCTGAAGTGGAAGAGTCGCGATGCACAGGACTTCGTCAAGGGAGCCGACGTAGGCTTCCTCACAGGTCAGGAGAAGCGCGGCGTAGTGTTCCACGACCGCAACGGCAAGGAGCGCGAATGCCTCGAACTGCTCAAGAACGACTATCAGATGGGCGCCATCCGCATGCGTGTGTGGGTCGACCCCCGTGGCGGCACCAACGACAAGCACGAGCTCCTCGCCATGGCCAAGCGCGTCAAGGCACTGGGCATGGACCTCATGGTCGACTTCCACTACAGCGACTCCTGGGCCGACCCCGCCAAGCAACCCATCCCCAAGGCATGGCTCGGCCACTCCTACGAAGAGATGAAGCACGACCTCCGTGCCCACACCATCGACGTGCTCACCCTCCTCAAGGACAACGGCATCACCCCCCGCTGGGTGCAGGTAGGCAACGAAACCACCAACGGCATGCTCTGGAGCGTCAAGACCAATGAGCGCGGCTGGGAGGTGAAAGACTCGCTCGGCCACACCATCATCACCCACTCCATGGGCCACATCAAGACCCAGCCCGAGCAGTATGCCAGCTTCATCCGCACCGGCTACGACGCCGTCAAGGAGGTCTTCCCCGAAGCCATCGTCATCGTACACCTCGACCGTGGCCACCGCCAAAGCCTCTACGACTGGCACCTCGACACACTGCTCAAGCATGGAGGCAAGTTCGACATGATAGGCATGTCGCTCTACCCCTACTGGGCCATGCAGGGCAAGCCTGACGTCAAGGCCGACGACATCATCACCGACTGCATCGCCAACATCCGCCACGTCAGCGAGAAGTACGGCTGCGACGTCATGATTGTAGAGACCGGCTACGAGGTCGACGAGCGCCACCCCGAGGTGATGGAAGAGGGTCGCCGCCAGCTCACCCGCGCCATCCACGAGGCACGCACCCAGACCAACGGTCGCTGCCGCGGCATCTTCTACTGGGAGCCCCAGTGCCTCCCCGGAGGCTACAAGCTGGGCGCCTTCAACAGCAATGCCGCCCCCACAGCCATCATGGAAGCCTTCGTGGAGTGAGGTACCCGACTGGTGCGTCATATACACAAACCCTCACCCTATCTGATACAAACAAAGAGGCCGGCACTCTCACGAGTACCGGCCTCTACTGTCGAATTAAGGGTTAGAATTGTTCAAGAAACTAAAGCTCTTTTGAGTATCTCAGAATTCGCAACTCCCCCACCCAGCGATAGTAGTGGCTGCTCTTGGGTACCAGCGCAAGCTTGCCCTGCTCCACATAGGCTTTGAGTTTGCGATAGGCCGTGCTCACCGCAAAGTGCCCGATGCGGGCC
>JAZNSV010000104.1:0-17333 GCA_045591485.1 Bacteroidales bacterium | reverse complement strand
ATGGCTACGATCCGACTTGCTCTCTTTGCTGAAGACGACGGGCTGACGGTGGCCATTCGCGAGCATCGGCAGCACCCCGAACCATACACCCCTGCCCCGCCCCGCCACCATGCCTACCGCATGGCCTTTGACGGTGCATCGGCCTCGCCGCAGGCCGAAGGCATCCAAAAAGGCTACAGCAACTACTACATCGGGAGCAACGCAAGTCGCTGGCGTTCGCATGTAGGCAGATACAGCACGGTGCGATACAACGACCTCTGGGCAGGCATAGACCTTGTGTTGGGCTCGGTGAGCGAGGTGCCGAAATACAACCTTATAGTACATGCCGGTGCCGACCCACGCGAGGCAGCCTTCATATACGAAGGCACCGATGGCGTGAGTGTGACAACCAGCGGCATGCTGCGCGTGCGCACATCGGTCAGAGACATCATTGAGGTGCGACCATACGTATACCAAGTCTACGGCGCAGGCGACATGGTGGAAATAGAAAGCCGCTGGCATGTAGAAAACACCAAAGAAGGCTACCGCGTCAGCATCAAAGTGGGCCGATACGACCACAATCGCGACCTGGTGATTGACCCGATGCTGGTGTTCAGCACATACACAGGCTCGACAGCCGACAACTGGGGCACCACCGCCGCCTACGACTCGCACAAGAACACATACACAGCAGGACTGGTATTCGACATCGGGTATCCGGTGTCGCTCGGCGCCTATGATGCCTCATACAACGACGGTGTGGACATCGGCATATTCAAATTCGACACCTCGGGAAGCGTGCGCCTTTTTGCCACATACCTCGGCGGCTCGTCGGTCGACATGCCACACAGCATGTTTGTCAACGGCATGGACGAGCTGCTCATCTTCGGCACCACGGGCAGCGACGACTTCCCCACCACCATTGGCGCATACCAGACCACCCACGCCGGAGGGGTACTGATAGACTACGAATCGAGCACCATACGCTTCGCCAACGGCAGCGACATCTTCGTCAGCCGCTTCAGCGCCGACGGCACAGCCCTGCAAGCCTCGACATACGTGGGCGGTTCGGGCAACGACGGGCTCAACTACCGCCAACGCTACAACGCCAGCTCGTCAATCATCATGAGCGGCAACGACTCGCTCTACTACAACTACGGCGACGGTGCGCGCGGCGAGATCATAACCGACGATTTGGGCAACGTCTATGTCGGCTCGACCACCATGAGCGGCAACTTTCCCACCACGGCACAGAGTGTGCGGCCCAACTACTCGGCAGGACAGGACGGAGTTGTATTCAAACTGGACTACAACTTGCGCAATATGCTATGGTGCACCTATCTTGGCGGCACCGGCGACGATGCAGTGTATTCCATAGATGTAGACAGCAGTTACAACCTGTTGGTGTGCGGCGGGACCAACAGTTCCAACTTCCCCACCCTGGCCAGTGCATACCAGACGGCTTATGGCGGAGGTTCGGCCGATGGATTTGTGAGCAAGATAGACCGCGACGGACGCACTCTGCTGGCTTCCACCTATGTCGGTTCGGCACTCTACGACCAGCTATACTTCGTGCGATGCGGCAGCCACAACGACGTGTTCCTCTTCGGACAGACCAAGGCCTCAGGCGCCAGCATGATATACAACGCCGGCTACAGCATCACCGGAAGCGGCATGCTGCTGATGCGCATGGCTCCTGACCTCTCCACACGTCGCTGGAGCACAGTCTTCGGCACTCCAGGCCGAGTCAACCTCTCGCCCACAGCCTTCACGGCAGACATCTGCAACAGAGTATATGCCGCAGGCTGGGGACGCGACTTTGTGGGCTACAACGGCACCACATGGAACACACTCGGCACCACCGATATGGAGACGACAGACGATGCATGGCAGGACTCGACCGACGGACAAGACTTCTACATAATCAGTCTCGATGCCGACGCCAACCTACTGGAATACGCCACTTTCTTCGGCGAACTGCACCAAGGCAGCGGCAGCTATGGCGGCGGCGACCATGTTGACGGCGGCACATCGCGTTTCGACCGCATGGCGACCCTATACCAAAGTGTATGCGGGTCGTGTGGCCGAACGCAGAACTTTCCGACCACACCAGACGCCTGGAGCGACACAAACCGTTCCAACAACTGCAATAACGCCATCTTCAGATTCAATGTGGCATCAGACTTTCCAGTGGCCGAATTCACCACACCGGCTGCCGGATGTGCGCCATACACGGTGCAATTCAAGAACATCGGTCGCGGAACGGCCTTCCATTGGGACTTTGGCGATGGAGCCACGTCGAACCAGACGTCGCCATCGCACACCTACCTCACCCCCGGCACATACACCGTAACGCTCATAGCAAACCTGCCTGGTGGATGCAGCATGGCCGACACAATGCGGCGCACGGTCCAGGTGCTGGGCAACACCACGATGTCGCACACACCGCAGTTGACCTGCGGCGACGCACCGATACAGATCGGTTTGGCTCCGGTCTTCGGCGCCACCTATCAATGGAGCGGCGATGCCGTGAGCGATCCCAGTGTTTCCAACCCATGGGTAAACACCAGCGGTACATACATACTCCACACCACGGCCGGTGGATGCACACAGATAGACACCTTCAACGTGCAGCGCTACATACTGAGCGACCAATGGTACGGCACAGCAAACAGCTGCCACGACAGTGCTGATGCCAGCGTAAGCATGCGCCTGGGCAACGGAATAAACCCCGACTCGCTGACCATAAGCGTCAATCCCACAGCCACCGTGACACCGGCATATATGGTTGGCAGCAACCGATGGTTCGACATCGAGGGATTGATGCCCGACATGGACTACAGCGTCAGCATAAGCGGCTACGGATGCACAATGGAGCAAACCGTCAGAGTGCCCAACACACCACCGCCCGCCTACACCAAAGAGCAGTCGGCAGCCATCTGCAACGACAGCTGCGAAGGTTGGGTGCGCATCACCTACAACCTATCTGCCATACCCGAAGAGCAACCGATAGACACGCTGATAGAAGGTCTCTGTGAAGGCACTCACATAACACGATTGGATGTGCATGGCTGCCCACTGACAGACACAACCACCATCGTGCGCAACCACAGCCTTGACAGTCTGCGTGTATGGGCCGACACATATAATATATATTTAGGCGAAAGCGTTGGTCTGCACGCCGAACTAGCAGCCGAGCCGACATCGGCCGTCAGCTATCAATGGACACCGGCATCGGACATTGACCGCCCGGCTTCGCCCGACCCGATGGCGACGCCGACAGACACTCTTGTCTGCTATACCGTAACGGCCACAAGCGCCGACGGCTGCTCGGCCAGCGGCAGCGTCTGCATCCATTGCCAAGAAGTTGTCTGCGGTGCGCCCACCATAAGCATACCCAATGCCTTCACGCCCAACGGCGACGGACAGAACGACCGCCTATGCATCAGCGGACTGGAGGAGATAGTGGAATTCAGCATAGCCATCTTCAACCGCTGGGGCGAAAAAGTCTACGAAAGCGACAACCCGGCACAATGCTGGGACGGCACTTTCCGCGGCCATGCCTGTCTGGCTGGGGTCTACACATACACATGCCACATACGCTGCCATGCCGACGAAGAAAACGACATCAAGGGCGACATAACTCTGATCAGATGAAGAAAGACCAACACGTCATAGCATGCATCGAATCGGCTTCAACCGCAGATGCCGTCATCGCCTGTGCACAACACTGCGCAGAGCGCCTCAACCACAAAGGGGTTATCTTGCTCAACGTCAGCCCCGAGGGTACAGACAATAGTTGGATAAAAGGCTATGGGGTGCCTTATGTAGGTATGCATGGCGACTGGAAGACCGCCATCGGCGGCCTGCCAACAGCCTTTGGCGGCATATTGGCCGTGACATTGGTAGACCCTACGGCGCCACGAACGTCCATCACCCACCCTGCCACCATGCTACGCACCTTCGGAGAATGCAAGACAGCCTACCTGACTATCGGCAAAGACTGGCGTGCCGACGGTGGACGCTGGCCACGCTCGGTGGCAATGACCGTGGACCACCGCCGGGAAAGCAAGGAGAAACTCATCTGGGCCTCCTACTTCGCACGATTTTTCGGCAGCCAACTGACAATGGCTCGTCCAGCCTATAGAGACGAAGACCTGCTTCGTCGACAAAACGAAAACATACGTTTTCTATCCAAATTCTTCTCATCTCTAAACGTTGAATACAAAGAGGCATCAATCAGCAACAAGACCTTTGCAGTACCCGATGCGACGGCATTGGCCGAGCTTTCGCCCGACATGTTGGTGAGCCTCTGCACCGACCGACGCGATCTGGACGTCGGCGATTGGCTTCTCGGAGCCCCGGAGCGGCGCCTTCTTGGCCACGCCAACAACACCCCGATATTATTTCTCAACCAACGAGACGACCTTTACGTACTCTGCGACTAACACACTTATCAACGGGGTGTTGATAAATACCGCTTTGCCAGTCGGCAAAAAGTGAGTAATTTTGCAGCGTCAAACAGGTCATGGTCCGCTCGGGCGGCCAAGAGGGGAACCGTGTGAGAATCACGGACTGTCGCGCAACTGTGAGCCGCTGATGCGGCAAGCCAGAATACCTGCCATGAACCGGAAGACAATGCTTTCGCGTCAAAAGCCCCTTGTCCAACCCATTCGCTGACGGTTATCGCCCCAAGCGGTGGTGGCAGGCAACGGAATCGACAAGACCCGACAGCGCCACACCGAAGGAGAAAGATAACCGTAAATAGTATCAACAATTGAAAATGGAGACAAACACATTCACCATCACCAAGCGCGACGGTTCGACCGAACGCTTCTCTCTCGACAAAATCATGAATGCCATAATCAAGGCGTTCAATTCATTGGGCGAGCCTATCGACCTTGGACGGCTGTCTAAGATTCTGGCGCGTCTCGACATACACAACGGCATCACCGTCGAGGAAATACAAAATCAGGTCGAGGTTGCCCTTATGCAGGAAGGGTACTACAATGTGGCGAAAAACTTCATCCTCTATCGCCAGCAGCACACAGAGGATCGCGAGACGATGGAAAAACTGCGTTTTCTCTCCGACTATGTAGACGCGGCAAATGCTGCCACAGGCTCAAAATACGATGCCAACGCCAATGTGGAGCACAAAAACATAGCCACACTGATAGGAGAACTGCCCAAAAGCGGTTTCATCAGGCTCAACCGCCGCCTGCTGACCGACAGGATCAAACAGATGTATGGAAAAGAGCTGGCCGACAGATACATCGACCTGCTCACCCACCATTTCATTTACAAGAACGACGAGACGTCGCTGGCAAACTATTGCGCCTCCATCACCATGTACCCATGGCTCCTTGGCGGCACAGTCTCCATTGGCGGCAACAGCACCGCCCCCACCAACCTCAAGTCGTTCTGCGGTGGATTCATCAACATGGTCTTCATGGTGAGTTCAATGCTCAGCGGAGCCTGCGCCACACCAGAGTTTCTGATGTACCTCAACTACTTCATCGGCCTCGACTACGGCAAAGACTACTGGAAAGACCCCGACCGTGTGGTGGACCTCTCGCTAAAACAACGCACACTCGACAAGGTGGTCACGGACTGCTTTGAACAAATTGTTTACAGCCTCAACCAGCCTACCGGAGCCCGTAACTATCAGGCCGTATTTTGGAACATTGCCTATTACGACAAACCCTACTTCGACTCCATCTTCGGGGAATTCCGGTTCCCCGACGGTTCGGCGCCCGACTGGGACGGCCTCAAGTGGCTGCAGAAACGTTTCATGCGCTGGTTCAACGCAGAGCGCACCAAGGCCGTACTCACCTTCCCTGTCGAAACCATGGCCCTGCTCTACAAACCAGACCACAGCTTCGCCGACACAGAAATGGCCGAATTCACAGCCGAGATGTATGCCGAAGGACATTCTTTCTTCACATATATCAGCGACAACGCCGACTCGCTCAGCAGCTGCTGCCGCCTGCGCAACGAAATCACCGACAACGGCTTCAGCTACACCCTCGGAGCTGGTGGAGTAAGCACTGGTTCCAAGAGCGTACTCACTATAAACCTCAACCGATGCATCCAGTACGCCGTCAATCATGAGATGGACTACCGCGAGTTCTTAACCGACATCATCGACCTCTGCCACAAGGTACAGTTGGCCTACAACGAAAACCTCAAAGAGATGGAAAGCCACGGCATGCTGCCGCTGTTCGACGCAGGCTACATCAACATGAGCCGCCAGTACCTGACTATAGGCGTCAACGGGCTGGTCGAAGCCGCCGAATTCATGGGCATACCAATCACCGACAACCCTCAGTACCGCGAATTTGTACAGACTGTGCTTGGATTGGTAGAGAAGAAGAACAAAGAATACCGCACAAAAGAGGTGATGTTCAATTGCGAAATGATACCAGCCGAAAACGTAGGTGTGAAACATGCCAAGTGGGATCACGAAGACGGATACTTCGTGCCGCGAGACTGCTACAACAGCTACTTCTACATCGTAGAAGACACCTCGCTCACGGTCCTCGACAAGTTCCGCCTGCACGGCGCGCCCTACATAGAGCATCTGACTGGTGGCAGCGCCTTGCACATGAACCTTGAGGAGCACCTCACCCAACAGCAGTATATGCAGCTGCTCGAAGTGGCCGCCAAAGAAGGCTGCAACTATTTCACCTTCAACATTCCCAACACCATCTGCAACGACTGCGGACATATCGACAAACGCTACCTCAAAGAATGTCCGAAGTGCCACTCGCACAACGTCGACTACATGACACGAATAATCGGATACCTAAAACGCGTCAGCAACTTCAGCGCTCCACGCCAAGAAGAAGCCGCACGTCGTTACTACGCCAACTCGCATCACATCGATGCCTAAAACCGCCGCCATTCTCAAAATACAACTAAAACGATGCTCACCTACGTCGATACCGACATAGTGTTTCAGGAATTGCCTGACGAGGTAACACTGGCCATAAACCTTGCAGGCTGTCCATGCCGATGCCCGGGGTGCCACTCCAAACACCTTTGGATCAACAACGGCACACCACTCGACACCGACACGCTCGACTCTTTGATTTTGTCTCAATCGACTGGTGCCAGACTCAATATCACATGCATATCGCTCATGGGTGGAGACGCGGCCCCGATAGAGGTCAACAATCTGCTAAAACATGTGCGCAAGCGTTTTCCTCAGCTTCACACCTCATGGTGGAGCGGTCGTTCAATGCGTTCTCCTCTGGTAAACCTTGAAAACCTGGACTACCTGAAACTCGGGCCATACCTGAGCCACCTTGGACCACTTCGCTCGCCACGCACAAATCAACGTCTTTACAAAGTTGTTGGCATACATCTTGAAGACATAACACACCGTTTGCAGCGCCAACAACTTGACCACAACAAAAGCTGATTTCAAAAAAGAAAAAACAAATTCGAAGCCGCCATTCTGTGGCTAACAAAATACCATTGAAGTATCCAAATTGGTTTTGTTGATAAAATATTGAAAATAATTGTCTGAAATTAATTTTTTTTTCATATCTTTGCACTCGGAATAATTAAAGAAAACCGACCTGCAAAATATAATAATAAACATATAACAATGAGTACAAGAAAATACACACTGGTAATCAATCCGGGTGCTACATCGACCAAAGCCGCCATCTATGAAGGCGAGACCGAAGTTTTCACCGAAAACCTCTCCCACCCCATTGAGGAAATACAGAAATTTAAAGAAGTAGCCGATCAGTTTGAGTACCGCAAAGGTGCCATCCTCGACATGGTAAAACGTCATGGTATTGGCACCGACGAGATTGCCGTGGTCATGGGCCGTGGAGGTCTTACACGTCCTTGCGAAAGCGGATGCTATCGCGTAAACGACCTGATGAAAGAAGAATGCCACGCTGGTATTCAGGGCAAACACGCATGCAACCTGGGTGCACTGATTAGCGATGCCATAGCCACCGAAATCGGACTGCCGTGCGCCTATATTGCCGATCCCGGCATCGTCGACGAACGTCCTGATTTCGCAAAAATCAGCGGCCACCCCGTGTTTGACCTCGACCCGGAACGAGAGGGTGTTATATGGCACTGCCTTAACCAGAAAATGACTGCAAAACTCTATGCCCGCGAACTTGGCAAAAAATACGAGGACCTCAACCTCATCATCGCCCATATGGGTGGTGGCGTGAGCGTAGGCATACACAACCATGGCAAGGTGGTCGAAGTGAACCGTGCACTATGCGGACTTGGCGCATTCTCGCCGACCCGCTGCGGCTCTATCAACGCATCGAAACTCATCGAGGTGGCCTGCAGCGGCAAATACGACGAAGCCAAGTTGAAGAAGATGGTGACAGCCGAAGGCGGCTTCGTGGCCTATCTTGGTACAAACGACGCCTACGAAGTGGAGAAAAGAGCTCTGGCTGGCGACAAGAAATGCCAAATGCTGGTTGACGCCTTCACCTATCAGGTGAGTCTTGAGATAAGCCGTTTGGCAGCGGTTGTCAACGGTAAGGTCGATGCTATCTTACTCACCGGCGGCATTGCCTATAGCAAGCCCTGGATGCAGATGATTATTGATCGCATCGGATGGATTGCCCCGGTCAAAGTATACAAAGGCGAGAACGAGATGCTGGCTCTGGCCATTTGCGGCAAAGAAGTGCTCGATGGCGTAAAAGTGAAAGAATACAAATAAGCTTCAATAAAGAAAAGACTGATTAACGTTTTACGCTTGGCAACATATACCAAGCGTAAAACGTTAAACAATAAAAAACAACATTCAAGTTTCATGAGCAGACAAAAGTACGTCATTGCACTTGCCGCCATCATAGTGGCTGGCATTGTCAGCGTCTGTGCCCAAGACGTGAAGATTAAAAAAGGAAAGGCCACGATGACCGAGCAGCATTACCTGGAACTCAAAACCAAGGCTGACGCCTACGACAAAGCCATGGCCAAACTTCAGGAAATGCAGAAGCAGGTGGAAACAATGCATCCGACAACCTTCAACGATTCTGCCTCGTATGCTATCGGAGCCGATGTCTTCCATCAGTGGCATAACCAAAACCTTGGAATCAATGGCTATATGGCTGGTCAAGCCATGCGCGACTGTATGACCAACCAAGAGCAAATAAGCGACCGCCAAGCTGCGCCACTGCTGCACCGTTTCCAACAACAGTTTGAACAGCGTCAACGTGAAGGTGTGATGGCCAATATCCGTGCAGGGGAAAAATTCTTAAAGGAAATCAGCAATAACAAATCAGTCTACACTACAAAAAGCGGATTGAAATACCGGTGCATGAAAGAGGGCAACGGCAAACGTCCCAAAGCCACCGACCGAGTAAAAGTACACTACACCGGCACTCTTATAGATGGAAAGAAATTTGACAGCAGCGTAGACCGCGGCGAACCAATCACCTTTGCACTCAACCAGGTTATTCCCGGATGGACAGAAGGCTTGCAGCTGATGGATGAAGGATCGACCTACATGCTCTACATTCCCTACAACCTTGGGTACGGAGAGCATCCCATGGGTGATATACCTGCAGGGTCGACACTCATATTTGAGGTACAGCTCCTTGAGATAAATCCCAAGTAATGAATACCTATGGAGATCATTTCAGAGTAACGACCTACGGCGAGTCACATGGACCCGCCGTAGGTGCAATTATAGACGGCTGTCCGTCAGGTGTCGCCATAGACATGGATGCCATACGTATTTCGTTGGACCGACGTCGCTCAGAAGCTCCGCGTGCCGAAGCCGATACGGTAAAATTCCTATCTGGAGTAAAGGATGGCATCTCACTTGGCACACCAATAGCTTTCGAGATTGAAAACACGCATGCTCGGTCTTCCGACTATGATGTATTGGAAAACCGATTCCGTCCAGGCCATGCAGACTACACCTACCAAATGAAATATGGTCTGCGAGACCACCGCGGAGGTGGACGCGCTTCGGCGCGCGAGACGGTGGCACGCGTGGTGGCCGGGTGCATAGCACGCCAGCTTATGCCTGGAATTGAATTCGAGACCACAACAAATATTCCCCTGCCAGACCAAGACAATAACACTCGCGGTGGCATCGTCAGCTGCCGTATTACAGGGATTCCATTCGGTTTAGGCGAACCAATTTTCGGTAAATTAGGCGCTCAATTGGCCGCCGCGATGATGAGTATTCCTTCGGCCATAGGCTTCGAAATGGGTGCAGGATTTGCAGCGGCAGAGATGTATGGTAGCGAATTTGTCGACCGATGGAATACCGACGGATCGACAAAAACAAATCATTGCGGCGGCGTACAGGGGGGCATAAGCAACGGCATGCCAATAGAATTCCGTGTAGCCTTCCACCCTGTGCCAACACTGCCGCAGGATGTAGAATGCCTGGGCAACGACGGTCAATTGTATACTATGACCGTAGGAGGCCGGCACGATAGATGCGCTGTGCGCCGTGCACCAGTCATAGTTGAATCAATGGCCGCTTTATGCATTGTAAACAATATTTTATGAAAAAAAACATTCTTATATTAAGTCTGCTCGCCTTGACGTTTGCAGGCTGCCATAAAGACTCATTCTCCATCAAAGGTACCATAGCCGGCGGCGCTGGAAAGACCATCTGGCTTGAAGAGATAGCGCCAGAAGGGCCTCTATTCATAGACAGCATCAAGTTGGACGACAAGGGCCACTTCAATTACACTTACAAAATGCCGTATCGAAGCATGTACAATATTCATGTGTCCGATAATAATTATATAGTCACACTGCCCGACTACGGCGAACGATTAAAGATTGACGGCAATTGGGACAACCTTTCGATGACATACACCATCTCTGGCTCGCCCGAAAGCGAACTGCTGTGGGACTTGCAACAAGTGTCGAACGAAGGGGCACAGATACTACGTCAATTGGTCGACACGAGTGACCATTATGCCGTACTACTTGCACGCGGAATGGTAGACGAAGCAACAATAGTGGAGAAACACCTGATGACAGATTCCATCTATCATGAGACATTTGCCAAACAGCAGAACTACATGTACAGTTTCATCGAGGAAAACAAAGGGTCTCTATCCACGCTGATTGCTCTATACAAACCATTCAACAACAGGCCGCTTATAGATGAGCGTAATCCTGAAAATCTGGAATGGTATGACATGGTACTCGAAGGTCTGCAACAGCGTTGTCCCGACAACCCGCACACCTTGCATTTCCAGACAACAACAGAACGCCTGCGTAGTAGTTTGTCAGCAGAGTGATTTCTCTCGCAGCACTCCGTGATACAGTCGGTCGTGGCATATACCGCATCGGGAATACCCCAACGCGGTGTAATATCTTTCAAGGCTGTTATTCCCTATAGCTGAATCAAGACGCAGTATGCCTACCCCATTCTCTCTGGCATATTGTTCCACATATTTCATCATGGCCACACCAGATCCGGTGCAGATCGGGTCTGTGACAAGATGATGCAGATAATAAGCTTTACCTTCTGCCAACGTGCGCTCGAGCTGTCCGTCGCGCGTCCATCGGATATCTTCGGTATATAGCGCTATACCGACCACTACCCTACCCATATACTCACCAACAAGAAAGCTGTTTATATTTGCCTCCCAATAGCTGCGAGGATAGCGTCCAAAATAGTCGGTTTCATTCCATTGATGCAGACCTACATCGTTCATCCAGTCGATGCGTTTCTGTACCAGCATCATGATGGCGTCGACATCTGTAGGTTTTGCCTTTCGAAATATTAGATCTTGCATAATACAAAAAAAGAGGGTGTCTCTCTCGGGAGACACCCTCTTGCTGTTTACTCTTGTTAGTGGAGAAATGCCAGCAAGATACCGGCAGCCACAGCCGAGCCTACCACGCCGGCCACATTGGGACCCATGGCGTGCTGCAGTAGGTAGTTGGTCTTGTCGTATTCGAGTCCAACGTTGTTCGACACGCGGGCTGCATCTGGCACAGCGCTGACGCCACTGTTACCGATGAGAGGATTGATTTTGTTGCCTTCCTTCAGGAAAAGATTCATAATCTTGACAAAGAGCACACCGCAGAAGGTGGCCACGATAAAGGAACCGGCACCGAGACCGAAGATCTTAATCGAGTCAAGCGAAAGGAAGACAGATGCCTGTGTGGAAGCACCAACGGTTATGCCGATAAGCAATGTGCAGATGTTGACGACAGCATTGGAGGCCACATCGCTCAGGCGCTTGGTGACACCGCACTCTTTAAGCAGGTTGCCGAAGAAAAGCATACCAAGCAGAGGCAGACCGCTCGGCACAATGAATGCGCAGAAGAGCAGGCCGATGATGGGGAAGGTGATTTTCTCAAGCTTGGAAACCTGGCGCGGCGGCTTCATGCGGATGGTGCGTTCCTTCTTGGTGGTGAGCAGCCGCATGATTGGAGGTTGGATAACTGGCACGAGAGCCATATAGCTGTAGGCCGATACCGCGATGGCGCCCATCAGGTCCGGAGCCAACTGGGAGGATATGAAAATGGCTGTGGGACCGTCGGCACCACCAATGATACCAATGGCACCTGCTTCGTTAGGAGCAAAACCCATAGCCAGAGCTGCCGTGTAGGCAGCGAAAATACCAACCTGGGCGGCTGCACCGATGAGCATCAGTTTGGGGTTGCTCAGCAGAGCCGAAAAATCGGTCATAGCACCAATACCAAGGAATATCAATGGAGGGTACCATCCGTTCTGCACTCCATGATACAGTATGTTCAGTACCGATCCCTGTTCGTAGATACCGATTTTCAATCCAGGATAGAAAGGTATATTGCCTATAAGCATGCCAAATCCGATAGGAACCAGCAGCAAGGGCTCGAATTCGTACTTGATACCCAAGAAGATGAATACCAAGCCAATCAAAATCATTGCCAGGTGGCCCCATGTCACATTGGCGAAGCCGGTGTATTCAAGGAATTGCACCAACTGGGTCGACATGAACTCCATGAAACCTCCTGTTGCTAACAAGTCAAACATGTTTCTTAAGGTTTTTAATTATTTAGTTTTTGCTCTGTGAAAGGCTTAAAACAAATACCTTCTTATCCTATCACTATCAGGACATCGCCTTCGAGTACGCTATCGCCTTTGCGGACTTTGACTTCTTTGACGGTACCGGCGGCGTCGGCCTCGATGTTGTTTTCCATCTTCACGGCTTCGAGAAGCACAACCCTTTGGCCTTCCTTGACGGTGTCGCCAACATTGACAAAGACATCGAGAATAGTGCCAGGCAGCGGAGTCTGCACTTTGCTGCCAGCCGCAGGGGCATTGCTCTTCTGCACGCTGCCGCCAGCTGCAGGTGCCACATGCGATGCTGCCGCAGGACGCGGAGCGGCGGCTTTCTTCTGCTGTTTTATCTCTTGGTCGACAGTGACTGTGTAGTCAGTGCCATTGACGCTGAGCTTTATCTCTTGGCCCTCGACCTCGTTGATATCCACGTTGTAGTCGTTGCCATTTATTTTGAGCTTATAATTTTTCATGACTTACTTTCTATTGTTAAAATATTGGTTCATGTTGTAGTACTTGGCATTCCACGGAGTCCACTCGCGTTCCACTTTCTGGATGGTGATTACAGTGTCTTCCTCATCGTGGAGCTCGTCGTTATAAAGTGAGATGGCGGCGGCGATGGCTGCTATTGTCTCGTCTTCCGAACTGCTTCCGTTCGACACGGGCTTTATTGACGGACTCTTCGCGGCGGCTCCCTTCTCTTTGTTGCGTTTCTCTGTGTTGCTTATAATCTTTCCAGAACCGGATATAAGCAGGGCAATGCAGACAAGAGCCAAGAACACCACAGCAACTGCCACAGCGGTCAAACCAATGCCGAAGGGGTCCGACTCCTTGATTTTCTCCGCTTGCTTGGCCACACGATAGTGGTGGGTCATAATCTGACCGTTAGCGAATTGGTCGAGATCCAGACGGTGGAGCGGCAGGACGTTGATGTCGTAGCCGTAAGGGTTACGGCCGAGGACTATAAGGGTGCCGCCTTGGCGGTGAATGGCATACATTGGACTCTGGAACGAGCGGCGAGCCATCTCGTTGAGGTTCGAGTCAAGGATGGCCACATAGGCGGAGTCGTTTACCGCCGATGCCAAAACCAGAACATAGGGGCCCATAGCGCTGACGCTCACAGGGCGCAGTATATTTTTCAGGTCATGACGTTTGTGAGTATTGTCGGTCTTAAAGCTGGCAGCGGTGTCCATTGTGCGGTCATCGTTGATTTTAACCAGATGGACGCTGCATTCAACGCTGTCGATGGCCACAAAGGCGCCCAGATCGGGAGCATAGCATATCTTTACGCTCTGAAAGTCGATCGAAGGCGTCAGCGCATGCATCGGGCAGCCTTGATGCGGAGCCTGCTCCTGGGCCTCGGGGGCCGGACCGTGGTGCGGGCCTTCGGCGGGCGGCTGAGCCATGGCTGTCAGCGTCGCCATGCCAAGCAAACCCGCCAATAGCATTTTATAAATGGTATTCATTGTTTACACTAATTGGTTTGTTTCCACTTATCATCAAAACAAGAATCGGTCTTTTGTGTGGATAGTGTGCGGTGGATGGCATTCCGGGCGGGACGGCCACCCACCACATACCTTTCATCTATCCACTCTCAATTTACTTGGTGCACTCTTTCTTGCACTCTTTGCCTTCTGCTTTGCTGCATTTCTCGCCTTCGGCCTCTTTGCAGCAGGCGGCGCTGTCTTCGGCCATGCCTTCGGCTTTGCAGCACATGGCGCTGTCGCCCTGGTGCATGCACTTGGTAGTGTCGCACATCTCGGTGGCGGCAGTGGTGTCTTCAACCTCGGCGGGTTTGTTGTTGTTGTTGCAGGCCACCAGGGCGGTCATAGCCAGGGCGGCAACGGCGATAAACATTGCTTTCTTCATTGTCTTGATGATTTTTTTTTGTTGATTAATAAAATGTGTTGATTAATAAAAAATGAATTGGTTTTTCTCTGTTTTTTTTTACAGCGGCAGATTGCAGTGCTTCTTCATCGGCAGGCTGTCTTTCTTTGTCTGCAGGGCCTGAAGGGCGCGGATGACGCGGAAGCGTGTGTTGCGAGGCTCGATAACGTCGTCGATGTAGCCGTACTTGGCTGCATTGTAGGGGTTGGCGAAGAGGTCGTTGTACTCCTTCTCCTTTTCGGCGATAAATTTGGCTTTTTCCTCAGGATCGGTGATTTCTTTCAGAGCGCGGCCGTGCAGCACCTCGGTGGCACCGCTGGCGCCCATGACGGCGATCTGAGCCGTGGGCCATGCATAGTTGATGTCGCTGCGCAGCTGCTTGCAGCTCATAACGATGTGGGCGCCGCCATAGCTTTTGCGCAGGGTGACGGTCACCTTGGGCACCGTGGCCTCGCCATAGGCGAAGAGCATCTTGGCGCCGTGGTTGATAACACCGTTGTATTCCTGGCCGGTGCCGGGCAGGAAGCCGGGCACGTCCACCAGCGTCACAAGCGGTATGTTGAAAGCATCGCAGAAACGCACAAAGCGTGCGCCCTTGCGGCTGGCGTTGCTGTCGAGGCATCCGGCCATCGACTTGGGCTGGTTGGCCACCACACCCACGCTCATGCCACCCATGCGGGCAAAGCCGACCACCAGGTTGGTGGCGAACTTCTCGTGCACTTCGAGGAACTTGCCGTCGTCGACAATGGCAGCGATAACCTCTTTCACGTCGTAGGCTTCGTTGGGGTTCTCGGGGATGATATGGTTCAGGCTGTCTTCCAGACGGTCTATGGGGTCGTTGGTGGCAACGAAGGGAGCCTCTTCGAAATTGTTGCTCGGTATGTATCCCACCAGCTCGCGGATGAGCTGCAGGGTAGACTCCTCGGTCTCGCCGACGAAGTGGGCCACACCGCTCTTGGTGGCATGCACCATGGCGCCGCCAAGTTTGTCAACGGTAACGTCCTCACCTGTAACCGTCTTAACCACCTTCGGGCCGGTCAGGAACATATAGCTGTTCTGCTTGCTCATGAGGATAAAGTCGGTCAGGGCGGGGCTGTACACCGAACCGCCGGCGCAGGGGCCGAAGATGGCGCTGATCTGCGGCACCACACCGCTGGCCAGGATATTGCGCTCGAAGATCTCGGCGAAGCCGGCCAGGGCGTTGATGCCCTCCTGGATGCGTGCACCGCCACTGTCGTTCAACCCGATGACCGGGGCGCCAACCTTCATGGCCTGATCCATCACCTTGCAGATCTTGAGGGCCATCGTCTCGCTCAGCGAACCGCCGAAGACGGTGAAGTCCTGTGCGAAGACATACACCATGCGACCGTTGATAGTGCCGTAGCCGGTGACGACGCCGTCGCCGAGGAACGACTTCTTCTGCATGTCGAAATTGGTGCAGCGGTGGGTAACAAACATGTCGAACTCTTCGAACGAACCCTCGTCGAGGAGCAGAGCGATACGCTCGCGGGCAGTCAGCTTGCCGGCATCGTGCTGCTTGTCAATACCCTTTTGGCCTCCGCCGATCTTGGCTTCGCCGCGCTTGTCAAGCAGTTCCTTTATCTTTTCTTCAAAAGCCATAATACTTATTGTTGATACGTTTGATATGCTAATATGTTGATGGGGTTGAGTCTAAAAGTCTAAAAGTCTAAAAGTCCAAGAGTTTAAGAGTGTACGTGACTTGTCGGCTTTTTGACCTTTTGACTTGTTGACACTTTTATCATTTGCAGCAGAATTCGGTGAGCACGCCGAGGGTCGACTTCGGATGCAGGAACCCGATATGCAGCTGCTCGGCACCCATGCGGCTCTTCTCGTCGATGAGGCGCACACCCTTGGCCTTGGCCTCGCCGAGGGCTTGGTCGGTGTCTTCCATGGCGAAGGCGATGTGGTGCATGCCGCCCTTGCCGCCGTTCTTCTCGATGAAAGAGGCAATGGTGCTTTCGGGGCTCGTCGGCTCCAGGAGCTCGATTTTAACGTCGCCGCAGCGGAAGAAGGCTGTCTTTACTTTCTGGTCCTTAACTTCTTCGATGGCATAGCATTTGAGGCCCATCACGTCTTCCCAGTAGCGGATAGCCTCGTCGAGGTTAGTCACGGCAATGCCGATGTGTTCAATGTGCGAAGGTGTCATATTTATAATATTTATTTTTTGTACTTTCTATATATCAATCGATTATATTGTTCTACACGAACCTTTGAAAATGCAAATATACAAAATATATTTTATATACAAAAAAAATTTGCCTTGCTTCCATGTTTTTGCCTGAGGCGGGGTGGACTGTGGTTTGTGGGCTGTGGCCAGTTGGCGGTGGGCAGCCACTTTTTTTAACGACCTTTAACATCCGATGCAGTCATCAAGGGGCGCTTTGGTACCGGATTGGCAGTGCTCCCCTATACCCGTTGTACGATACATGTA
>JAZNSV010000103.1:0-4431 GCA_045591485.1 Bacteroidales bacterium | reverse complement strand
GAGTCGATGCTCAGCGAACTGACAGGCAGCAACATCGAGCAGCTGACGTGGTATCTAAGCCAAGCACCGTCGTCGGCATGGCCGTCGACGTTCACCATCAGACTGATGACCACCACCGCCAGTGCATACACATCGGCCACGTATGTCGAAACCACCGGTGCCACGGCGGTCTACACCGGCACACTGACCGTGGCAAACAACATGATGACCGTAGAGCTCGACGAGCCCTTCACCTACGATGGCGGCAACCTGCTGGTCGATTTCCAGTCGGCTGCTGCCAGCTCGTATTCGTCGTGCTCGTTCTACGGCACCACACCGAGTGGAATCACCTCAATCTACGGACGCGGAACCAACGCACCGTCGACATCGACATTTCTGCCCAAGCTCACCATAGCCTACACCCCGGCCAGCGGCACTATCTGCCGCAAGCCCAACAACCTGCAGGTGAGCAACATCACCACCAGCGGAGCCGACTTCACATGGAACACCCGCAACGGCGAGAGCTCGTGGCAGGTCTACATAGACGGCGAATTCGCCGCCACCGTCAGCGACAGCAGCTACACGGCCACCGGCCTCAGCGCCTCGAGCCAGCACACCTTCGGCGTGGCCGCCGTCTGTGCCGACGGCACCAGCGGCATAGCCACCACCACCTTCCGCACCGCCTGCGACGTGGCAACACTGCCCTGGAACGAAAACTTCGAACCCTACAACGCCAACAGCCAACCCGACTGCTGGACCATGATGCAGACCTACACCTCGGGCAGCACCACATACCCATACGTCAGCTCGTCGTACTACCACAACGGCGCCCGAGCCCTGTATAGCTACTACACCACCACCTTCGCCACACCGCAGCTTGCCGCCGAGCCCAACCAGCTGCATGTCGTCTTCTGGGCCCGCACGCCGGGCAGCACCTCGGCCAGCCTGCAGGTGGGCCTGATGACCGACACCGCCGACGCCGACACCTGGCGCCTCGTATACAACGTGCCCAACAACAGCAGCGTGTGGACCGAGTACGAGTTCTACACCGACACCGTGACCCTCACCGGCAACCCCTACATCGTCTTCCGCTACGTCTACAGCAGCGGCGGAGCCGTGTATATCGACGACATCGACATCGAGGTGGCCAGCGACTGCCGCCGCCCGGAGAGCGCCTCGGTGAGCCAGCCCACCTACGAGGGCGCCACCGTCAGCTGGACCGACAACGGCACCGCCGCCACGGGCTACACCGTGCGCGTGGCCACGGCCAACAACGTGGCCGACATCTCGGCCATCGACATGCCTTTCGGCAGCTCGCCCGCCGTCGTCACCGGCCTGGCCGCCAACACCACCTACTACGCATGGGTGGCCGCCAACTGCGGCTCGGAGCAGACCATGTGGCGCGCAGCCGGCAGCTTCACCACACAGCGCGACTGCTACCCGGTGCAGAACCTCGCCGTGGCCGACCGCAACCAGACCAGCGCTGCCCTCACCTGGACCTACCAGACCGGCCTCGGCCGCGAGGCCACAGGCGTAAGCATCCGCATCATAGACCTCAGCGCCAGCCCCGCCGACACCACCTACCTGACAGCCACCGGCACCTCGGCCTTCGTCACCGGCCTCAGCGGCGGACACACCTACAGCATCAGCGTCACCACCCAGTGCGACGGCGACTACGAAGCCTACAGCGCAGCCACCGTCACGCTGGAGACTCCCAGCTGCGGACAGCTGCAGGGCAACACGACAAACTCGTACTCGCCCTTCAACGGCAACTATGACTACGGCTACAGCCAGACCATCTATCCCGCCAGCGCACTGCAAGGCCTGAGCGAGATCAGCGGCATCAAGTTCCGCAACACCTCGACGCCGAGCAGCTTCCTCAACCGCATCGTCAACGTCTACATAGCCAACACCGACCGCACCAGCCTCGACACCAACGACTACGTCGCCGTCGACGAGCTGACCCAGGTGGCCGCCAACGCCGTTGTCAACGTCAGCGCCACAGGCTGGAAAACCATCACCTTCAGCGAACCCTTCACCTGGGACGGCACGAGCAACGTGGTGGTTGCCGTGCAGAACGTCACCGGCGAATACAGCAGCTTCAGCTGGGGTGCCCACAGCTCCACCGAGGGCAACACCGTCTACTGGTACCGCGACGGACAGGCCATAAGCCCCGCCAACCCCAACGCACCCACCACCACCGGCACCTCGGCCCCAACACGCGGCAAGAGCGCCAACGTGCCCGACATCACCTTCCTCGGCGACTGCGAGACGCCCGACTGCCTGGCCCCCGTGGCCGCTTTCGGCAGCAGCACCGAGACCACTGCCACCATCGAATGGGTGGCCGGCAGCCAGGAGAGCGAATGGACGGTTGAATACCGCCTCTACGGCGACACCCTCTGGACCACCGCCGAGTCCGGCACCAGCCAGACCAGCGCCACCGTCGGCGGCCTCGAACCCTCGACGCTCTACGAGTTCCGCGTGGGTTCGCTCTGCGGCGACGGCACCCTCTACAGCCCCGCCTTCGCGGGCCGCACCGCCTGCGGCACCATCTCGCTGCCCTACACTGAGACCTTCGAAGGTTGGAACACCGGCGAATTCCCCGCCTGCTGGTTCCGCACACAGGAATACGTCTCTTCGGGCAGCCACTATCCCTACATCGGCAGCACCGCCCACAGCGGCACCCGTGCTATGTACATCTACGGCGGCAGCGCCACAGGCATGATAGCCTCGCCCGCAGTGCCCGCCGACGCCGACGACATCAAGGTCACCTTCTGGGCAAACAGCAGCTATGCCACCCCCACCAACGGATGCCTGAAAGTCGGCGTGCTGACCAACAGCGCCGACCCGAGCAGCTTCATCGAGTGCACCGCCGTGGCCACCGGCATCAGCGAAGGCTACTGGCGCGAATATGAATTCTACACCGACAACGTCACCGCCGCCGGTCCTGTCCACGTGGCATTCAAGTGGCAGCTCAACAGCAGCTACAACTACGGCTACCTTGACGACGTAGCCATCAGCGAAGCCGGCACCTGCCGCAAACCCAACACCCCGAGCCGCAACAACATCGGCTACTACACCGCCACGCTGCACTGGAACGACGTCAACCACGGCGGCGCCACCTACGACGTGCGCTACAGCACGGTGAACAACGTCGAGGCCGACGGCTACCAGACCGTCACCGCGACGGGCGACAGCGTGGAGCTCACAGACCTGCACAACGGCACCACCTACTATGCCTGGGTGCGCCCGCAGTGCAACACCAGCCTCGACTGGCTGGCCATACCGAGCTTCACCACCCTCGTCAGCTGCTACCCCGTGACCGGCATCAGCCTCGGCGGCCGCACATTCGCCACCGCAGCACTCACCTGGAACTACAGCAGCAACGGCATGGCTCCCCAGGGCACCCTGCTGAGCCTGATGGACCGCGCCGACAGCACGATGGTTGTCGAAGACGTGTTTGTCGAAGGCACAAGCCACATCTTCACCGGCCTCGAAGGCGGCCACAGCTACACCGCCTACTTCATGACCCTCTGCGACCCCGACACCTCGGCCGCCACGCAGTTCAACTTCAGCATCGAGATGCCCAACTGCGGCGAGCAGGCAAGCAACACCAGCAGCACCTACCTGCCATTCCACGGCAACTACAACTACGGCTACACCCAGACCATCTATCCCGCCTCGCTCTTTGCCGGCAGCGACACCCTGTTCGGCATAAGCTACCAGATTTCGTCGACACCGAGCAGCTATCAGGTCCGCCCGATTGACGTATACATCGGCACCCCCGGCGGCCGCACCTCCCTCGACACGAACAACTTTGTGCCCGTCAGCGAACTGACCCAGGTGGCCGACAGCTTCCTGCTCGATGTGAGCACCACCGGCTGGACCACCATCATGTTCGACACACCCTATGCGCTGCCCGCCGACTCCAATATCGTCATTGCCGTCGTCAACCGCACCGGCCACTACAGCAGCATATCATGGCGTGGCCACACCGACGAGAGCTATGCCGTCTACTGGTATCGCGACGGCGCCTACATCGATCCCGCCAACCCAAACAGCCCCTACAGCAACAGCACCCCCTCGCGCGGCAAGACACAGACTGTGCCCAGCATACAAATAATAGGCAACTGCGACCTTGACAATCTATGCACCGCCCCGATAGTTGTCCTCGACAGCGTCAGCACCACGAGCGTCAGCCTCAGCTGGGCAGCCGACAACTGCTCGCAGTTCACCGTCGAGCACCGCCCGACCGGCGCCGACAGCTGGACCACCGACGCCACCGACTTCGGCGCCACCAGCTACACCGTCGGCGGCCTGCAGCCCTCGACCAGCTACGAATTCCGCATCGGCAGCCAGTGCTCGGAAGACAACGCCCAGTACAGCCTGACGCTGCAGACCTACACCGACTGCGACGCCATGACGGTGCCCGCCAGCTTCACCTTCACGCAG
>JAZNSV010000102.1:0-2986 GCA_045591485.1 Bacteroidales bacterium | reverse complement strand
GGTTAGAGGGAAGTGGTTAGTGGTTAGGGGTTAGGGGTTATGAGGTAGTTTCATTTTTTACGTTTCATTTTTAACTTTTTACTTTTAACTTTTCATTTTACATCTTTAGAATATAATTGAGATTTTTACATTGAGTTGGCGGGCGGTGAGGTAGTTGGGTACCCGGCGCGGCATATTGTCTATGTCAGTGACCCACAGGTATGAAATGACATTACGGAAGTTAAAGAGGTTGAATACTTCGACTCCGACATCTATATCGTCGATATGATGCCTCTGGAGCCAGCCGCCTATGCTATTGAAACGCGAAAGGCGGACGGTATTGCCCCAATCGACACGCAGATACGAAGGCAGGCGCAGGCTGTTCTCCTGGCGTCCATAGGGTGCCACGACAGGCATACCCGTAGCGTATATCATGCTGAGACTCATGCGCCACCATGGCATGTCGGGTATATAGTCCTGCAGGAAGACCTTGAAGGCGAAGCGCTGGTCGGTGGGGCGGTCGAGCCACCCGAACTCGTCGCCCTCTATATCCTCTTGTGTGCGCATCAGAGAGAGGCTGGCCCACGACTCGAGTCCTTCTACGAAGTCGCCGTTGATGCGCAAGCTCAGTCCTGTAGCATAGGCCACAGCGCGTGCGTCAGGGTCGTAGCTTATGCGAAGGTTGTCGACAGTATAAGGTATCAAATCGGTTATATACTTATAAAAAATATCTGCTGTAATCTTGAAAGGGCGATCCCAGATGCGAAGATTCCAGTCGGCGGTGCCCATCACTTGATAGGAGGTCTGAGGGTCTACTGCAGGATTAAGACTTCCGTCGGCACGGCGGTACTCGCGGTAGAATGGAGCTTGCGGATAAATGCCTGCCGCGAGTCGGAAAAGGAGATCATGCTCCCAACGCGGTTTGTAGCTTGCGCTGATGCGCGGACTTAACATGGTACGCAGGCCGGTGTTGACAACACTGTCATGCGATTCAAGTTCGGTGCTGTAGGCTGTTCCACGTAGGCCTGCCACGAGCTTCAGTTCCGCACCGCTTCCGGTGGTGAGTTCTATCTCGCGTTGCAAGAATGCGGTGCCGCGCATCGTGCCGAGTCCGCCGAGCGAGTTGGCATACTGTTGCAGAATGGGGCTGTGTGGCATATTGCTGCTGTCGCCCGGTTCGCTCGTGAACGTGGGGATGGCGTAGCCTGCGGAGTCGACCAGTCGCCATTCGCGTAGACGGTCTCTGACGTCTTCATACTGCATCTTGACGCCCATCTGCCAATAGCCGAGCCGGGCTCTGCGAGAGGCATTCATGTCGAAGGCATAGATACCTGTGCCAAGCCTGTTTCGGGCATGCTCAAGGAAGGTCCCCACACCACGGTCGAAGCGTTCGGTCTCCCCTACCTGCTCTCCCATGCCAACCTCATAAAGGAAGTATTGGCTTTGTATGTCGTAGCGCTCATTTTCGCTGATATTCTGCACTGATATGTTGCCTGACAAATTCCAATCGTCAGTGGGCCTCCATCGGAATGTGAGTGCACCGAGCGAGGTGCGGTATCGGTCTTCTTCGGCACCGTCGAAGTAGATGTCGAGTTCCATGGCCTGGTTGAAACCGCCGAATGCAGTAGTCTGGCTTTCTGGCACGAGGCCGTAGACATTACGGGTGAAGAGCGTCAGCAGACCGATATCAAGCCTGTCGTTGACATTATAGGTTATCCATGACTGGAAATCGGTATAGTTTGTCGTGTAGCTCCCTTTGGTATCGAGCGATCCGAGGATGTACCGGTTGCTGTGTTGGCGCAATCCGGCGATGAAATTCCAACGACGTCCGATGCTGCCGTGCAACGAAGCTGATGCTCCGAGCAGGCTTGCGCTCACCTTGCCGCCGATGCGGCCTTGGTCTGGCAGATACGCTATATCGAGCACTGACGACATCTTGTCGCCATAGCTGGCATCGAAGCCGCCAGGCGAGAAGAGGATATTGCTTACGAGGTCGGGGTTGATGATGCTCATGCCCTCCTGCTGGCCGCTGCGTATAAGCATCGGACGGAACACCTCAACGCCATTGATATAGACGAGGTTCTCGTCGAACGATCCTCCACGCACCGAATACTGGCTGCTGAGTTCGTTGCTTGAGTTGACGTCGGGCAACGTTTTTAGTACACCTTCGACGCCGGCCGTAGGTCCCACAGCCGCTTCGATACGTTCGACGTCGATATGGGTGAAGCTGCTTTCGCGACTCTTCTCGTCGCTCACCTCGACCGCGTCGAGTTGCTGAGCCGATGGCCGCAATGCCAAATTGCGCAGGCGGACCTTTCCTACAACCTTGATGCGGACATTCTGTGGTTCATAGCCTGTGAACGAAAAGCGGATAGTGACACTGTCGTTCTCGGCGACCTGCAGGCTATAGTGTCCGCGGTTATCGGTCACGGTACCCGAGGTGCCCCCTACGATACCGACATTAACCATCTCGAGTGGCTGCAATGTGCGGGCATCGCTCACGCTGCCCTCGACCACACCTTGGGCACTAATACGACAGCCAAGCAACAGCAGCAGCGCTATATACACTATCCTTTTCACGCTAATTTATTTAATGATTATCCGCAAACATCCGAGAAATCGAAATCGCGTCTCTTCGAGACGCACCAAAGGGGTTGTTTCCAATCCCCACACTGCGAAAATCGGAGATTTTCTTGTATGGGGTTATTAAGATCAAGCCTCTCCGAGGCTTCTTCGGTACAATGTGGATAGTCATTTTTATTTATAACAACACGAATTTACACAAATGGACACGAGTTAATCATAAAATCCTATATATAACAAAGAACAATATATTTTATTGTGCGGCGACACACAAAAAAAAGGGGCGTAGATTCAACTATCAAGTGCAACACAGTTGTGCAAAGATAGCAAAAAGATTTGTTTTGGGGAGGAAAAGTTCAAAAGTTTTCTTGGACGGAGATTCAGTTCGGTTTGCACATATAGTATGTAATCGTCTGAGACAGAA
>JAZNSV010000101.1:0-11155 GCA_045591485.1 Bacteroidales bacterium | reverse complement strand
GACGAGGAGCAGAAGTTCGGCGTCAGTGTGAAAGAGAAACTCAAACAGATGAAGGTGGGAGTAGACTGCCTGACGCTGACGGCCACCCCCATACCGCGAACGCTGCAGTTCTCGCTGATGGGCGCCCGCGACCTGAGCGTCATACAGACCCCGCCGCCCAACCGCCAGCCGATAGAGACCGAGCTGGCCGACTTCAGCGAAGAGCTCATCAGAGACGCCATCATGTACGAGATGAGCCGCGACGGACAGACCTTCTTCATCAGCAACCGCGTGGAGAACATGCCCGAGATGGCAGGCCTGGTGCAGCGGCTGGTGCCCGACGCACGCGTGGCCATAGCCCACGGACGCATGGACGGCAAAGAGGCCGAAGAGACGCTGATGCGCTTCCTCGAAGGCGAGGTGGACGTGCTCGTGGCCACATCGATAGTGGAAAACGGCCTCGACATACCGAACGCCAACACCATGATTATCAACAACGCCCACCAGTTCGGCCTGAGCGACCTGCACCAGATGCGCGGCCGCGTGGGTCGCAGCAACCGCAAGGCCTTCTGCTACATGCTCATACCGTCGTACCTCACCCTCACACCCGACGCCCAGCGCAGGCTGAAAGCCATAGAGGAATTCTCGACCATAGGCAGCGGATTCAACATAGCCATGCGCGACCTCGACATACGCGGCGCAGGCAACATACTGGGCGCCGAACAGAGCGGATTCATCAGCGAGGTGGGCTACGACATGTACCACAAAATACTGAACGAGGCCATAGAAGAGCTGAAAGAGAGCGACTTCAAAGAACTCTTCGCCGCCGAGGCCGAGGAAAACAAAGAATATGTGCGCGAATGCACGGTGGAGACCGACCTCGAGGTGCTGCTGCCCGACGACTACGTGACCAACGTCAGCGAAAGGCTCTTCCTATACCGCGAGCTGAGCGACCTGCAGACCGAAGAAGAGCTCGACGGCTACCGCAAACGCCTCGTCGACCGCTTCGGCCCGCTGCCCAAGCCAACCGAAGAACTCATCCGCACCATCACCCTGCGCCGCATGGCCAAAGAATTCGGCATAGAAAAAATAGTGCTCAAGCAGGGCCGCATGGTGCTCCACCTCGTGAGCAACCCGCAAAACCCCTTCTACCAAAGCGCCAACTTCCCGAGGCTGATACAATACGCACAAGAAAACCCGACACGCGCCCACCTCAAAGACAGCGGCGAAAGGCTGACCATCAGCGTGGACAAGGTGGCATCGATAGACGAGGCCCTGCGCCAGATGAAAAAGCTGACAGAATAGTCGGCACAACGAAACATTTTTTTATACATATTAAAAAACTTTCGTATCTTTGCATCGCTTTTAGAGCGGCCAGCAAGCACAAAGCACAAAGCCGCAAACTATTATAACAATAAGATTATGACAAAGATAGACGTATTGTTGGGCCTGCAGTGGGGCGACGAAGGCAAGGGCAAGATTGTCGACGTGCTGACCCCGGGCTACGACGTGATAGCACGCTTCCAGGGCGGCCCCAATGCCGGCCACACACTCGAGTTCAACGGCATGAAACACGTGCTGCACATCATACCGAGCGGCATATTCCACAAAGACAAGGTGAACCTCATCGGCAACGGCGTGCTCATAGAGCCCCGCATCTTCCGCCAGGAGATAGAAGCCCTCGCCGAGAAAGGCGTCGACGCCACCCAGAACCTCTTCATCAGCAAGAAAGCACACCTCATACTGCCCAGCCACCGCATGATGGACGCCGCCAACGAGCAGGCCAAAGGCAACAGCAAGATAGGCTCGACACTCAAAGGCATAGGCCCCGCCTACACCGACAAGATTGCCCGTTCGGGCATCCGCGTGGGCGACACGATGGCCCCCGACTTCCGCGAACACTACACCCTGCTCAAAGAGCAGCATATACGCATGGCCCAGACCCTGGGATTCGACGTCAAGGCCTTCCGCATCGACGGCATGGACCTCGACCAATACGAAGCCCTGTGGATGGAAAGCCTCGACACACTGAAGAAATTCCGCTTCGTCAACAGCGAATACTTCATCAACCAGTGCCTGAAAGACAACAAGAAGGTGCTGGCCGAAGGCGCACAGGCCATGATGCTCGACATCGACTTCGGCACCTACCCCTTCGTCACCAGCAGCAACACCATCACCGCCGGCGTGTGCACCGGACTGGGTGTGGCCCCGAGCACCATAGGCAAGGTGATGGGCATCACCAAAGCCTACTGCACCCGCGTGGGCGCAGGCCCATTCCCCACCGAACTCTTCGACGAGACGGGCAGCCGCCTCTGCGAACTGGGCCACGAATACGGCGCCACCACAGGCCGCCCGCGCCGCTGCGGATGGATAGACCTGCCGGCTCTGCGCTACGCCTGCATGATCAACGGCGTCACCGACCTCTTCGTCACCAAACCCGACGTGATGAACGACTTCGAGACCGTGAAAATGTGCACCGCCTACAAAATCAACGGCCAGCAGACCGACGAAATACCGTTCGAATACAACACACTGCCCATCGAGTCGGTATTCACCCCCTACGACGGATGGATGCAGAGCCTGCAAGGCATCACCCGCTACAACGACCTGCCCGAAAAGCTGAAAAGCTACCTCGACGCCATCGAACGCCAGACCGGCGTCCGCATTGCAGCCGTCAGCATCAGCCCCGACCGCAAGGACGTTCTGTTCAAATAATGCAATAAATTGCGAACAAGCGATACTCAATAAGAAAATCCACCGATATGAAGAAGATAGTTTTAGTCATCCTCATGGCGCTGCCACTGATAGCCGGTGCGCAGACCAAGATTAAAGAGACCGCCGTGCCCCGCAGCGTGCTCCTCACCCTCGAGAAGACCTACGACTCTTACAAGGTGAAGACATGGTATCAGGCTCCGGGACAATACATCGCAGAACTGGTCATCGACGGACAGAGCGGTCGCAGCTACTTCACCGCCGGCGGCGACTGGCAGTACAGCACCTTCCCCGTCAAGGCCGAAGAATGCCCCACAATGATGAACACCTACTTCGTCAACAACTATCCGGGCTACCGAATCAAGACCATCGACTACGTCGAAGAGATGAACGGCGACAACTACTACCGCATGATCATCATCAAAAAAGGCATCGCCGAAAACGACTGCGAGATGATTTTCGACACCCGCGGAAAACTGATGAAAAGCAACGCCCCCGACCCAGAGGCCGTCAAACGCGACTACTACACCCACAACAACCCGGATGCTTCGGACGAGAAAATCAGCGAGAAGACCGGCACCGAGAGCAGCCGCGACCGTCGCAGACCCAACCCGAAAGAGGACAAACCGCAGGTTGAGAAATTCACGCCCGACTCGATTATCCTGGCCGACTTCAACAAAACCACCGGCCGCCGCGTAAAAGGCTCAGTGGAATGGGTGGAGCGCAACGGCGACTATGCCGTGGCCTACTACACCAACACACAGGGCGTGAAGAGCGAAAGCATCTACTCGCTCAGCGACAACAAGCCCTACATGAACGGCAAAACTCTGGCCAAAGACCGCTACAACAACGGCATACTGAAGTACCTGGCCGAAAAATTCAACGGCGAGAAGTACAAGATTGAGAAAATGGTTGTCTATGAATACAACTCGAAGGTGCGCGGCGCCGACGGCAAGAAACCCAAACCCTACACCTACGTGGTGATAAGCCAGAAGGTGAAAGGCACACGCGACGTGAAATACACCCGCATGGAGTTCGACAGCCGCGGACAGTTCTCCAACCTCCTGGCACAGCCCCTCGACGAGAAGGACGTGCAGTAAGAGAGAGACACAAATAAAAAAAGGCGACCAAATTGGTCGCCTTTTTTATTTGCCCTGCTGATGCCTCAGCCATGCCATATTGAATCGGTAGTACCACAGTTCGCAGGCCCCGGAAGGGTTGCGCTCGATATATGCGCCCACGGTGCCGTCGGGCAACAGAGTCATCGACGAATAGACCGAAGGCCCCTCGAAGAGGGGCACCGGCGAATGCCAGCTGGCACCTTCGTCGTTGGAGATGAATACGCTCACATCGCGGCGCTCTGTTGAGTTTGGAATGCTGTGCAGCAGCGTGGTGTCGTCTATGCGCAGCATCTCGCCATTGCAGGCATTGACGTGCATTTCGGGCCACGTGCGCTGCGAGCCCCAGGTATGGCCGCCGTCGCTGCTGATGTTGCAGCCGCGTGCACCGCTGCGGCGCACACTGATAAGTATGCGGCCATCGGCCAACTCTGCAAGTTTGGCTTCGTCGCCAGCCTTGAAGGCCATTTCTGACCGATGCCACGTGTATCCGTTGTCGTCGCTGTAGACAACATAGTTGTCGCTGACATATTCTCCCTCGCGCAGCACCGCAGCGGCAAAGAGTATGCGCCCGGCATGCACACCGCGTTTCAGACGCAGACCGTTGCCGGAAGCCACGAAAGCACCGCGATAGCCCGATTGGCCCCACACAATGGGGGTGATATTCACCGTGTCGCCCCACGTCTGTCCGCGGTCGGTGCTGCGCTTGTAGAATACACAAATCGGGTTTTCCGCCGTCGACTGGAAGTAGCCGTTGTGACCTGCAAAAAGGCAGAGCACATCGCCATTGGCACACTGCACGAGGACCGGGTCGCCATAGCCGTGCCCGACACCGGTGCCTGCAATAATGGTCTCCGGCTCAGTCCAGGTAGTGCCCAGATCGCTGCTGCGACGGATAACAATATCGATATCCTGCGGCAAATCGGTCTCATTGTATTTGCGCTTGTCGTTGACGGCAAGGAGAGTTCCGTCGTCGAGACAAAGCAATGCCGGAATGCGCCAGTTGGCCGAGCCATAGTCGCCCGGAGCATAGAGGCGCTGCGCAGTGCAGAAGGGTTTGTCCGGTTCACCGTTCTTATGTACAGCGCTATTCATTCCGCAACCAGCAACCGCAAACACCGCCACCACAACGGCGAGCATATAAAGCTTTTTCATGTCCACGTGAATTTGCGGTTCCAAAGCCGACTGTTGTAATCGGCATTGATTTTATTCATCAAATAATATATATTGAAAGCATCGTACCTGTTTTTGGTCTCGATGCCGCGCCGCTCGGCCTCCCGGTAGATATACTGCTGCGTATACCAGTCATTATTGGTGGACTTGCCAATGATATGCAGCAAGAAGAAATACGCCACTACGAGAGACTGGGCAATGGGAAGCCAATAAAAAGGCATGCCAGCATTAATGACAGCCCAAACCAAGAATACCGTGAGGGGCACCATCACAATCAGAGAAGACAGAGCCGCTTGTTTCAGATATTCGACATCCGCGGATTTCTTGTCTTTTTCGCGCACAGCCTTTGGCCACGAAGCGTAGAGGCGTTCCAAATCCCTACGGAAGGCTTCGAAATCCGTCTCGTTGTAGTTGGTGCGCAGGTGGCCGGCAGGGCGCTGGGATGCCGGCCGTGTGCGGCGCCCTCTGTATCGTGGGTCGCGTGCGGTGGGCATACGGCGCTACTCGTCGCGTTTCTGTTTGAACCACTCGGCAAAGCGAGGCAGATCGTCCAACGGATTGAATCCGGCCTTAAACGGTTCGGCCATCAGCGGCACGGTGTCCATATAGCCAATCAGCGTAGCGCAGTCGAACTCACCCAACAGGGCTTCAAGTGTGACATATACACCCACCTGGAAGTCTTCGTCCTTGCGGTCGCCGCCTTCAACGGCCACACGCAATCCAAGCATCTCGGGTTCCTCTTCGCACTCCAGTTGCTGGAAGTACATCTTGCTGGTGTCGAACAGCAGTTTGTCGAAATGTATCTTCAGTTCGGTACCCATCGGCTGCTTGAAGGCCACAAACTCCCACCAGTCGAGGTCGGGGGCAGTATCGACCAGTTCAACCACATAGCGGAAGAGGTCGGTATCGCCTTCGGCGGTGAAAGTCAGTGTGCGCCCGTTGGCCGACGCTTCGCCTATTTCGTACGACAGGCCATCGCAGTACTTGGTGAGCTGATACTGCAGAGCCGTTTCCAGCTCGCGGCGCTCCTTGTCGTCGAGGTCGCCCATGGCTATGAGTTGTTCGTTGTGGTCTGTGAACCACTGCCAGAATTTATCTACCTTTTCCATATCTAAATGATTATTGCTTCACATTCGAGAGCCACGCCGAAGCGGCTGAGCACATCGTCGCGGATAGCGCGGGCCAGGGCTACTACCTCGTCGCCCGAGCAGCCGCCTGCATTGTAGAGCACAAGTGCATTGCCAGGCCACACACCTGCCTTACCCATGGTTCTGCCCTTCCATCCGGCACGGTCTATCAGCCACCCGGCACTCAGCTTATAGCCTGCCGGGGTGGCATGCGCCTCGGGCATTTCAGGGTACAGAGCTCTGAGACAGGCGTATTTATCGCCATCGACCACAGGGTTTTTGAAGAAGCTGCCTGCCGAGCCGTGTTCTTCGGGGCGTGGCAGTTTGCTCCACCGCAACGACGTTATGGCTTCGCGTAGTTCGTGGGCCGTATCGTGGGGCATACCCTCAAGGGCCTTATAGCTCAGGTTGGGAACAAAAGTGGCACTCAGCCGATAGACCACCCGCAGCACCAGCCAGCGTCCGCCCTCCTGTTTGAAACGCGATGCGCGATAATCGAATCTGCACTCCGCCGGCGAGAGGCACACCCTACAGCCTTGCTGCAGGTCGTAGGCTTCTACACGCTCCACCACATCCTTTGCCTCGACACCGTAGGCCCCTACGTTCTGCACCACCGAGGCCCCTACCGTGCCTGGTATGGCCGAGAGGTTCTCCAGTCCGTACAGCCCGCGGGCTATCGTCCACCGCACGAGGTCGTCCATCGCCATGCCGCCCCAAGCCGAGACACAAGTGCCATCTACCAAGACATCGGCCACATCGGCCAGGCGCATCACCGTGCCGTCGTAGTCGCGGGTGAAGACCACATCGCTCCCGGCACCGAGCACCAGCAACGGTCCGTCGACCTTTGGCACCGCATCGCCAGGCTCCACCACCAGCATCCGCCGTGCTTTTGCATCAATGCCGAATGTGTTGCAGTTTTCAAGCGAGATATTTTCGAAAGTCTTCATTCCTTGGGGCCCGCCTCCTTGCGGGGACGCCGCACCGGCGCCACATATCCCGGGCGGAACACCTGACGCTGCGACACAAGCAATGCCGCTGCCAGCACGGCGCCGAGCACATCGCACGTGGTGCATGTGACCCACACACCGGTCAGTCCGTCGCCACCGGCCTGGACCATGAAGTAGGGTATGATGAACATCAGCGGTATGAGGAAGAGCACCTGACGCGAAAGGCTGGTGACAATGGCTATCCACGGCTTGTCGATGCTCTGGAAGAACTGCGAGTTGGTGATGGTGAATGCAATCAGAGGCATCATCACATTCAGGTAGCGCATGGCCGGTATGCCTATGCCAATCAGCTCCTCGCTGTCGGTGAAGGCTCTGAGTATCAGCCGCGGGACAATCATCGCCAGCAGGGCTCCGATGGTGCCCACCACCAGCGACACCTTCATCGTCAGCGTGAACACCTCGCGCAGGCGGTGGTTGTGTCCGGCGCCGTAGTTGTAGCCCGCAATAGGCTGCATGCCCTGGCAGAGGCCAAGGATGAACATCACCAGGAAAGCGCCGAAGGTGTTTACAATGCCGTAGGCACCCACGGCCAGGTCGCCGCCGTAGCGTATGAGTTGGCGGTTGAGTAGGGCCACCACAAACGAAGCGGCAAAATTCATCAGGAACGGGCTCATGCCTATGAGCAGCACATTGCGGAAGATATACAGCTTCGGTGCCCAGGCGTGGCGCTTGAAGCGAATGAAGCTGTGCGGCATCACAAAATGGACCACGGCCACAATGGCTGTGGTGAACATCGAGATGGTGGTGGCCCAGGCCGCACCTGCAATACCCCACCCCAGCACGCTGATAAACAAGGCGTCGAGGAAGATATTCAGGATGGCTCCGCCCGCCATGATCCACATGCTCTTGGTGGGATAGCCGCTGGCGCGGATGAGGCCGGTGAGGTTGAAACTCATGGTGGTGAAGAACATGCCCGGCAGCACAATGAGCATATACTCGCGGGCATAGCCGATGGTGTCTTGCGAAGCGCCGAACATCTGCAGTATGCGGTCCATGAATAGGTAGCCGCCGGCGACGAAAAGGAATCCGAAGAAGAAGGTGAGCAACATACTGTTGCCCAATATCTTCTCGGCCCATCGCACATCCTTGCGGCCCAGCACGATGCTCATGCGGCTGCTGGCGCCCACGCCTACCAGCGAGCCGAGGGCATGGATGATGTTCATGATAGGCATGGTGATGGCCAGGCCGGCAATGGCCAATGCGCCGACATATTGACCAAGGAAAACGCGGTCTACGATATTGTAGACCGACGAAATGATCTGCGTGATGACCGCCGGCAGGGCATACTGCAGCAGCAGTGCGCCAATGGGTTTGGTTTCCAGTTGTTGAACGTTATCCATCTATTGTTTTATTCTGTTTCTGAGGGCCATGATGGCGTTGTAGGCCACCAAGCCGTTGGCCAGTTCGAGGCTGCGCTCGTCGACTATAAGGTTGGGGCGGTGCAGGTTGCTGAAGGGGGTGCCGGGTTCGTGGATGCCGATGCGGAAATAGCATGCCGGAATCTTCTGTCCGAAGAAGGCGAAGTCCTCGGCCGTCATGCGCAGGTCGAGCCACTCTACGTTGTCCTTGCCCACAAAGGCGCAGGCGTTGTCGAAGACCTGCTGCGTGCATTCGTCGTCGTTGACCACCGGCGGATAGCCGTAGTCGATAAAGAGGTCGCATTCGGCGCCCATGGCCTCGGCCACTCCGCAACTGATCTTGCGTATCAGCTCATGCGTGCGCAGGCGCCACTCGGCGTCGAACGAACGGATGATGCCCTCCATCTTCACCGTGTCGGGGGTGATGTTGGTGCGGCCGCCCACATCCTCTATCTTGCCTATGGTGAGCACCGTGGGCATCATGGGCGCGGCGTTGCGGCTGACTATTTGCTGCAGGGCAATCACAATGTGCGACGCCACCACCACGGGGTCGACGTTGAGGTGCGGCGTGGCGCCGTGGCCACCCTTGCCCTTGACTGTCCAGTAGAGTTCGTCGGTCGAAGCCATATACTTGCCCTTCTTCATGCCCACGCGTCCGAAGTCCATCTCGGGCAGGCAGTGGAAAGAGTATATCTCGTTGGGCGTCACCTCGCTGAAGAGGCCGTCGTCCATCATCATGCGTGCGCCGCCGGGGTACTTCTCCTCGCTGGGTTCGAAGATAAACATAAGGTCGCCGCATATCTGCTCGCGCATCTGGGTGAGTATTTTGATGGCGCCAAGCAGCGAGCAGGTGTGCATGTCGTGTCCGCAGGCGTGCATCACGCCCGGATTTTCCGACGCGAAGTCGAGGCCCGTGCATTCAGTGATGGGCAGCGCGTCGTAGTCGGCCCGCAGGGCCACGCAGTAAGGCTTGCCGGACTCGGTCTGTCCGCCGCCATGCAGCATGGCCATCACGCCGGTACGGCCGATGCCTGTGCGCGGCTCGAGGCCCATATCGCGCAGCCGCTGGGCCACGAACTCCATCGTTCCGTATTCTTTCTGGCTCAGCTCGGGGTGGCGGTGCATCCACCGGCGCCAGCCTATCACCTCGTCGCGCTGGGCGGCGGCCAGGGTTTTTATCGTGTCAATCAGATTTTCCATTTCTTTCAATTAAAACAAATCGGCATGAGTGCCGGTGCTATAGAGAGCGACCACCCGAACGGCATCCTTACGGCTGTAAATGAGCAGCCAATCAGGATTGATGTGGCATTCTCTATAGCCGTCATAGCTGCCAGTCAGATTGTGGTCGCGGTATTTGGCAGGAAGCCGCACCCCGTCTTGGAGCATATCGGTCACCGCCTTTAGCTGTCCAAGGTCAAGTCCACGCCGTTTGGCAAGTTTCAGGTCTTTCATGAACCTGCCACCGTATTCAAGCTTGTATCGGGTGCTCATACCTAAAGCGCAGAAATGAGTTCGTCGATACTCTCTGCCTGCCTCACTCCGACCCCGGCCTCGGCGTCGCGGATTGCGCGCATCGTCTCGGCGTTGAGGTATTCGCCACTTTCAGGGTCAAACAAGGCGTCACCCGGCACTGCCTCGGACAAAGTCCACCCCATGCGTTTTGCAAGCTTCTGCATAAACGGCAAGTCTGACTTTGGCAACCCCACATTATATACTGCTGTATTCATTATGGTTTTTATTTTTTTATTCATAACGCGCACGTAGGTCTTTTATTGTACGCAGCACTCCTTTTGCCGTAAAAAAACCTGCCCCCCAAGACCGGGGGACAGGCCAAAACAAAAGCGTATGAAAAAAATTTATTTCTTTTTCAGGTACTCCTGAACATTGTCTGACGGAACAACTTCCTCTTTGAAGCAGTAGGCGCCGGTCTTCTCGGAGCGGACCATGCGGATAACCTTGGCGTAGCTCTTACCGGTCTGGGTCTTAAGGGTAGCAACAACTTTTTTTGCCATATCTTAGTGTCTCCTATTTTATCTTTGTTACTTGATTTCTTTGTGAACGGTGACCTTCTTCAGGAAGGGGTTGTACTTCTTGAGCTCCAAGCGCTCCGGAGTGTTCTTCTTGTTCTTGGTGGTGATGTAGCGGCTCATGCCGGGAACGCCGCTGTTCTTCTGCTCGGTGCACTCCAGGATGACCTGAACACGTGCGTCTTTATTTTTCTTTGCCATGACTTTGTTATTTTCTATTTTCGTTTAAGTGGCTGAATTTGAACAACAAAAGAGCATCGACAATTGTTTTTTTCTCATTCAAACCGAGTGCAAAATTACAACTTTTTTTGATACTGGCAAAATTTTTTGCATTTTTTTTGTTTTTTTCGCTTTTCATCTCGCATCGACAGACGTGTCTCCGCCATAATACTCGGGGAATTCATCGAGCATTCCATAGTCTTTTTCCATCATGGACAGCAATGCGTCATTCGCCATAAGAAGAGTTTCATATCCATTCACCAGGTTCATTCCAACAATGGATATAAATACAATTGTTAAATTTCTGCGCAAAAATTACAACTTTTTTCGATACCGGCATTCTTTTTTCACCCCTCACCCTCCCCCACCCGACTTGATGCCACAGAGAGGTCTGCAAAATGTTAAAAAGTGCATATCAACGATACATCAACGATA
>JAZNSV010000100.1:0-2593 GCA_045591485.1 Bacteroidales bacterium | reverse complement strand
CTTTTTGTAGAGACGTCTCACCGAGGCGTCTCCGTATCCCGCCACCATGAAACACCACCAAGAGACGCCATACTATGACGTCTCTACAAAACATCTCCAAACCCCGTCTTTACAGACGACCAATGTAGGGACACCCCTCACTCAGCACTCAGCACTCACAACTCTTTTCTCTTGTCAAACCATTTCCCCACCCACACATCGCCATTCCGCCACACGGACACCAATCACTACCATCTACAAGCTAACACCAAATAAATTTTGACTTCTCGGAAAATTTATTTTCTGTTAAGCATAAAATCTAAGTATGACAGTTATGACAGTTGACAATTAAATTTTGAGCATACTACATGTTTCTTTTGAGAATAAAGCCATGTAAGAATAATTTACTATATATATTTATATATATAGTAGTATTCATTTTAAGGTGATGGATAAGTGTGTCCAAAAAACAACTGTCAACTGTCATAACTGTCATAGTGGGTGTAGCAGTTGATTTTTGCCCTATACATTTGCATTTACGAAAAAGAATACTTTACTTTGTAAGTCATTTAAACACATGTTGGAACAGATATTATTTATAGAATCAAATAGACGAAAAGATAAAAAATACTATGGCAAAGCAAGAAAAGAATACCATCTCGATAGGATTTGAAGAAAAAATATGGCAAGCTGCCGACACCCTGCGTGGCAACCTTAACGCATCCGAGTACGAGGGTGTGGTGTTGGGGCTTATCTTCTTGAAATACATCTCCGATAAGTTCGAAGCAAAATACAGCGAATTGCTGAACGACGAGTATGCCGATGCCGAAGACAAGGACGAATACATGGCCGACGGCGTGTTCTTTGTGCCCCCAACAGCACGTTGGAAGGTTATCTCGGCTGCTGCCCACACCCCCGAAGTGGGCGAGGCGATAGACGACGCCATGCGCGAGATTGAGAAAGAAAACCCCACCTTGAAAGGCATCTTGCCCAAGAACTACGCCCGTCGCGAGCTGGACAAGCGCCGCTTGGGCGATGTAGTGGATTTGTTTACCAACGTAGAGATGCACAGCGCAGGCGATGAAAAAGACCTCCTTGGCCGCGCCTACGAATACTGCTTGATGAAGTTTGCCTCGATGGAGGGCAAAAACGCGGGCGAGTTTTACACCCCCTCGTGCATTGTGCGCACCATTGTCGAGGTGCTGAAGCCCTACCACGGCCGCATCTACGACCCCGCCTGTGGCTCGGGCGGCATGTTTGTGCAAAGCGCCAAGTTCATCGAAAGCCACCAGCGCGAGTTGCGCCACATCTCCATCTACGGCCAAGAGTCCAACCCCAACACCTGGAAGATGTGCCACATGAACCTTGCCATTCGCGGCTTGGAGGGCAACCTCGGCACCTTTGCCGACACCTTCTTCGACGATCAGCACCCCACGCTGAAAGCCGACTTTATCATGGCCAATCCCCCCTTCAACCTCGACCGTTGGGGGCAAGACAAGCTGCAAGACGACGTGCGCTGGCAATACGGCATACCACCGGCAGGCAACGCCAACTTCGCCTGGATGCAACACATGATACACCACCTTTCGCCCACCGGCAAGATAGGCCTTGTGCTGGCCAACGGCTCACTATCCAGCCAAAGCGGTGGCGAGGGCGACATACGCAAAAATATTATCGAGGCCGACTTGGTAGAGGGCATCGTGGCGCTGCCCAGTCAGCTATTCTATAGCACTGGCATCCCCGTGTGCCTATGGTTTTTAAGCAAGCAAAAGGCGCAACCCGGCAAAACACTCTTTATCGATGCCCGCAACCTGGGCACGATGGTCACCCGCAAGCTGCGCGAGCTGACCACCGAGGGCGACATCCGCCGCATAGCCGACACCTTCGAAGCCTTCCAGCAAGGCACCTTGGAGGACGAGAAAGGCTTCTGTGCCGTAGTCACTACCGAGCAGATAGCTGCACAAGACTATATCCTTACCCCCGGCCGCTACGTAGGCATTGCCGAAGCCGAGGACGATGGCGAGCCGTTCGACCAAAAGATGCAACGCCTCACCACCGAATTGGCCGACCTCTTCGAACGTTCACACCAGTTGGAAGACGAAATCCGCAAGCAGTTGGGCAGCATTGGGTTTAGGTTTTGATACTTTAGCATAATCTTATGAACGAAAACAACCAAATATTCATCTATCAAACCGAAGACGGACAGACACAAGTGGATGTCCGCATGGAGAATGACACGGTGTGGCTTACACAAGCGCAAATGGCAGAGCTGTTTCAGACCGACAGAACCTCTATTGTGCGTCACATCAGCAATATCTATAAAGTAGCGGAATTAGATCGTGAGTCAACCTGTGCAAAAATTGCACAAGTTCAAATTGAAGGAAAAAGAACCGTTTCTCGACAAATACCGTATTTCAACCTCGATATGATAATCTCCGTAGGTTATCGTGTAAATGCAAAACGCGGTGTGCAATTCCGTCGTTGGGCAAACAAAGTTCTGAAAGAGTATCTTGTGAAAGGCTATGCCGTGAACGCCCGCCTCCGTGCCAAGACGCATCCAGACATACCGCATCATCCCAAGCAAAAATATTATTTAACGGAGATGGGGTTGAAA
>JAZNSV010000099.1:0-10498 GCA_045591485.1 Bacteroidales bacterium | reverse complement strand
TGATATGCACTACCGGTACAGCATCGGATTGGAACATGAACGGGGTCGGATGTGGATTTTTTGCCTCAGCCGCGAGGCGCATGAACGGCATTTTTTTGATTTGGAAGCGCTATATTTAAAAAAAAACGTATATTTGTAGTTTCATGTTGCGGCAAGAAACGCAAACAAACGACTGACAATCAACAGACAACACATATTATGGAGATGAAATACAACGAATATAAGCAGCTTAATCTGACCCAAATCGGCGAAGAAGTGCGCCGCTATTGGGAAGAGAACGAGACGTTTGAGAAGGGTCAGCGCCTGAGCGAGGGGCATCCTTCGTTTGTGTTCTACGACGGTCCGCCGTCGGCCAACGGCAAGCCGGGCATACACCATGTGATGGCGCGCACAATCAAGGATGTTTTCTGCCGCTACAAGGCACAGAAGGGTTTCCTTGTGGAGCGCAAGGCCGGTTGGGACACCCACGGCCTGCCGGTGGAGCTGGGCGTGGAGAAGAACCTCGGCATCACCAAAGAGGATACCGGCAAGAAGATAAGCGTGGACGACTACAACCGTGCCTGCCGCACGGAGGTGTTGAAATACAAGGACCTCTGGGACGAGCTGACGCGGCAGATGGGCTATTGGGTCGACCTGAAGAACCCCTACATCACCTTCGACAACGAATACATCGAGACCCTTTGGTTCCTGCTGAAGAAGCTGTATGACAAAGGGTTGCTCTACAAGGGCTACACCATACAGCCGTACAGTCCGGCGGCTGGCACGGGACTGAGCAGCCACGAGCTGAACATGCCGGGCTGCTACCGCGACGTGAAGGATACCACGTGTGTGGCCATGTTCGAACTGAAAACGGAGAACGGAGAACGGAGAACGGAAAGCGTCAGCAATAGTTCTCAGTTCTCGGTTCTCAATTCTCCGCTAAAAACCTACGCCATAGCGTGGACCACCACGCCGTGGACGCTGCCGAGCAACACGGCACTCTGCGTGGGTCCGAATATAGACTATGTGCTGATAGAGACTACGCATCCCTACACCGAACAGCCGTGCCGCATCATTATGGCCAAGCCGCTGGTGGGCTCGATGTTCCCCGAGGGCAAGAGTCCGGAATACAAGATTGTGGCCGAATGCAAGGGCAAGGACCTGGAGGGACTGCGCTATGAGCAGCTCATACCCTGGGTGAAGCCGCGCGAGGTTTCTGACCAGGGTTCGTTCCGCATAATACTGGGCGACTATGTGACCACCGAGGACGGCACCGGCATCGTCCACATCGCCCCCACCTTCGGCGCCGACGACGCCCGCGTGGCCAAGAAGGCCGGCATCGGCGAGCTTCTGCTCTTCGACCGCGACGGAAAGCAGCTGCCGATGGTGGACAAGCGGGGCCGTTTTGCTCCGATTGAAGACCTCGACCCGGAATGGGTGAAGGCCAACATGGACACCGAGCTCTACGGCCAGTATGCAGGCAAGTTCGTCAAGAACGCCTACGACCCCACCAAGACCGAGAAGGACATGAGCCTCGATGTGGAGCTGGTCATTATGCTGAAGGGCGAAGGCAAGCTCTTCAAGAGCGAGAAGCACACGCACAGCTACCCCCACTGCTGGCGCACCGACAAGCCAGTGCTCTACTACCCGCTCGACAGCTGGTTTATCCGCACCACGGCCCTGAAGGACCGCATGATAGAGCTGAACAAGACAATCAACTGGAAACCTGAGGCCACTGGCACGGGCCGCTTTGGCAACTGGCTGGAGAACATAGTGGACTGGAACCTCAGCCGCAGCCGCTATTGGGGTACCCCCCTGCCCATCTGGCGCACAGAGGACGGCAAGGAGGAGAAGTGCATAGGCAGCGTAGCCGAACTCCGCAAGGAGATAGACAAGGCTGTGGCCGCCGGGCTGATGAAAGAGAACCCCTATGCCGGCAAGGACTTCGACCTGCACCGCCCGTATATCGACGGCGTGGTTCTGGTGAGCGACAGCGGCAAACCGATGCGCCGCGAGCCGGACCTGATAGATGTGTGGTTCGACAGCGGTGCCATGCCCTACGCACAGATTCACTACATGGGCGAAGAGTTGCGCCCCGACCAGTTCCCGGCCGACTTCATTGCCGAGGGTGTCGACCAGACCCGCGGTTGGTTCTACACGCTGCACGCCATAGCCACCATGTGCTTCGACTCGGTGGCGTTCAAGAACGTGATAAGCAACGGCCTGGTGCTCGACAAGAACGGCAACAAGATGAGCAAGCGTCTGGGCAACGGCGTGGATCCGTTTGAGACGCTGGGCAAATACGGCCCCGACGCCACGCGCTGGTATATGATCACCAACAGCCAGCCGTGGGACAACCTGAAGTTCGACGTCGAGGGCGTCGACGAGGTGCGCCGCAAGCTGTTCGGAACGCTGTATAACACGTACAGCTTCTTTGCACTGTATGCCAACCTCGACGGCTTCGACTACAGCCAGAAGGACATCGACATAGAAACGCGTCCGGAAATCGACCGCTGGATACTGAGCGAGCTGAACACGCTGGTGAAGACCGTCGGCGACGCCTTCGAGGACTACGAGCCCACCCGCGCCGGCCGCGCGATAGGCACCTTCGTCGATGCCTACCTCAGCAACTGGTATGTGCGCCTCTGCCGCCGCCGTTTCTGGCGTGGTGAGATGACCGACGACAAGCTTTCGGCCTACCAAACCCTCTACACCTGCCTTGAGACCCTCAGCCGCCTGATGGCACCGATAGCGCCGTTCTTCAGCGAGCGTCTGTTCCTCGACCTCAACGCCGTTGCCCACCGCCACAAGGTGGAGAGCGTGCACCACCTCGCATTCCCCGAGGTGCACACGGCCATGATAGACAAAGCACTCGAAGAGCGCATGCAGCTGGCACAGAAGGTCTGCTCCATGGTGCTCGGCCTGCGCAAGAAGAGCAACCTGCGCGTGCGCCAGCCGCTGCAACGCATCGTCATCCCGGTGCGCGACGCCGAGATGCAGGCCCAGCTTGAGCGCGTGCAGCATCTTATATGCTCAGAGCTGAATGTGAAGGGCATCGAGTTCCTTGCTGCCGACAACAACCTGCTGGTGAAAAAGATAAAGCCGAACTTCAAGACCCTCGGACCGCGCTACGGCAAGGTGATGAAGGCTCTCGGCGCCGCCATCCAGGCTTTCAGCCAGGAGCAGATCAACGCCCTCGAAGCCGACGGGCGATGCATGGTGAGCGTAGAGGGCACCGACTGCGAAGTGCTCCTCAGCGACGTCGAGATTGCCACTCAGGACATCCCCGGATGGGTTGTAGCCAACGACGGCTCGCTCACCGTGGCCCTCGACATCACGCTGACCCAAGAGCTTATCGACGAAGGCATAGCCCGCGAGCTGGTCAACCGCATACAGAACATCCGCAAGGAGGGCTTCGACGTCACCGACCGCATCGTCGTCGAGCTGCAGAGCGGCGAATGGGACAACGCCGTAGACAAACACCGCGACTACATCTGCGCCGAAACGCTCTGCACATCGCTGACACTTGTACCAGAGGTGGCTGGCGGTCAGCAGATAGAACTCGTAGACGGACAATCGACATACATCGCCATCCGCAAAGCCTGAGAGATGAAGAAGCCGTATTTGTCGCCAACACTGACGGTTGCAGCATTCCGGACAGAGAAGGGATACGCCGAGTCGGGTTCGATCGTCGAGCAGATGACCAATCCGATCGACAACCAGATAGAGCTTATGTTGGTCGAAGAGGCCGACGGCAATCACATTTATCGCGAAACCGAGACCTTCATCGAGCACAACGACTGGCAACAAGGCAACGACGGCTTCTGGTTCTGAAGCATACACACAAAAAAAGAGCATACCTTCGGTTTTCGAAGATATGCTCTTTTTTTATATCAGGCGATTTATTTGACAGCTTCGCCCATTCTCATTCGCCCACAAGTCTGCCGCGCCATCCGCCAGAAGACTCAACCGCATACACTTCCAGCGGTCAATCACTGATATCGACGGCCATCTCTGTGCCATTGCTCCGGGCAGACATACGCAAGCACCCACGCATATCGACAAAGCGCACCGTTGAGCCATGCCGGAGACCCTTCAACACGACAATATCCGCGGTAGGATTGGGGCACGTGCCAACACGCATTTCATCCGATTGATGGGAACACAACACCAACTCCGCCACAAGGGTTGGCGAAGGAGACGTCGGTGCCGTTGCAGTAGCGGTCGGTCGCCCCGACGCGGTGGTAGCGGACCCGGGGCGACGTGGATGGTGGTGGTATGTGTGACGGTGCCGTAGACGAAGCCCGAGTGCGATTCAAAGGAGATGTGGACATTGTTGGCCCACAAGGTGTCGGCATTATTCTGATCTTTGACGGAGACGACGGGGCTCACCTTGACGGTGTCGAACTTGTAGCACACGCCTTCTGCTTTTTCTCCTCTTGTACAAAAGCGGCATTGGCGCACATGGCGACCGCCGCAAGGAATAGGAATGCTTTTTTCATTGTCTCTTTATTGTTTTGTGGGGGATTAATTTGCCTGCATAATCACAAACAAATTAGTTCCACAACCGATGTCCAGATCAGCTGTCGCTTTTGGCGGCCAGCCAGCAGCCGGCGGCCATCACGGCGGTGGTGACGAGGAAGAGGGGCGTCAGCGGCTCGCCGAGCAGCAGGAACGACAGGGCGGCACCGATGAAGGGGGGCAAAGGCGTAGTAGGTGCTGGTGCGGGCGGCGTCATTGAGCGCCTTTCGTGTGGCTGGGGCTGGTGCTACGTGTGGCACCTCGACACCGACCCGCGCAACGAGTTCCACTTTGAGTGCACCGAATGCCTCTACCGCCATATCTTTGAGAAGCGCGGCGTGCTGGAACGCTTCGGCCCGATGTTCTGCCATGCCGACATCATCAACTACGGCTCGTTGCCCTACACCGACTTCATCCGCACCCAGACCCTCTGCCAGGGCGGCGATCGGTGCGATTTCCGCTTTGTCCGCCACCGCAAGGGCGAGCAATGGCAGCGCAGCCGGAGCATCTGAGAATTTGTTGTGCCAATTCTTAATGGTATCATGTGTCTGTATACTAGTCACGCATTTACACATTGACACATGATTGCAATCATTCCTTGTTGCCCGTATGGCAGGGATGCGGTTATAGAAAACAGTAGTCGGCGGCGACAACAAGGGCTTCGGTGATGTTTCGCACATTGAGTTTCTCGAAGACCTGACGGCGATAGTATTTCACGCTTTCGGTGCTTTTATACATCAGTCGGCCTATTGCTTCGAGCGAATGTCCCTGCAAGGTGAGGCGAAGCATAGTGAGCTCGTTGCCGGTAAGATGTGGTAACGGCTGGCGTACCCATTGTCTTGTTTCGTGTTGGTATTGGTACAAGGCATCCTCGTCGGCAAAACGGAACATAATGCCATCTGTGCGCTCGCGGACAGATGGCGAGACAAGTCCCATCACCAGTAGTGGGTTGCCTTGCTCATCGGTGTGTATGATTGTCAGTTTGTGGGAGGCCAACGTGTTTTGATTTTGCCAAGGGGTATTGATATGGAGCATGAATCCTTTTCGCCTCTCAGGTGTGGCAGCTTTGTATTGGACGGTGGCGGCTGCGATGGCGTCCAGTTCCAGTTGGCCAAGCGAAATCAACGTCTCGGCAGAAACAGTGTCGCCGGGCGACCGCTGGTGCAGCGTGTCGGAGGCATAGACAACCTGCTTTTCAACGGGATTGATAAGGTATATTCCTTGAAAAGTGATGTTGGCTATCGATTGCGCCATTGCTATGTAGGGTTCGTATGCTGTCATTCTGTCTTTGTATTGTATTCTTTTATAACGCTGAAAGCTCCTGAATATTACATAAAAGTGTAAATCTATGGTTTATAGGATGAGATTTACACAATTATGTAAACGGCATATGAACAGATGGGCGTAATTTTGCATTTTTATTAATAAAAGTATCAGACAATATGAACTTTGTGGAATTTCCAGACCAGCAACCTGATAACAACCAGCAGCAGAAGAAGAAACCCGAACAGAAGGTTGGCGGCAACGGTCCCCAGATATGGGGCTTTATCGCTGTGGCGCTGTTCCTGTTGCTGATAAACGTTGTTCTGCAGCCAGCCATCAACCAACACAGCATCGTTCAAACCGACTACGGCTCGTTCATAGCCAAAGTGGAAGAAGGCGAAGTGGAGCAGGTGGTCATCACCGACGAACAGATACTCTATACCGCCGGCAAACAGACCTACAGCACCGGCAGCGTCGACGACCCCAACCTGGTGGACCGTCTGCTGCAGGCCACAAGCCCCAACGAAAGCGGCAAGATTGAATTTGTCAAAAAAATCCAAGGTCAGCGGTCGCCCATCATTGATTTCATCACGTGGTGGATACTGCCCGGCTTGCTTTTCTGGCTCTTCTACCGAGCTATGTTCAAACGTATGAGCAAGGGAGCCGGTGCCGCTGGCGGTATGGGTATGGGCAACTTTATGTCGCTGGGCAAGAGCGGCGCCAAGGTCTATGCCGACACGCAGGTGAAGACTCGCTTTGCCGACGTGGCGGGACAGGACGAGGCCAAAGCGTCGTTGCAGGAGATGGTGGACTTCCTCCACAACCCCAAGCGCTACACCGCCCTTGGTGCCAAGCTGCCCAAGGGTGCCCTGCTGGTGGGCCCTCCGGGTACCGGCAAGACCCTCATCGCACGCGCCGTGGCTGGCGAGGCAGGAGTGCCGTTCTTTTCGATGTCGGGTTCGGAGTTTGTGCAGATGTTCGTCGGTATGGGTGCCGCCAAGGTTCGTGACCTTTTCAGCGAGGCCTCGAAGAAGGCTCCCTGTATTGTCTTCATCGACGAAATTGACGCCATCGGCAAAAGCCGCGAAGGCAGCTATGGCCATAACGACGAACGCGAGCAGACCCTCAACCAGCTGCTCACCGAGATGGACGGCTTCGACGGAGACAAGGGCGTCGTCATCCTTGCCGCCACCAACCGTCCCGACAGCCTCGACAAGGCCCTGCTTCGCCCTGGCCGCTTCGACCGCCGCATACAGATGGAACTGCCCGACCTCGAAGGCCGCAAGGCCATCATCCAGGTACACCTCAACCACGTGAAGCACGAGGAAATAGACCTCGACGTGGTGGCACGTGCCACAGCAGGCTCGTCGGGTGCCGACCTGGCCAACATCGTCAACGAAGCCGCGCTGCGTGCCGTGCGACAGGGCAAGAGTGCCGTCATCACCGCCGACATCGAGGAGAGCGTGGAGACCGTTATGGCTGGCGAACAACGCAAAAATGCCGTCATCTCGCCCGAAGAGAAACGTATCATTGCCTACCACGAGGTGGGACACGCTATGGTGGCCGCCGCACAGACCGACTCGGCTCCCGTACACAAGATTACCATCATTCCGCGCACCTCGGGGGCGCTGGGCTACACGATGCAGGTTGACGAGGGCGAGAAGTTCCTCTACAGCCGCGACTACCTGCTCAACAAGATTGCCACCCTTACCGGCGGCCGCGTGGCCGAAGAGCTTATCTGCCACACCTGCACCACCGGCGCCAGCAACGAAATCGGGCAAGCCACCAACCTGGCCCCCTCGATGGTGACACGCTACGGTATGAGCGACCGCTATGGTATGATGGCCCTCGAAACCCGCGGCAACGCCTACCTTGGCGGGGCTTCGCAGCTGGCCTGCAGCGACCAGACGGCTGCCGACATCGACGCCGAGGTGCAGCGCATCATAGCCGACGCCAAGGACAAGTCCTCGCGCATCATCGCACAGCGGATGGACAAGATGCACGCCGTTGCCGACTACCTGCTGGAGAAGGAAACCATCACCGGCGAAGAATTTATGAAGATATTGAACACGTGAACAAGCCTAAAATCCACGGCAAGGCCCGCCTGACAGCCGTTTGTGCATTGCACTATGCCAAGCTGCTGCTCAGGCTGGCCATCTTCATAACCCTGCTGGTGCTCTATGTGTTGCACCACGTGCGCGGCGGCGACAGTCTGGAGACCGTCATCGAGAGCCGCCCTCTGCTGCTGGTGGCCATCTGGGCCGTCTTTGTGGTCGAGATGGTGCTGCGCTTCTTCCCCTCGCGGTTCGAGAGCCCCGGCTCGCAGAAACAGTTTGCACGCAACTACGTGAAGACCGGTCGCACCGACATCCTCATCGAGGACAACAACGCCGTCTTCCTTGTGGCACTGGTGTGGATTTCGTTCAACCTCGTCTTCGGTGCGCTCCACCAGGTCGGCATCCTCGACGACGGATTTATGCTGCTGCTGTGTATGGCTTACGCCGTGTGCGATATGATATGCATACTCTTTTTCTGCCCCTTCCAGACGTGGTTTCTCAAGAACAAATGCTGCAGCACCTGCCGCATCTACAACTGGGACTACGCGATGATGTTCACGCCGCTCTTCTTCGTCCAGAAGCCCTACACCTGGAGCCTGCTGGCTCTCTCGATAGCGCTGCTGGCCCGTTGGGAGATAACCTTTTTCGGCATCCCGAGCGCTTCTCGGTGAACACCAACGGCTATCTGGCTTGCGCGAATTGCTCCGAGAAACTTTGTCGTGAAAAGAAGCAGCTGGCCACGCTGTGGAAAGACCTGGCCTCTACCAGCGCCCGCCGTCATCGTCGCCTGTCGTCGTAGTGCGGCGGCCGGTGCGGCTTCCGCTTCGTCCGCCACCGTGGCGCTATGCCTCGGCGACGGTCTCCGGCTCGTTCTCCTCTTTGCCGCCCTTGCTCACTTCATTTAATTTATATTCAGCGGTGTTCGCAGCCTTCAGCACTTGCGGCTCTGCTGGTATTGCAGGTCGATTTTCGCCAGGTCGGCGTTGTAGTACTGCGCCGCCTTCGACAGGCTCTCCTCGGGCTGCAGCTCCTGCACGGCATCCTGCGCCTCCCACGCAGCGCTCAGGCTGTAGTCCGCACAGACATGCCATATCAAATCGCGATGGCACGACACCAGAGCGTCGAATTGCTTATCCCGGTCTTTATCCATTTTCAGTATTAGGTGCATTCAAAAAAGAAAATCGCTCACAGGGGAAAAAACAACAGCCATCCAGTAAGTTTCTCGAAAAAAAACACTGGAATACTGGCACGCAAAGTATTTTATACAAACAAATATTGCTAATCGAGAGGCTTTAATGTTTCGGCATGGTACATCCTGAACAGCCCCTTGGTCATGGGTACGGCGACCGTATCGCCAGGCGAGAACGAGCCATCATCGCCTGTAGCAATGTAAATATACCCCCTCACAGGCTCCTCGACACGCACCGAATACTGGTTCACATCATAGCTGCGACCAGCCAGCTTGTGTTTTAGCACAACACCTCGTCCAACCTCTTGCTCGTTGCTCCCCAGCCACACATTGACAGAGAAAACGGCCGTCAACAACAGACCAATGGTCATCCCGACGCCAAACATGCCGGCAACTATCGGTCCCCGCCAGCCTGTAAAGATATTCTTCAGCAGTTTAGTACGACTGGTAATCAGACCCACCACACCACAAACGGCCATCCACCCCCACCAAGGCAATGTAAACGGCAAAACGGTCTCGCTGAAGTCCCAACCTCCATTGGTGGAGAGAAACACAAGAGCGAAAAATAAGACAATGAAGAGTATAGACCATAAACCAACTCCAAGAGTCGAATGACTATCCATAAAACCCGCATGGTGTTTCTTTATTTTCTGCCACACAGTAAGTTTCTCCACAACAAAACAGCCGTCGGACACAGGACGCAACTGCAACTTGGGACGAGGCTCGTAGGTGGACGTGCCCTGGGGAGTTATCTCCAAAAGTTCAGCCCCACTCTCTTCATCGACTTTCTCACAGGGACAATAACGCGTACCCGATGACGCTACAATCTCATCAGTCGACTCATCGCTCAAATCATAATAATACTTGCCCTTTGGCAAACAGACATAGTCTCATCATCAGGCAACTGGAACCACGCCTTGATAACGACATCCTTGCGCTCTGACAGTTCCGACTTGAAAAGGCCGCAGAGCATATAGAAATCCCACCCACCACACAAGCGGTTGGGGCGCACGGCGAACTGGTTGGCGCGGTCGCATTCCATCACTTGCAACATCGTAATGGTCTCAATCTCGCAAATCAGCACATCCTTGACCACCTCCCGTATCGCCGAGAAAACCTCATCCTTCGAAAGGCCCTCTATCAGTATAAGTTCTTTCATCGCAATAACAACGCAAAAACAGCCTAAATATTGTAATCCCAATAAACAAAGGCCCAAAGCAATGGTAACCCACACATCGGAAGTCCCGCTGTAGAGACGCGGCGTGCCGCGTCTGCCATCCTTCAACAATCCGGCAAGGAAATAAGAATGCAGACGCGGCACGCCGCGTCTCTACAGGGGGAAACAAATATGAAACGGGGGAAACAAAAAAGGGAACCTCAAACGAGATTCCCTTTAAAAAGATTGGCGGCGACCTACTTTTCCACAAACAAGTGCAGTATCATCGGCGATGTGAGGCTTAACTTCTCTGTTCGGAATGGGAAGAGGTGA
>JAZNSV010000098.1:0-12055 GCA_045591485.1 Bacteroidales bacterium | reverse complement strand
GTTGATGTATCGTTGATATGCACTACCGGTCGGCTGGCGGATTAGAAAAAAATTATTTGCCGTATTGAAAAAAGTTCGTATATTTGCCTTTGTCGCTACGGCGGTGCACTCGACAGAACACTATTGAAACTCAGCCTCTTGTACTGAATAATCAATTTAAAACAACAATATTGCAATGAAAAACAACAAGAAAAGTCTGCTGTTGGCCGTTGCGCTGACACTGACACCGCTACTTGCTACGGCACAGCTCTCTCTGCCTTACCAAAACGGTTTTGAGCAGTATGCGGGCAGCGGCTTCTACGGTGAAGTGGCTGCGCCGAGCGATTGGACTGCTACCGGGACATTCGTGTTCGACTTTATGGGTATTTTGACTTTCGGGCCTTATCCGGGAGTGTGCAACGACATGGCTCATTTGGGGTCCAATTCGCTGGTGTTTATGGCTGCCCAGGGAGGCGACAACTTCATCGCCACGCCGCTGCTCGACCATGATGCCGACGGTTTGATGATCAGTTTCTGGCTTGCCGTCTACCAGACCGGCGACTTCACGGTGGGTGTGTTGACCGACCCGGCCGACACCAACACCTTCGTCCCGATACAGGACGTGGAGTGCTCGGCCTCAAGCGGCAGCGACGACCCGGAATTCGTGGAGCAGATTATCACTACAGAAGGACTCGGAATCGACGGTCCGGTGGCCATCGCTTTCCGCTTCACCAGCGACGGCGACCCCCAAAACGCAGATGTCGGCATGATTTTCATCGACGACCTGATAGTGAGCGCCCTCACCGACTGCGAGCCCCCCAGCGGGCTGACAGTGGGCGAGGTGGGCTACAATTCGGCTCAGCTGAGTTGGACGGGTACGTCGGATCTTGGCTTCGAGGTGCGCTACAACACCAGCGGCGACCTTAACGACCCCGCCACCGTGACCCTCGCCGTTCCGGCTTCGCCCGCCACCCTTTCGGGCCTCGACCATGGCACCGTCTACTACGCCTGGGTCATGACCGTCTGCGATGGCGAGACCTCGCCCCTGATGGGCTTCAGCCCGTTCAGCACCGACACGGCATGCTATACGCTTGCCAGCGCCGAGGTGACGTCAGTCACCGCCACGTCGGCGGCTCTGAGCTGGACCTATCTTGAAACCGGCGAGCCTCATACAGGGGTCGATATCCGCACCATAGACCTGACCGACACCACTGCCGACGCCATAGAGACCACGGCCACCGGCATCAGCACCTTCGTCACGGGCCTTGAGGAAGGCCACCTCTACGCATTTGAACTGCGCACCGTATGCGACACTTTCGACGCCGAACCGATGGTGCTGCACGCCGTGCCCAGCGGCACTCCCTGCGCCGAGAGCTCGGTCGCGGGCAGCACGCAGAACTCCTACCGCTACCCGATCTACAGCGGCTACGAGCACTCGGCCAGCCTTATGCTCTATCGCGAGGCCGACCTGGCCGGAGTGGGCGAGATAAGCGCCATAGCGCTGCGCACCACCAACGCTGTGCCTACCTATGCACACAATGTGAGCGTCTATATGGCCGCCACGGCCGACAGCGTGGTGCCGGCCGTCGTCAGTCTCGACACCCTCGTCCGGGTGGCCGACAGCGTCGAAGTGCATGCATGGAACGCCGGATGGATGTATATACCGCTCGACACCACATTCAGCGTGGTTCCGGGACAGAACCTGTACATAGCCCTGCTCAACGACAACGACGACTATGCCGAGGGCTATGGCAATGAACCATTTGTGCGCTATGGGCTGCACGCCGCCGGCTACCAGGCCATGCGCTACCGCTGGGATGAATTTCCTTTCGGCACCGACACCGTTTCGTTCACCGCCATCAGCGAACTGCCCGACATGCGCTTCTACGGCGAATGTGCAGATCCTGTCTGCGAGCCCCCGTCGGTGACGGTCGGCGCTGTGGAGACCGGCAGCATCAGTGTGGGCTGGCTCGACGAGCTGAACGGCGTCTTCCTGCCGCAGGTGCGCGCCGTCGGCGACACCGCTTGGACCTCACTCGCCACCACCACCGGCCATGAGGCCACCTTCGACAACCTTGAACCCGCTACGGCCTATCTGGTTCGTGTGGGCAATATCTGCTCCGGCGGCGACACGGCTTTCTGCCCCGCTTTGTCGGTCTGGACGCTTTGCGTGGCCATCAGCGCACCGCGTACCTATTCGTTCATGCAAACCATAGACCACTGCTGGACAACGGCCCCCGACGTGATGGTCTCCAACGCCGGCTCTGGCGGCTACGTCGCCCTTGAGACCTCCTACGGCACCCAGCGCAACTGGATGGTCACACCCGAGCTGGAAGATCCCATAGAGGACCTGCAGCTGCGCATCCGCGCCAACGACTACTGGAACCGCGACAGCGTGCTCAGCATCGGCGCCTGCAACGCCGACGGCAGCGACGTGGAATGGATAGACCACGTGCATGTGCCGTACTCGACCACAGTATACAGCGAGTTTGTGGTGCGCCTCAACGCCTATGACGGCGACAAGCACCATATCATTCTCCGCAGCGGCAACATGCGCCTGCGCCAGGTGGCCATCGAACCGCTCGACCCGTGCGCGCAGCTGACGGACCTTGCGCTCGACACCGCCACCACCACTGGTGCCACCCTGAGCTGGACCGACGTCAACAATGCCGGCAGCTATCAGATTGAGTATCGGGTGGCTGACGATACGGCGGCCTCATGGACTGCCCTAACGGCCGACACCGTCAGCGTATCCATCACCGGCCTCGACGCCGGCACGCGCTACGCTGTACGCGTACGTGCTCTCTGCTCGCTGACCGACACATCGCTGTGGTCATCGCTGACATTCTTCACCGAATGCGACGCTGTGAGCGAATTTCCATGGACTGAAGGTTTCGAGGGTCAGAGCAACCATTGCTGGCACATGTTGGGCTACAACACCACCGAAATCGACGACTGGAAAATAGCCACCACCGACCCGCACAGCGGCAGCAGCTATGCCTACTCGCAGAAGAGCGCCGCACAGACGTCGGACGAGTGGCTCGTCTCGCCGGTCATCAACCTGCCGGCCGACGATGCTTTGGAACTCGAATGGTGGGGCCGCAACCCCTCCGGCAACGTCGGATACTACTCGAGCTATATAGTCCTCGTTTCGCCGACGGCCAGCCTCGACAGAGAATCGTTTGTCGACACTCTCGAAGTGGTCGATGCCGATGCCGAATGGACCCTCCACAATGTATCGCTCGCCGACTATAGCGGCCCGGTGCGTATAGCCTTCCGCCACAACGGATTTAACGGCGGCGGTGTGCGTATCGACGACATTGGCATCATGCGAATCGAGCTTCCCGGATGCGTGCCTCCGACCGACCTGACCGCCACACGCGTCAGCGAACAGGCCGCCAGTGTCAGCTGGACGCCGGGCAACGACTACCACGATGCATGGCAGCTCGAAGTCGCCGACGCCGACGGCAGCAATGTGCGCACTTTCGAGGCCAGCTCCAATCCATACATCGTCAGTGGTCTCAGCCTCGGCAGTACATACAGTCTCCGTGTGCGCACCAACTGCGGTAACGGTGTCTACAGCGGCTGGTCTGAGTCGCTCACCTACGTGCATGAGTCCGAAGGCATAGATGCCGCCGAGGCCTCGGCAGTGCGTCTCTATCCCAATCCCGCGACAACGAGTGTCGTTGTCGAAGCCGACGAGATGTCCGAAGTCAGCATACTCGACATCAGCGGTCGCGAAGTCTACAGCAGCCCGCAGGCAGCCCTGCGCCATTGCATCGACCTTGAGCAGCTGGCCCGCGGCAGCTACTTCGTCCGTGTCACCGCCGCCGGCACGGCAACGGTGCGCAAGCTGACGGTACGTTGAAGAAACCATTTTGCCGATTAAAAAAAAATACATATCTTTGTCTGCATCGGGTTCTCGACCCAATGCAGGCAAAGATTTAAAACATAACGATTTAAATATAATGAAATACAAACGCATTTTGCTCAAACTGAGTGGTGAATCGCTTATGGGTGCCCAAAGCTACGGCATCGACCCGCAGATGCTGACCCAGTATGCTGCCGACATCAAACAGGTTGTCGAGCGCGGCTGCCAGGTGGGTATTGTCATCGGCGGCGGCAATATTTTCCGCGGCCTTACCGGCGCTGCCGGTGGCATGGATCGCGTGCAAGGCGACTACATGGGCATGATGGCCACCCTCATCAACAGCATGGCCCTTCAGGCAGAGCTTGAGAAACAAGGCATGCGCACCGAGCTGCTCGGCGGTCTGGCCATTGAGCCTATCTGCAAAGCCATGAGCCGTCGCCGCGCCATTGAGGCCATGCAGGAAGGCCGCGTCGTTATCATCGGCGGCGGCACAGGCAACCCCTATTTCACCACCGACACTGCTTCTACCCTGCGTGCCATCGAGATGCAGGCCGACGTGATACTGAAGGGCACACGCGTCGACGGTGTCTATACCGCCGACCCCGAGAAAGACCCCACGGCCACGAAATACACCCGCCTCAGCTATGCCGAAGCTATCGACAAGAAGCTCAAAATCATGGACCTCACGGCGTTTGCCTTGGCCGACAGCAACCAGCTGCCCATCTACGTCTTCGACATGAACCGCCCCGGCAACCTGCTGCGTGTGGTGGAAGGTGAGGAAATCGGCACCCTGGTAGGGTAGAATTGATATTAAAACCTGTTGAATTAACGAATCAAACTCATTCAGATATGAACGAATTATCGAAAGCCTGCCTCGACGAGGCAAAAAACAGCATGAAGAGCTCGCTCAGTTTCCTGGATAAGGAACTGGCAAAAATCCGTGCCGGCAAAGCCAATCCCGGCATGCTCGACGGCGTCAAGGTCGACTACTACGGCACCATGACCGAAATCAGCCAGGTGGCCAACATCAACACCCCCGACGCCCGTTCCATAGTGATCCAGCCCTGGGAGAAGACCCTCGTTGGCGCCATCAACAAGGCCATCCTCGACGCCAACCTCGGATTCACTCCTCGCCACGAGGGCGACATACTCCGCATTGTTGTCCCGCCGCTCACCGAAGAGCGCCGCAAGGAGCTCTGCAAGGCTGCCAAAACCGAGGTCGAGAACGCCAAGGTCAACGTACGCAATGTGCGCCGCAAGGTGATGGACGAGGTGAAGAAACTGAAAGACAAATCGGTGCCCGAAGACGAGGTGAAGCAGGTTGAGAAAGAACTGCAGGACATTACCGACAAGAACATCGCCGAGTGCGACAAGATTTACACCGCCAAGGAGAAAGAGATCATGAGCATTTAATGCCTATGACCATTCATTCTTTTGACTCCTTGGAGTCAACAAACAAATACTGTGAAGCCCTCGACCTCAATGAAGTCGGGGACTTCACTTGTTATTGGGCTCTCGGCCAGACGGCGGGCATAGGGCAGCGCGGCAACTACTGGCATGCCAGCCCAGGCCAGAACCTTACCTTCAGTCTGGTGCTGAAGCCCACGTTTCTGCCAGCCGACCGCCAGTTCAGGCTGACGCAGGCCGTCTCTCTCGCTTTGGTCGACCTGCTTTCCGATTTCCATTTGCCGCAACCTGCACTAATCAAGTGGCCCAACGACATCTACGTCGGCGCTGAAAAAATATGCGGCACCCTCATCACAACCCGTCTGCAGGGCACGCAGATTGCCTCTGCAGTGTGCGGCATTGGCTTCAACGTCAACGAGGTCGACTTTCCCGACTGGGTGCCCAACCCTACGTCGCTGCGTCGGCTTTCGGGCAAAAGCTGCGAACTTGAGCCACTGCTGCACCGTATGCTCGAATGCATAGAGCGCCGCTATGACGGTCTGCGGCACGGCTTCGACCCGCAGGCCGAGTATCTGGCCTGCCTGATGAATCTTGATCGGGCCGCGAAATATATCTATCAGGGAGAGGAAATTGTGGCTGTGATTACAGGAATCGATGAATTCGGCCGCCTGCAGCTCACAGCTGCCGACGGCCGTAGGCTCACATGCGCCATGAAGGAGATTTCATACGCTTCTTATCTGGCCTGATGCATGATTTTCTTTATTAGCAGTGTCGCCACTGCGTCGTATTGCTCCTCGGTGTCGGCACAGAAGATGTAGACCGCCCGGCTGAGGTACGAGATGCCGATATAGCAGCTGCCCGAGATGTCCAGATGCTCGTCCACCACGGGTGCGTTGTCGCGCGGGTTGCTGCGGCTGCGACGGGCAAAGAGCACCGCGTCGTAGCCCTCGCGCAGCGATTCCTGCTGCTGAGGCGAGAGGTCGCCGATATAGAATTCGCCCTTCATCCATTCCCAGCCTTCGTCGTCTTCGGCTTCGACCACCGTCACGTCGACGCGCGACGTGCTGTCGATGGCAAAGCCGCGTACCGACGCCACCTTCACCCCAGGCTGCGAGGCGTAGCGCTGGTAGAGGTCGGTCTGCGCCGAGAGGCTAATGATATTGAGCATCGCTGCAGCCAAGACCGCCAGCCCTTTGCACCATAGAGTGTAACCCGTAGACCGTTTCATGCCGAGAGGAATTTCCAAATGTCGCTGATTACCGAGTCGGCGTTGCACTGGCTGTTGCATACCACCACAGGCTCGTCGCTCTTTGCCGTCGTTTTCACTGTTGCAGGCTTGCGTTTTGCAGCTGCCGGTTTGGCGGCGGCCACCTGTACAGGCTCTGCCTGGGCCTCTGCCGCCGGTGTGGGTGCAACCGTCGGGGCCTTCTCCACGGCCACGGGAGCGGTCTGCATGGCTGTGGTCGGAGCCTCGCTGTTCTGCGGCATAGTCAGCAAGGCTGCTCCAATGCCAATGGCTGCTATGGCCGAGAATATTGTCACGCTGTTGCGCCTGCGGCGCACAACGGCGTCGGCCCGGCGTTCGGCGTCGGCCATCACCTCGTCGCGTCGGCTTAGGACGTTGAGCTCCGCCAGCTCGTCGTCGGTCAGCGTCCCGGCCCGCCGTTTCTCCAGCAGGGGCTCTATTGTGTTCTGTTTCATAGTTCTGGTTCTATCTTTGTTCGCATTATCTTGTGTGCTTCTTCTATAGTGCGGCGCACCGTCGTCTTTGAGCATCGCATGGCTTTGGCCACCTCGACCAGCGTGTAGCCGTCGATGTCGTAGAGTTCCACCATCATCCGCATCTTTTTCGGCAGGCTTTTGTAGGCAGCACCTACGTGTTCGAGGAGCAATTGGTGCTCCGGATCCTCTACGTTGTCGGTCTCTTTCAGTTCGGCCAGCCGTATGCGTCGCCGCATGATGTTCACCGCCTCATGGCGTACTGTCTGCATGCAGTAGTTCACCGGGTTGGTGTCTATCGGGCGCGTCAGCGTGCTCACCAGAGCCTCCTGCACAGCGTCGCAGGCGTCATCATTGTCGTGAAGCATGGCCATTGCCAGGGTATAGAAATCCAGATAATGGTCTGTGAGTAGTTGACGTTTTTCGGCCCGATTCATATATATATGACGAAAAAGCCTTCGAAAAGGGCTTTTTTTTAACATTATTTATAAAATGTCGGTATCTCGGCCAGTTGGCGCAAGGTTGCATGCTCCCTGTCTACGGCTATTACAACCTGCTGAATGCCATTGGTCAATATCAGTATCGGAACCTGAAGCACAATGTTGTAGCGGCAGGCTTGGTCGCACACCTTTTGGGTGATTGGTACGTCGCGCCGCTTGCATTCCACTATTATATGCGGGTGTCCGCCGGTGTCGAAGACCACGATGTCGCAGCGCCGCGTCATGCCGTTGATGCTGATTGCGCCTTCCACTTGCATCAGCTCCAATGGGTAGCCGTAGGCCGAGTGCAGTGTGGCTATGGTCTGCTGACGCACCTCTTCTTCGGGCGTCAGCGCCACCCACCGGCGTCTTACGGGGTCGAGCACCTCGCGATGCCCGTCGACCTCGCGCACCTGCGGTTCAATATATAGTGCTTTCGTCGCCACCCTCTTCCTCCATCTGTTGCTGTTTGCGCGACGGACGCAGGCCGTTGTTGATCTTCCATGAGAAGCCGAGCGTCACCGTTGGCGAGAGTCTGCGTGCCCGCACCTCGCGGTTGAAGGTGTCGCTGTATGTGGTGTGGCCCCAGCCGCCGGTGCAGAACACGTCGCTCACACGCAGACTGACGGTGCCGCGCTTCTCGAAGACGTCTTTCTTTACAGCCAGATCTACCCAATAGCTTGGATCCATCTTGGTCTGCAGGTCGAGCCACGGCGCCCAGTACTGTCCGCTCAGTTGCACTGTCCAGTCTTTGGGCAGCGTCATGAACGAACTGAATTTGCCGCTGGCCTGGAACGACTCGGCGCTCTGGTTGTTGAGCTGTTCGGTGCCCTCGATATGGCTTTGGTAGAGGTTGATGCTGATATTGAGCTTCCACCATTGGAATATCTGCCAGTCGAAGATGAACTCCATGCCGTAGTTGTAGCCGGTGCTGAGGTTGAGGCGTGTCGATGCGCGGTAGCCGTCGTACTGGCTGTTGTATGGCTCCCACGGAGCATAGCGTGCCACACTGTCGGCGCACCATGTGAATCCGTAGTGGGTAATCATGTTGTTGGTCTGGCGATAGTAGAGCGAGGTGAAGATGTTCACCTTGTCGATGCCGAGGTTGTAGCTCAGCTCGAAGGCGTTGGTGTATTCGGGGTCGAGGTTCGGGTTGCCGAAGCTCATCTGGTTGTCTTCGCGGATGTCCATGTAGGGATTGAGGTCCCACATGTGCGGGCGGTGCACGCGGCGGCTGTAGCTCACCTGTGCGCTCTGCATCTCGGTGATTTTATACGAGAGGTGCAGTGTCGGGTAGAGCTGCCAGTACGATTTGTCGACCACGGTGCTTGGGTGGTTGATGTCGATGCCGTATATGGAGGCGTATTCGCCACGCAGGCCGGCCTGTAGAGAGAGGGCCTCGGTGAGGCTGCCGCCGAGGGTGGCATATACGGCGTGCACATGCTGGCGGTAGTTGAAGTGGGTCGACGACAGCGAGTCGTAGTATTGGTACAATTGGTTGCCGGTATTGTATATCGTGCGGTAGTAGTCGGCCCGCTGGTCGGGCCAGTCCATGCGGCCCTCGTAGCCGGTCTCCAGTCGCCAGTCGCTGCGTCCGAGGAACGAGTCGAGGGGTCGAAGCCAGTTGAGCTTTATGTTCAGCGCCTGGTGGTGGTTCTCGGTCTCGCTGCGGCGCAGGTAGTAGTTGCCGTAGTTGGCGGCAGCGTCGGCATAGGTCTGCTCTTGGTCGCCCGAGCCTTGCACCTGCCGGGTGCTGAAGGTGGCGTCGAGGGTCAGCTCTTCGTCCTTGCGGTCGAATTTGCGTGTGTAGAGCAGGTTGAACGAGTGGTTCGTGTTGAGGTTGTCGCCGGTAGACGTCTGGTTGTAGCGCAGCGAGTCGTTGTCGTTGAGCAGGTCGTGAGCATAGATGTTGCTGTTGCGCAGGCGGTTGCCGCCGCGCAGCTGATAGCTGAGCAGGAGGCTGTTCTTGCTGTCGAAGAAGTATTCGCCGCCCACTTTGATGCTACCCATGCGGTTGGGGTTGAGGCTGAACTGTTCGATGGCGTTGTGCGTGATGGGGTTGCCGCTGTTGTCCAGGTATTCTATGTCGCTTTCCGAGCGGTTGCCGCGTTGACGCAGACCGGCGTCGGCGTTGAGGAAGAGGTTGTATTTCTCGGTTGTGTAGTTGAGGCTGATGTTGCCCATGGCAGTGGGTATGAATTTGCCCATGCTGTTCATGGCGGCCAGCGAGTCGGGCACCATGAAGGGCAGGGGAGCGCCCACGTTGACGTTGACCACGCCGTTGAGTCCCAGGGCACCGGCGGTGCGGTCCTTGAGTTTTATGTTGATGATGCCGCTCATGCCCTCGGGGTCGTATTTGGCCGAGGGGTTGGTTATCACTTCGACGTTCTCCACCGTCGAGGCCGGTATCTGTTCCAGCAGGGTGCTGAGGTCGGAAGCCAGCAGCTCGCTGGGGCGGCCGTTGACGAGCACTTTGACGTTGGTCGAGCCTCGTAGCGTGACGTTGCCGTCGTTGTCGATGGCCACACTGGGCACCTGCTCCAGCACGTCGGTCGCCGTGCCGCCGCCGCTCACTATGTTCTTGTCGACGTTGATTACGCGCTTGTCGAGCTGGTATTCCACCATCGAGCGTTCGGCGCTCACCTCCACGGCGTCCATCACGGTGGCCGAGGTGCGTATGCTCAGCTTGCCCAGGTTCAGCGACCCTTTATCGCCGATGCGTATGGCCGACGTGTGGTAGTAGGGCTCGTAGCCGATAAAGGTGACTCGCAGCAGGTAGCTGCCTGCGGGTGCCTGCAGGCTGAAGCTGCCGTTGCTTTCGGTGACGGTGCCGGCTTTCAGCGTGCTGTCTTTCGACGAAAGCAGCGCCACGGTGGCGTATTCGATATTCTCGCCGCTGCGTGCGTCCACTATGCGGCCGCGCACAGAGCCTTGCTGCGCCGCGGCTGCCAGCGACATGGCGCAGATTATCAGCATCAGTATTTTCTTCATTGTTGCGGCTTGGGTTGGCGGACGTAGTGGGGCATCTCGAAGGGAATCTCGATGGAGTACTCGATGAGGCCGCCGAAGGCGCCGTCTTCTTTCCACCAGGGGGTCTGGTAGATGAGTTTCTTCACCTTGGAGCCGTCGGCCATGGTTTTCTCGATGGTGTAGGCGTTCATCTGCTGGTGTTCGAGCAGGCCTTTGAGCTTGGTCTTGGCAGGCTCGGGGTGGCAATCCATGAGGTTGTTGCCTATGATTTTGTGGCCGTGGCTGTTGACGTCGGCGCTGTGCTGGTTCATGTCGACCACGTAGCCGTCGGCGTCGCACACCGTGATGGCCACGTTGTTCAGGTGTTCAAAATATTGATCCATTTGATTGTAGTTTTAAGCTGTAAGCAGTAAGTTATAAGTGGCTGGCGCAGGATTGTTTCCAACCGCGTCAGCCACTTATAACTTACTGCTCATAATTTACAGCTGATTTTTATTTGCACTGCAGGGCGGCCAGGGCGATGCTGTAGAGCTTGGTCTTGGCGCTGTCGCCGCGGCTGGTGAGGACGCAGGGGACGCGGGCACCCATCACCATGCAAGCGAGCTCGGCGTGGGCAAACTTGGTGCAGGCCTTGTAGAAGATGTTGCCGCTCTCGATGTTGGGGAAGAGCAGGCAGTCGGCGTCGCCGGCCACCTCGGAGGTGAGCTTCTTGGTCTGGGCGCTCTCTTTGTCGATGGCGCAGTCGAGGCTCAGGGGGCCGTCGACGATGGCGCCGGGAATCTGGCCACGCTGGCTCTGCATGCCAAGCCAAGCGGCTTCGGCGCAGGCGGGCATACCGACCGAGACCTGCTCGGTGGCGGCGAGAACGGCCACTTTGGGTTTGGGGTTCTCGAGGCTCTTCGACACCTGGATGAGGAAGTTCATGATGGCGGTCTTCTGCTTGAAATCGGGGGCCGGGATGATGGCCATGTCGGAACAGCAGAGCAGCTTGTGGTAGGCGGGCACCTCCATGACGGCCATGTGGGTCAGCATGTCGTTCTTCTTGCCGGGCATGAGGCCGCTCTCTTTGTTGAGGATGGCGCGCATGTACTTGTCGGTGCTGAGCAGGCCCTTCATCAGGAAGTCGCCCTTGCCCTCGTTGATGAGCTTCACAGCCAGTGCGCCGGCCTTGTTGTCGTTGGCCTCTTGCACCATCTCGAATTTGTTGGGGTCGATACCCTCTTCGGCGCAGACTTTCTTCATGGTCTCCACGTCGCCCACGAGGGTGGCGTCGACGATACCGCGGTCGATGGCGGCGCTCACGGCGCAGATGGTGTGGCTGTCGTTGGCATAGGCGGCGACAAGGCGTTTCTTTCCTTTCGATTTGACCAGCTCGAGCAGGTCGTCAAGTTTCGTAATCATGATGTTATAATGTTTTTGTGTTAATATTTGTTTCTGCAAAACAGGCCGCAAAGATACGAATGTTTTTTCATTTGGCAAAGAAAAATGTTAAAAAATTATATTTGTCGGTCTGTTCCGGCAGGCATTTTTGTCTGCACCTCTTCGGCCGTTGTACGATACATGTACGATATATGTACGATACTTGTACGATTGCCAATCGTACAAGTATCGTACATATATCGTACATGTA
>JAZNSV010000097.1:0-11184 GCA_045591485.1 Bacteroidales bacterium | reverse complement strand
GGGGGGGGAAAAAAAAAGGGGGACCCCGCGCTTTTGTGCGCGCGAACTCCGCTGTAGTTGGTGCGATAATCATCGCGTCAAGAGACTGGCTCTGGCTTATTTCTCTTCTTTCAGTTTCTGGAAGATGTCGAGGTCGCCGAGGGTGGTCTTCTCGAGGCTTTCGTTGATCTGCTTCACCGATTTGGAGGTGGCGCGGCTCTTCTTGTCGTCGCCCTCACGGGTGGCGTCGTTGCCATCCTGGAAGGTGCGAGTGTGGCTCACGATGATTTTCTTGCTGTCTTTGCTGAACTCGATGACCTTGAAGTCGAGAGTTTCGCCCTGGTGGGCTTTGCTCTTGTCTTCTTTGTCGAGGTGACGCATCGGAGCGAAGGCTTCGACGTCGTAGGGCAGCATGACGGTGGCGCCCTTGTCGTTCATGTTGACGATTTTACCCTGATGTACGCTGCCAACGGTGAAGAGGCTCTCGTACACATCCCAAGGATTCTCCTCGAGCTGCTTGTGGCCGAGGCACAGACGACGGTACTCGGCATCGACTTCGAGGACGATGACGTCGATCTTCTCACCGATCTTGGTGAATTCGGCGGGGTGTTTGATTTTCTTGCTCCAGCTCAGGTCGCTGATGTGGATCAGGCCGTCGACGCCCTCTTCGAGCTCGACGAAGATGCCGAAGTTGGTGAAGTTGCGCACGGTGGCGGTGTGCTTGCTGCCGACAGGATATTTCTCGGCGATGCTCAGCCAGGGATCGGGCATGAGCTGGCGGATGCCGAGGCTCATCTTGCGGTTCTCACGGTCAAGGTTGAGGATGACGGCCTCCACCTCGTCGCCAACTTTCAGGAAGTCCTGAGCGCTGCGCAGGTGCTGGCTCCAGCTCATCTCGCTGACGTGGATCAGGCCCTCGACGCCGGGCATGACCTCGACGAAGGCACCGTAGTCGGCGATGACAACGACTTTACCCTTGACGTGGTCTCCTTCCTTGAGGTTGGCATCCAGAGCATCCCAGGGGTGGGGGGTGAGCTGCTTCAGACCGAGGGCGATACGACGCTTGGCCTCGTCGAAGTCGAGAATGACGACGTTGATCTTCTGGTCGAGCTGGACCACCTCTTCGGGATGGTTGATGCGGCCCCAGCTGAGGTCGGTGATGTGGATGAGACCATCCACGCCGCCAAGGTCGACGAAGACACCGTAGCTGGTGATGTTCTTCACGACACCTTCCAGAACCTGACCCTTCTCGAGGTGGCTGATGATCTCGGCCTTCTGAGCCTCGATCTCGTCCTCGATGAGGGCTTTGTGGCTGACGACGACGTTCTTGTATTCGTGGTTGATTTTGACGACTTTGAACTCCATGGTCTTGTTGACATAGACATCGTAGTCGCGGATGGGTTTGACATCGATCTGGCTGCCGGGCAGGAAGGCTTCGATGTTCTCGAACACGGTGACAATCAGGCCACCTTTGGTGCGGCTCTTGACGTAACCGGTGATAATCTCCTGGTTGTCGTAGGCTTCGTTGACGCGCTCCCAGCTCTTCAGGATGCGGGCTTTCTTGTGGCTGAGCATCAGCTGTCCATTGGCGTCTTCCTGGCTCTCTACGTAGACCTCAATCTTGTCGCCGGGTTTGAGGTCGGGGTTGTAGCGCAGTTCGCCGGCGGGGATTACGCCGTCGCTCTTGGCTCCAACGTTGACAACGGCTTCGCGGTCGTTGATGGCGACAATGGTTCCTTCGATTACTTCTTGTTCGGTGAAGGAGTTGAAACTCTTTTCGTAGGCATCATCTTTGTCGGTGGCCTGCTGTTTGATTTTGCCAGCTTTCTCTTCGACGGCGTTCCAGTCGAAATCGGCCAGCGGTTGTACGTTCTTATAGTCCATAATTGGAACTTTGGATGTTTTTTTGTGTGCCCCTGCCGTGCACGGGTGATACTTTTATTTGTTATAATGCTTTGTGCTGCAGTCTATTGGCAGGTTATAGCGCGCACGAGCAATGTTGCAAAGATACAACTTTTTTTTGAAATTGGAGATAAAAAAGTGCTCTTTTCTTTGAAAATGAAGCATTGGCATATTGCCGACACTCCTCAGAACAGTCAGAAAATTTATGCCTGTATATAATTTGAAACCCCTCTGGACAAGCAGTTTGTCCAAAGGGGTTCAATATTTGCTGGCGACGCCTCGAATTTTTGGCAGGACAAGGGTGTTGCCCTGGCTCCAAGAGGGTCGTCGGTGAGTCGTGGTCAATCGACGGGTATGTCTTTGTTGACGTTTTTGGATCCGGCCATGGCATAGAAGAGGATGTAGGCGAGCATGGCCACCACGATCCAGTAGGAGCCCATGTAGCCGACGCTCTTGGCGATGGCGTTTTGGATGAACGGCATGACGCCGCCGCCGACCACCATCATCATGAATATGCCGCTGGCTTGTTCGGTGTATTTGCCGAGTCCTTCGACCGAGAGGTTGAAGATGCCGCCCCACATGAGGGAGGTGCACAGGCCGCAGAGGACGAGGAAGAGTGCGCTGAGGGGCACTTCGTTCATGGCGAAGCCGTCGGCCACGCTGTAGCCGGGCATGGAGATGCGTATGCTGCTGGGCAGCAGGATGGCCACGATGACGAGGATGATGGCCAGCAGCGACACGAAGGTGAGCTGTGTGCGGGTGCTCACTTTGCCGCTGATGGCGGCGCTGGCGGCGCGGCCCACCATCATCAAAAGCCAGTAGATGGCGGCCACGGCGCCTCCGATGGCGGCACCGCAGAGCGGGTCGTCAGTCAGGTAGAAGTTGAGTTCGGCGGGGATGCCGACTTCGATGCCGACATAGAAGAATATGGCTATGACGCCGAGCACAAGGTGACGGAAACTCCAGGCGCTGTAGCGGTCTTTGACGGCGCTCTTGGCGCGGCCGAGGTTGGGCTCGGGAATTTTGACGAAGAGAATGATGACGAAAGCCAGTGCGAATACACCCATGGCGATGAAGAGCAGGGGTGCCACGTCGGTCATGGCGGTGCGGTCGGTGACGGTGCCGATGAGGGCGCCTACGAGCAGCGGCGTGAGGGTGCCGGTGAGCGAGTTGAGGGTGCCGCCGGTCTGTATGAGCTGGTTGCCGCGGTTGCCGCCGCCGCCAAGGGTGTTGAGCATCGGGTTGACGACGGTGTTGAGCATGCAGACGCAGAAGCCGCACACGAAAGCGCCAAGCAGGTAGACGAGGAAGTTGAGCATCACGGGCTGGCCGCTTACGCTGAATGTGGCCACGTTGGCTCCGACGATGCTGGAGAGGTACTGGACCACCATGCCGGTGAAGCCCACGCCGAGGGCGATGAGGGCGGTTTTCTTGTAGCCGATGCGGGCCATGAGTTTGCCGGCCGGGATGCCCATGATGAGGTAGGCGAGGAAGTTCATCAGATTGCCGAGCATGCCTGCCCAGTCGTATTGGTTTTTCCAGATGTTGCCGAAGGGGGCTGCCATATTTGTCACGAAGCTGATCATGGCAAACATGAAGAACATCGTGATGATGGCGATGGTTTGTGTGCTTTTTTGTGTCTTTTCCATGATTTATTGTTGTTTAGATTATTACTATCTTTTTTGCGCTGGCGCCTATGCGTATCAGGTACACGCCTGGAGTCGAGGCCGTCCATCGGCGTGTGGCGCCGGCCATCTGGCGACCCATGGCGTCGTAGATGTCGGCGTCGGCGTCGATGCATACTGTGCGCCCGCTGACTTGCACATGCGGCAGCTCGTCGCCGGCGGCGTCGATGCCTACGGGTGGCCGGGGGTGGGGGGGGCGCTGGGTGAAGACGCCGCGCAGCATCCATGTGGCGTAGAGGCCGTGGCGGTCGTAGGGCGCCCATCCGTCGGGCAGGTGATACCATGAGCCGTCGCTGTTGCCGCAATACACGGTGTGAGTGGCGGGGTAGTCGTAGCCGTCGTGGCTGACGGTGATCCATATATCGCTGTTGTTGGCCACCGGCACCGCCTCGTCGAAGTCTATGTTGACCCACTGGTAGCTGTCGTAGATGGGCACATCCTCGGTATGCAACAATGTGGCGTCGCAGATGCTGTCGCCTTGGTAGACGCTGACTGTGAAGTAGCTGTAGCCGCGATAGACGTAGAGCTGCACGCCGCTGATGCTGCGGTTTTGCTTGCGCATCGATGCCGGGATGCGTATGCCCCACTCGGTGACGCTGCTCCAGTCGTCTTGCCAGGTCTGTTTCATCATGTTGGCGCAGTAGCCGATGGTGTCGGACGGGCGTATGGCGGAGAAAATTGCCGAGTCGCTGAGGTCGTTGTTGGCCAGAAACTCCATGGGGTTGACGCTTGTTCCAGATGCCCAGTGGTCGAACAGACGGCCTTCACCGCCGCGTGCCACTATGGTCACTATCTCGTCGCCCGTGGCATAGGTGCCGTTGCCGTCCACGGTGCCCATCGCGGGGTCGAAGCGCATGTCGACCACCACGCTGTCGGCTGTCGACATGGTCATGGGTTCTATGCCGACCACGGCGTGGTTGTTTTCGTTGAAGGTATAGGTGGTGTTGCCGCCTACGCCGCCGATGCCGGGCGAGAGCGAGTCGATGGTGTAGTAGCCGTCGGCCAGGCCGCCCCAGCCCCAGTTGACGTGGAAGAGGCCGAGGGTGTCGTAGCCGTCGAGCACGAAGGCATGGCCGCCGTCGGTGTCGTAGCCCGAATAGAGCACCGGCCTCAAGGCCGCTATTTCTTCGCGGATAATGTCTCCCCACGCGTTGTCGGTGTAGTCGGTTTTGAAGATGCTGTGCAGCTGCTGGCTATAGCGGAAGTTGGTTCTGAGGGCCGTCTCCGACGAGGGGTAGCCAGTCATGCCGTAGTCGGATATGTGTGCGCCGCTGGATTCCGGACTGTATTGCATGTGCACAGCCACGCCCACGTGGTACATCAGTTCGGCCACAGCCATGATCGAGGCGGTGTCGCTTACGGAGGTCAGTATGTCGGGCATGAGGTCCCAGCGGTAGTGGGTGGTGTCGAACTGGGCCGAGAGTGTGCCGAATTGCTGAAGCTGGTAGCTCTCGCTGCCCCAGCCTACGGCGGGGTGGTTCCAGTATTTCATGATTTGTGCCATGGCCGTGGCCACGCAACCCGTGACGCTCAGTGCCTGGCTGCTTGCGCTGTAGGGGCAGAGGGCGTTGTAGCGCGGGCGCTGGTTCCATCTGGTGGTGAGCAGCGGGGCCACGCTGTCGGCTATGGTCTTCGGGGCCGGCAGGGCGCCTGTGTAGCGAGCCCATTCGGCGGCCACCTGCTGACTTTGGCCGATGCCTGCTGCCACCTTGGCGGCAATGTCTTGTCTGTAGCCCTCGAGCCAGCCGTCGAGGTTGGCGGGCATGTCGTCGAGGCTGATGCTGTTGGTGGTAGAGTAGGCCAGCACGGGGCGCACGCAGTCGTCGGCCGCCAGCAGCACGAAGCCGCCGTCCCACCGGAAGAGGGCCATCTCGTGGCCTATGCGTTGCATCTGCATCTGCACCGTTTGCCCGGCGCAGAAGCGGTTGGCCACCTGTATCAGTGTCGGCATGTCGACAGGTTTGGCTTGCGCCGCGAGTGTGAAGACAAGCAGCAGCGGCAGTAATGACTTTTTCATCTTTATTATCTTCCTTTTTTGATATAATAAAAGCAGACACCATGTGTCATGATGTCTGCTCTGGGTTGTCCGGTTTATCCTTTCAGGGCTTCCGAACCGCTGACGATTTCGATAATCTCGTTGGTGATTGACGCCTGTCGGGCTTTGTTGTAGCTCAGGCGCAGGTCTTTGAGCAGCTCGGTGGCGTTGTCGGTGGCTTTCTGCATGGCTGTCATGCGGGCACCGTGTTCGGCGGCCAGCGAGTCGAGCACCACTCGATAGAAGGTGCTGCGCAGGGTGAGGGGTATCATCTCGCGCAGTATGTCTTCTTTCGACGGCTCGTAGATGTAGTCGTTGTTTTTCTTCGCCTTGCCGTCGTGGTGGTCGTGCTTGTTCTCAATCGGGAGCCACTGCTCGTCTGAGAGCACCTGCGACAGCGAGTTCTTGAACTGGTTGTATACCAGCTCTACGTGGTCGATGCGCTTCTCGGCGAAGTCGGCCATCAGCGTGTCGGCCAGGGTGGCTATGGCGTCGAACGAGGGGCTGTCGAGCAGTTCGTCGCAGACTTTGAGGTCCAGGTCTTTCTGGCGGGCGAGCAGTTCTGACGATTTCTTGCCTATGCTGACCACGCGTATTGCGGCCCCTTCGGCGCGCCAGTGGTCGATGCGCTGCTGGGCCAGCTTGAGCACGTTGCTGTTGAAGGCGCCGCAGAGACCCTTGTTGCTGGTGACCACCACGAGCACCACCGTCTGCACCGGGCGCACGGCGTGGTAGGGTGTCTGCACGCCGTCGCCGGTGTCTATGTCGGCAATAATCTCGTTCAGTTGTGCAGCATAGGGGCGCATGCCGATGATGGCGTTCTGGGCGCGGCGGAATTTGGCTGCCGACACCATCTTCATGGCCGAGGTGATCTGCTGCGTCGAGCTGACCGAGGCAATGCGCGTGCGTACTTCTTTGAGGTTTGCCATGGCGCGTGGTTATTTGTATCGTTCGGCGGTGTCGAGGGCCAGTGCCTTCATGGCGGCCAGGTCGCTGTCGACGAGCTTGCCGGCGCGCAGGTTGGCCAGTATGTCGGCGTGCTGCTGCTTCATGAGGGTGAGGAACATCTTCTCGAAGTCGCGCACCTTGTCTACGGCCACTTTCTGGAGCAGGCCGTTGGTGCCGCAGAAGATGATGGCCACCTGCTCTTCGACGGGCATGGGGCTGTATTGCGGCTGTTTGAGCACTTCGACGTTGCGCACACCCTTGTCGAGCACAGCCTTGGTGGCGGCGTCGAGGTCGGAGCCGAACTTCGAGAAGGCCTCGAGCTCGCGATACTGGGCCTGGTCCATCTTCAGTGTGCCGGCGATTTTCTTCATCGATTTGATCTGGGCCTTGCCGCCCACACGGCTCACCGAGATACCGACGTTGATGGCCGGACGCACACCGCTGTTGAAGAGGTTGGTCTCAAGGAATATCTGGCCGTCTGTGATGGAGATGACGTTGGTGGGGATGTAGGCCGAGACGTCGCCTGCCTGGGTTTCGATGATGGGCAGTGCGGTGAGCGAGCCGCCGCCCTTGACCATGCCTTTGAGCGAGGCTGGCAGGTCGTTCATCTGGGCTGCTATGGCGTCGTTCTGTATGATGCGGGCTGCGCGTTCGAGCAGGCGGCTGTGCAGGTAGAACACGTCGCCGGGGTAGGCTTCGCGTCCCGGCGGGCGACGGAGCAGCAGCGAGACTTCGCGGTAGGCCACGGCCTGCTTCGAGAGGTCGTCGTAGATGACGAGGGCGTTGCGGCCCGTGTCGCGGAAGTATTCGCCGATGGCGGCACCCGCGAAGGGTGCGTAGAACTGCATGGCGGCGGGGTCGCTGGCCGTGGCGGCCACAACGATGGTGTAGTCCATGGCGCCTTTCTGCTCCAGGTTCTTCACCAGGTTGGCCACCGTGCTGCCTTTCTGGCCACAGGCCACGTAGATGCAGTACACGGGGTCGCCGGCGTCGTAGTTGTTCTTCTGGTTGATGATGGTGTCGATGGCGATGGCGGTCTTGCCGGTCTGGCGGTCGCCGATGATGAGCTCGCGCTGGCCGCGGCCGATGGGTATCATCGAGTCGATGGCCTTGATGCCGGTCTGCAGCGGCTGCTCCACCGGCTGGCGGTAGATGACGCCCGGAGCCTTGCGCTCGATGGGCATATCGTAGAGCTGCCCCAGGATGGGACCCTTGCCGTCGATGGGTTGGCCGATGGTGTTGATGACGCGGCCGAGCAGGCTCTCGCCGACGGGCAGCGAGGCAATGCGGCGCGTGCGCTTGACGGTGTCGCCCTCGTTGATGGTGCTCACCTCGCCCAGCATCACCACACCCACGTTGTCCTCTTCGAGGTTCTGCACGATGCCTTGGTCGCCGTTGTCGAACTCCACGAGCTCGCCGCTCTGGGCGTTGTTGAGGCCGTAGACGCGTGCTATGCCGTCGCCGACGGTCAGCACGGTGCCCACTTCCTCGAGCTCGACGTTCAGGTCGACGTCGGCCAGTTGCTTCTTAAGGATTGCCGATACTTCGGCAGGCTTTATGTCTGACATATTGCGTTATAATTTGCTTTCGTATTCGTTTTTGGCAAACTCGAGCCTGAGTTTGCGTATCTTGGTGCGGATGCGCGCATCGTACATGTTGTGGTCGAATTCGAGCTTGAACCCGCCCAGCATGTGGCTGTCGGTGCGGTCGTGCAGCTCGACGGTCTTGCCCGTGTGCTCGGCCACCATGCGGGTGACCATCGTGCGGGCGGTGTCGTCGATGGGCTGGTGGGTCACCAGGTCGGTATATATGATGCCGCGCAGTTCGCGCCATTGCTCGAGGTAGGCGTTGCTGATGCCGCGCAGGTTGACCGAACGGTTCTTCTTGACCACGAAGAGCAGAAACGCCATCGTCTCCTGGCCCACGCGGTCGGCAAACAGGGCGCGCACCACGCCGGCCTTCTTGTCTTGTGGCACCGTGGGGTTGGCAAAGACGACCGTCAGCTCGCGGCTCGCGGCGCAGATATCGTCCACCGTGCGCATGTCGTCGGCCACGCGGTCGGCAGCGCCGCGCTCTTCGGCCAGCATGAGCAGCGCCCGGGCATAGTTGGTGTTGATGCGATAGTCGTTCATCGTCTGGCTGCGGTTTAGTTCAGTTTCATCAGCTCGAGCTCTTTCTGTATCAGCGTGTCGGCCTTGGGCTTGTCGCTCAGCTCGGCGCGTATCAGCTTCTCGGCTATCTCGATGCTGAGGTTGGCAATCTGGTTCTTGAGCTCGGTCATGGCCTTCATCTTCTCGTATTCGATGCTCTCGCGTGCGTTGTCCACGATGCGGTTGGCCTCGGCGGTGGCTTTGGCGCGGGCCTCTTCTATGATGTTGTCGCTCGCCAGTCGTGCGTCGCGCAGCATCTCGTCGCGCTCAAGCTTGGCCTGGCGCAGCAGCTCTTCGTTGTGCGCCACGAGGGTCTTCATCTCCTCGCGGGCCTTGGCGGCCTCGCCAAGCGACTGCTCGATGGCGTCTTCGCGCTTCTTGAGCGCCACGAGTATCATCGGCCATCCAAACTTGATGAGGATGAATGCCAATAGGCCGAACGACACAAGCATCCATACGAAGGTGCCGATGCCGGGGTTGATCAGGGGGTTGTTCATTGTCTATGTTGTGAATTGCGAATATCCGGATGCGGATTTCAACTTCAAAAAAACGTTCTTTCAAATGGGGACGGCCAATCGCCGCCCCCGTTTGTCTCTTCGGCCGTCCGCTATTTGAGGACGACGAGCAGGCAAAGCACCACGGCGAAGAAGGCCACGCCTTCGACCAGTGCTGCGGCGATAATCATCGTCGAGCGAATGTCGCCGCCGGCTTCGGGCTGGCGGGCCATGCCCTCCATGGCGCCCTGGCCGATTTTGCCGATGCCGATACCGGCACCCACGGTGGCGAGACCTGCTCCGATGGCGGCTCCCAGGTAGCCCCAGGCTATGCCGGCCACTGCCTGCAATGCAATCAAAAGTGATGTCATAATACTGTTTTTTATGTTGTTAAACAATTAGTTCCGCTTCGCTCATGGCGAAATTCGGGTGCAAAGATATGTAAAATTTTTGAATTAAATGTTAAAATCGGAACTTTTTTTTGCCGAGACGACCTTTTACGCACCCTATCTGTCTGCCAGCTTTTTCAGTGCTCCTCTTCAGCCGTTGTACGATACATGTACGATATATGTACGATACTTGTACGTTTGCCAATCGTACAAGTATCGTACATATATCGTACATGTATCGTACAACGGCTGAAGAGGAGCATATAATGGTGTTGATTATGTGTGCCTTATGCTGGGATAAAAAAAAGACCTTGGCACGGAGGGTTTTCCCGATGCCAAGGTCTGTTGGTTATGAGGCTGTTGCGTGGTCAGCCGACGAGGTCGAGCGAATAGTGCAGGCCTACGTTCTGGCGCCGCGCGCGGGCCATCTTGATGATGAGGTACGAGCAGGCTATGAGGTTGCGCAGCTCGGAGAGCGGCTCGGTGAGCACCGAGCGGTTGTAGAGGTCTTCGGTTTCGCGGAAGATGAGGTTCAGGCGGTCGAAGGCGCGCTGCAGGCGCAGGTCGCTGCGCACAATGCCTACGTAGTTCCACATGATTTCCTGCAGCTCTTTCTTGGTCTGGGTGATGAGGATCATCTCCTCGTTGAGCACCATGCCGTCGGCGTTCCAGTTGGGCACTCCGGTATTGAATTCGATGCTGTCGCGGCGGGCGATGGCGCTCTGCGCGGCGTTGTGGGCATAGACTACGGCTTCGAGCAGCGAGTTGCTGGCCAGGCGGTTGCCGCCGTGCAGGCCGGTGCAGCTGCATTCGCCTGCGGCGTAGAGGTTGCGGATGGAGCTCTCGCCGTTGCGGTCTACCTTGATGCCTCCGCACTGGTAGTGGGCCGCCGGGCGGATGGGTATCATGTCGCGCGTGATGTCGATGCCGATGGAGAGGCATTTGGCGTAGATGGTGGGGAAGCTCTCGATGAGGTGCTTCTTGCCTATGCCGCGGGCATCGAGGTAGAGGTAGTCCTTGCCGCTGAGTTTCATCTCGTTGTCGATGGCGCGGGCCACGATGTCGCGCGGGGCGAGGCTCAGTCGGGAGTCGTATTTCTGCATGAACTCGTTGCCGTTGCGGTCTTTGAGCACGGCGCCGGCGCCGCGCATGGCCTCGGTGATGAGGAAGGCGGGCTTCTCGGCGGGGTTGTAGAGCGAGGTGGGGTGGAACTGCATGAACTCGAGGTCGCTCAGCACGCCGCGGGCGCGGTGCACCATGGCCACGCCGTCGCCGGTCGAGATGACGGGCGTGGTGGTGGTGCTGTACACGTTGCCCATGCCGCCGGTGGCCAGCAGGGTGACGCGGGCCAGGTAGGTGTCGATGCGGTTGGTGTCGCAGTCCAGGGCATAGACGCCGTAGCATTCGATGCCGGGTGTGTGTTTCGTCACGCGCTGCCCTAGGTGGTGCTGCGTGATGATGTCGATGGCAAACTGGCGTTCCTTGATTTCGATGTTGGGGTGGCGGCGTGCCGCTTCGAGCAGCCCACGCTCTATCTCTTCGCCGGTGTTGTCTTTGTGGTGCAGGATGCGGAATTCGGAGTGGCCGCCCTCGCGGTGCAGG
>JAZNSV010000096.1:0-32182 GCA_045591485.1 Bacteroidales bacterium | reverse complement strand
CAAAAGGGCTACTCACAATAGCCCCCAACCCACCCCACAAAAAACCCCCGCAGGGCGGGGGAAAAGCCATCCCCCCGCCCATGCGGGTATTTTTTTGTGGGATGTCGCAAATTTTCCGGGGGTTCCTTCGCTCCACCCCCGGCTGTATTCCAGCGCCCCTACGGGGCTTGGCTATCTTGCCTTGAAATGGGGGAGAACTGTGTTCCTGCGCACCTATTGCAAGTCGTCAGCAACCAACGTGAAGGTGTGGGTATACTGTGTTGGGTGTATGCCGTTGCAGGTGGTGGTTTCGAGCATGGTTGTGTCCGAGAGCCACCTCGTGCTGTCGGCCGTCGGGAGGCTGTCGGTCGGCCAGCTGCCGCGCAGGCGCATGTCGGCATCGACAATCAGCAGGTGTTTGCTGCCAATATAATAGCGGAACATGTCTGCCGGCATGGTGCCGCCGTGATGGGCGTAGAGCGAGCATGGTAGGCGCGTCCAGCGGCATTCTGCGTTGGGCCATGGCTGATCCGACCGGCTCCAATAGAGCACTTCGCCGGTGGCGTTCTCTATCCGCAGGGTGTTGATGGTGTCGGGTTCGTCGCAGCCGCACTGGAAGCACATCAGCAGCGGCGCGATGGCGACGAGGAGAGGAATGTAGCGTTTCATAATATGCTGTCGGTTATGTAATACGTATAGACGTAGGTGGTTTCTGGCTTATGGCACACATCCACCATGTCGAGCCGCTTCTCGGTCTCGTCGGCTACGGGCGAGAACCATGGGTAGTCGGCCCTGGCCAAAGCCGAGCGGCTGACGTCGTAGCAGGCCACCACCGTGTTGTCGTAGCGCAGCAGGAGCAGGTATTTGTAGTAGCCATACACATCTCCGCTGCCGCGGTGTTCGTTGGGCGTGTATGTGGGTGCCGACATCACCTGCTTTGGACTGAACTGCTTGTAGTCGAGGATGTAGGCTAACTTCAGCGGCATTTGCCACACCGTGCATTCCGGCGTAAGCTCCGGTGTGTCGGAGAAGGTGTAGTACAGCGGCTCCGAGGTGCCGTTGCGCAGCCATATCTCGCTGGTGGTGTACATGTCGACGCATGCGCCCTCTATGCAGCTCGTCAATCCCATGGCTGCCACAATTACCATAAAAAGTGTTTTGCCTTTCATTTTCATTTTGTCAATGTCCATTTCATTTCCGTGCGGTTGTCTGCACCATCGGTAACGATGGCCTTCAATGTGTTGCGTCCTGATTTCAGCTTTCTGCCGGCGTCGATGACGAGCATGGCCGTCTTGGCGTCGTATTCGGCCAGCACCCATTCGCCGTTCAGCTCGCAGCGGTAGGTCTCTATGCCGCTCAGTTCGTCGCCTATCTTTATCTTCAGTGTGCTGCTTTTCAGTGCCTTGCCTTCTGAAAAGTTCAGAGGCCGCACTATGGGTGCCACACTGTCTATGGCCAGCGTGAACTGTCCGAAGTCGCGCACCCGTGCCGTGTAGCATCCGTCTTTATAGGTGGTCTTGTAGGCGTTCATTTTGCCGCCGTCGAGGCGCACAACTACGGTGTGCGGCTGTTCGGCAGCCCTGAGGCTCAGCGTGTAGGGCTTGTGAGGCGGCAGCCGGTTGGCGGTGGGCTCCACGGTTGCGGTGCTGCCGGGCACAATCTTCATCCGGTCGTCGGCATAGAGGCTGCCAGAATCCATGCTGATGCCGATGTTTCCGGTGCTGTAGACGAACGGCTTGTCCCATCGTGCCGCCACACCGTCGGCGCGCTTGGGTGCGGTGGCTGTGGCGGCCATGGCGTTGACGGTGAAAGTGCGCTCGGCGAGGTTGTCCTTGATGTCGTATACCCGCACCTGTATCTTGTGTGAAGTGCCTGGTTTGAAGCGCAGTATGCCGTCGCCTTGGCGCACCGGAATCCACTCGCCTTCGGCGCCGGGCAGGGCGCGTGTGACGATGTAGGGCTGGCGTGAGCGGCAGTATTCGTCGAAGTCGACCAGCGCGTTGCTTGTGCGGCTGTTTTCTTCCAGGGGGAAGCTCTCGGTGGTGTACATGAAGAAGAGGTCGCCGTCGACGTAGATTTCAATGCGGTCGGGGCCGTTTTTAGCCGTCGAGCCCTCGGCGGCGTCGGTGGCGTAGACGCCGATATGGAATGGTCCGCACACGCCGACGGAGTTCTCTTTGCCAAGCGCCACCACTTTCCCGTCGGCTTGGTAGAGCCGTATGCCGCGCAGTGTGGGGCGTATGTTGTCGGTGTAGGGGAGCCCGAAAAGCAGCGGGTTGATGGTGCGCCCGTCGCGTCGCAGCTCGAAGTGGAGATGGGGGCCTGCGCTGCCGCCGGTGTTGCCGCTGCGGGCCACCACCTGGCCTTTGCAGACGGGCATCATGCCCTCGGGCAGCTCGCACACGATGCTGTACGACTGCTGGCGGTATTGCTCATGCTGCACGTAGCGTCCGATGTCGCCCTCATAGCTGTCGAGGTGCATATAGACGCTTGTGTAGCCGTTGGGATGTTTGATATATAGCATATTGCCGCCGCCCCACGGCGAGACGCGGATGCTGCACACATAGCCGTCGGCCACGGCGCGGACGGCCTTGCCCACGGCACCGTCGGTGCGCATGTCGATGCCGGCATGGAAGTGATTGGTCCTGATTTCGGCGAAGGTGGCGCTGAGCCCGATTTCGCTGTCGAGCGGATTGCTGAAATAGCCCTGCGGAAGTGGCTGTGCCACTAAGTTGTAAGTGGAAAGCGGAAAGTGGAAAACGATGCCGGCGCAGATCAATATTTTGAAAAGGTGTCTCATTGGGCTTTCGAGTTAAAGAGTGCTACGCGGTTGATGACTGGCGGGGCGAGGGCGCGGAAGGTGAAGACAAGGCGGTCGGTGCGCATCGGAGCGTCGAGGCGGACGATGCGCTTGTAGCCAACGGTGGTGCAAAGCGGATGGTCGGGGGTGGTCTGCGGATAGAGGCCGTCGCCTTCGTCGATGGCCAGACCGACGCTGGTCACACGCTGTCCGAGGGGTATATATTCTTGTATGACAATGATGTCGAACTCGGTCACGCTGTCGAGAGCCAGCTTCAGCACTGCCTCTTTGCCGGTGGCGGCCCAGTAGGTGTGGTAGGCTGTGTCGAGCACATTTTTTGCCCGATGGCCGGGTCGGTGCATTGCACGTGCTTTGGCGCCCTGAGTCATGTCGCGGGCAAATATCCTGTCGCGCTCGGCGCGGAAGGCCACCAGCACGGCGCTGTCCTCGGCGCAGATGCGGCCGTTGGTGTCTGGCGGCACGTTGAGAAGCAGCAACCCGTTGCGTCCCACGGAGTTGAAGTATATTTCCATCAGCTCGTCGACCGTTTTCGGATGCTCGCCGGGGTGCCAGAACCATCCCGGACGTATGCTGACGTCGCACTCGGCTGGGACCCATTTTAAAGTGGAAAGTGGAAAGTTGAAAGTGGAAAGCGAGTGTCCGGTTTCGAGTTCGGATGGGGCTGGTTTGTTCTCGGAGGGGGTGGCCCCTTCGGTATTGAGGGTGCTCCAGCAGGGGTCGCCGGCGCGGCCCTCCTCGTTGCCTACCCAGCGGCAACCGGGACCGATGTCGCTGAAGACTATAGCGTTGGAATTCAACTCATTCATGGTCTGCATGAAGCGTGGCCAGTCGTAGTGCTGTTTCTTGCCGTTGGGGTCCTCGCCGCAGGCGCCGTCGAACCACTGCTCGAACATGGGGCCATACAGCGTGTGCACCTCGCGCAAGGTGCTGTCGAACACGTCGTTGTAGCGGTCGGTGCCGTAGGCCGGGTGGTTTCGGTCCCAGGGCGAGATGTAGACTCCCATTTGGAGTGGTGAGTTGAAAGCTGAATGCGGAGAGTTGTTGTGTTCGTCGATGGCGGTGCGCAGCTCGCGCAGCACGTCGCCATGTCCCTCATTCCATGAGTTTTGCGCCACGGTATGGGTGCTCAGCTTCGACGGCCAGAGGCAGAATCCGTCGTGGTGTTTGGCGGTGATGATGATGCCGCCCATGCCGGCCTGCGCAGCCACGTCGACCCACTGTCGGCAGTCGAGCCCCTGCGGACGGAAGAGGTCTTCGGGCTCGCTGCCGTCGCCCCATTCGGCGCCGCTGAAGGTGTTGGGGCCGAAATGGCAGAACATGTTGATTTCCATGCGTTGCCATTCCAGCTGTGCGTCGGTAGGCACAGGGCCGTAGACTTCGGGTGCAGAGCATGCCGCCAGCAGGAGTAAAGATGTGGCTATTAGCGTGTTGTGTCGCATTGGCTGATGATGGATGTCAGATGCTTTCGCCCCAACGGTCGTAGTTGGTCTCGATCGGCACATAGCGAATGGCAGACTTGTCTTTGATAAGCAGGTGCACAATCTTCTTCTGGTGCATGGTGCGGTGCTCGCGCAAGATGCTGAGCATGCGGCGTTGGTGTGCCACGAAGCGTTCGCGGTCTTCGGCTATGTTGTCAATCACCACCGGGTATTCCGAGGGGTCGAAGTCGATGTTGCAGTCGAGAATCCAGTTGAGCATGGCATCGTCGTCGATGTCGTTGTCTATCAGGTTGGGATACACGTTGTTGAACGAACGTCGATAGGTTTCGGCAATGCCGCAGCGCTTCTTGAATTCGCGCCAGATGTGGTCGTAGGTGCTCTCAAGTATCTTGCGGTGAGCCTCGGCCTCGTTGCGCAGCTCGCGGTCGCGGCGGTTGAAGACGATGCTGCACACGATGGCGGGTATGCCGACGGTGACCACCAGCACAAAGATGATGATGGTGGCCCAAATGGCGAAGTATATAAAAAACCTTGTCATAGCGTATTACGATCGTTCGTGGCTCTACAAATCTGTGTGCAAAGTTACGAATATTTTTCTAATCTGCGAAGTGCCGACTGTTTTTTTTACACAAATTTATGATTTAAGAAAATTTAACGATTGAGGCTGTTTTATAACTGCCTGATACATAGGACCCGATAGTGTACTCCTATACCCGTTGTACGATACATGTACGATATATGTACGATACTTGTACGATTGCCCATCGTACAAGTATCGTACATATATCGTACATGTATCGTACAACGGCAGAAGAGAAGCACTGCAAAACGGCTGCAAAATGGTGCCTGGAAGCGGGGTGGGGGAGAGGGCCGGAATGAAAAACTTGCACAGTTGGCGGAAAAATAGTATCTTTGCATTCGTAAAACATCGGAATATGAAACGGATTCTTTTGTCTATGTGCCTTGTTCTATGTGGGTTGGGTGCTGCTTGGGCGCAATACGACTTCAAGGTCGAAAGCCCCGAGGGACAGATGCTGCACTTCAAGGTGTTGGCCGACAGCGCCACGGTCCGGGTGACGCATTCAGGCCCCAACTGGCCCTACTACGACCCCGGGCACCGGATGCGCGGGGCGGTGACGGTGCCGCACGAGGTGGAGTGGCGCGGTCGGCGCTACCGGGTGACCGAGGTGGGCGACAACGCGTTCTATGGTAACGACAGTCTGACGGCTATTGTGTTGCCGCCTGTGGTGCGCATTGGGAGCCAGGCTTTTTGCGGCTGTGTGTCGCTGGCAGAGGTGCACCTGCCCGACTGTTTGGTCGAGATTGGCGACGGTGCCTTTGCGGTGTGCCGCTCGATGGAGAGCGTGAGCCTGCCGTCGTCGTTGCGCCGAGTCGGCACGTCGGCTTTTTCGATGTGCGAGGGGCTTCGCACGGTGGCGCTGGGCAGCGGTTTGCACGGGCGATTGGATTCCAGCGTTTTTATGCAATGCACAGGTATCGATGAGGGCAAAAATGCGAAAAAATGCCCTGACGGGACGGTTTTTTTAGTTGGTTCGGGACATGAAGGCGAAATTTTATGTCGCTGAAAGTATGATGCTTGGGAAATAATTTTGCAAAAAAAAACGCCAATTCAAAAAATATTCGTAATATTGCCGCTTGATTATAGGCCTATAATATGACTGAAATGAAATTGAAAAGGAAGCTAAAACGGTTGCTTTTGGGGGCCGCGCTGCTGGCAGCGTTGCCCGCCAGTGCGCAGGATGTAGGCTTCTCTCAGTTCTACGCCAACCCCTTGTATCTCAACCCTGCATTTGCCGGAACCGCAATCGCTCCGCGAGTGTCGGTCTCCTATCGTGGCCAGTGGCCCGGATTGGTAAGTGCATTCACCACTGTGTCGGCTTCGTACGACCAGTATATTGAGGACTTGCACGGCGGTATCGGCGCCATCATCATGAGCGACCGCGTGGGCGACCACGGGGCGCTGAGTACCAATATGCTGGGAGTGATGTATGCCTTCAATTTCCGCGTCAGCCGCGATGTGAATATCAGCGCCGGCCTGCAGCTGTCGGCCATGAACACCCACCTGCGCTGGGACAACTATCTGCGCTTTCCCGACCAGATTGATGCCGAGCTTGGCTTCAGCTACACCACTGGCGCCCAGCCGCCCGACAAACTCAGCAACTGGGCCATCGACTTCAACGCCGGTGCAGTGGCCTATGGCAAGAAATGGTATGCCGGCATCGCCGCATCGCACCTGACCCAGCCCAACGTGGCTTTCTATTCCGAAGACCGTGTGCCCCTGAAACTTACGGTGCATGGCGGCGGCTATATCAACGTGTCTGAAGAGGCGCGCCGCCAGTCGTCGCTCGGCCTTGGCACCCCCGTCATCTCGCCCAATGTGGTCTATCAGTACCAGGGCGGCCAGCACTACTTCAACTATGGTCTCTATCTGGACTGGATGCCCTTCATTGTGGGTGTGTGGTTCCGCAACGGCATCAACAATGCCGACGCCTTCATCTTCCAGGTGGGCGTGCAGCAAGACTACTTCAAGGTTGGATATAGCTACGACGTGACCGTCAGCAAGTTGGCCAACAGCACCGCCGGTGCCCACGAGGTGTCGGTGGGCGTGCTGATGCCCGTGCCCGAGCACAAGAAGAAAGTGCGTGCCATACGCTGCCCGTCGTTCTAAGCCGTGAAGAGGGAGAGAAACGTTAAAAAATCACAACGGCGAAACAAAAAGGCGCAAATTGCGTTAAGACAGAAAAATAAGACAGAAATTAACGAATAATACATAAAGAATAAGTATATGAAGACTTTCAAATTCTCGTGTGTAATGCTTGGTGTCATGCTTCTGCTGACATCGTGCTTCAACAAGAGCAGCAAGTCCACTGCCACCGGATGGAACTACAACGATTCGAAGTGGGGCGGTTTTGAGGTCTCGGGTGCCACCGAGCAGGCCACAGCCCCCGGCCTTGTGTTCATCGAGGGCGGTTCGTTCGTGATGGGCCACGTGACGGAAGACGACCGCTACAAATGGGACAACATAGCCCACACCATCACCATTTCGTCGTTCTACATCGACGAGTGCGAGGTGAGCAACGTCAACTACCTCGAGTTCGAGTACTGGATGAACCGCGCCTACGGCGAGGAGTATCCCGAGATGGTTGCGGCCATACGTCCCGACACCGCCTGCTGGCGCGACAAGCTGGCTTGGCGCGAGAGCTTCGTCGACCACTACTACCGCGGACCCTCCTATCAGGACTATCCCGTGGTGGGCGTCAGCTGGGAGCAGGCCAACCAGTACTGCCGCTGGCGTACCGACCGCGTGAACGAGAAAGTGCTTGTCGACCGCGGCATCATACTGCTCGACCAGGAGAACGTGAGTTCGAATCCCTTCCAGACCGACGTCTATCTGGCAGGTCTGTACCAAGGCGATGCCGGCAAGAACGCCCCGAAGAGCCTCGACCCCGCCATGGCCGGTGAGGACCGCTTCGTGAACGAGAACGACGGTATACTCTACCCCTACTACCGCCTGCCAACAGAGGCCGAGTGGGAGTTTGCAGCCCTTGGCATGATTGGCAACACCTACGACGAGCGCATCGTCGAGCATAAGACCTACCCGTGGGCCGGTCAGGCTCTGCGTTCGGCCAACAAGAAATACTACGGTCAGTTCCTGGCCAACTTCAAGCGCACCCGCGGCGACGCCATGGGCGTGGCCGGCAACCTGAACGACGGCTGGGACTACACCTGCCCCGTCAAGTGGTACTTCCCCAACGACTACGGTCTGTACAACATGGCCGGCAACGTCAGCGAGTGGTGCATGGACGTCTATCGTAAGGTCGTCAACCCGATGGGCGGCGACGAGCAGGATCCCTTCCGTGGTAACATCTATCGCACCTTCGAGCGCGACGAGGACGGCACCGTGGTTGTCGACGATGCAGGCATGGTTGTCTACAAAGACGTCGACAACGACATGAACCGCCGCAACTATCGCCAGGCCAACAACGTCAACTACCTCGATGGCGACAAGAATTCGAACCTCGACTCGCAGAACTGGACTTCGCGCAAGGACAATGCCGGCGGCAGCGAAGATGGCGAAGAAGAAGGCTATGGCGAAGAAGAAGAGGGCGAATACGAGGAAGGTGATGAAGAGGAAGAGGAGTCGACCGACAACCGTCCGGAGCTCAAAGGCGAGGATGCCAACACCAACATGATGTATGCCCGCCGTCTGGACGACGCCCAGGCCCCTGTGACCACGCTGGTGAACAACAAGGTCCGCGTTGTGAAGGGTGGCAGCTGGAACGACCGCGCCTACTACCTGCAGGCCAGCTCGCGTCGCTTCTACGACCAGGAGAAGGCCACTTCGTGGATCGGCTTCCGCTGCGCCATGGACCGTCTTGGCTCGCGTACGAAATAAGTAAGAGAGAGAACGACACTGGAATCAATGCTATACGAGGGCGGCTTCTAAGGCTTCTTTAGAAGCCGCCTTTTATTTGAGAATGAGGAGAAAAGCACTAATACTGATGCTGATGCTGGCCGCTGTGGCGGGCCTGCAGGCGCAGAAACTCATTGAGTACACTTCCGGCATGGGTTCGCGCGATGCCGAGCAGCCGTCGGTGTGGATACTCTACGGCGGTGTGGTGGCCACGCACGAGGGCATGACCCTCGAGGCCGACTCGGCCCACTACAATACCGAAGAAAACAGCTTCACGGCATTTCTGAACGTACACATCACCCTCAGCGACACCACCGTCATCGACGGCGACAGGCTCTACTACGACGGCAACACGCGAGTGCTCGACATCTGGGCCGACACTGTGGTGCTCGTCGACGGGGGCACGGTGCTAAAAGCCAACCACCTGACCTATGAGCGCAACCGCTCGACGGCCTACTACACCGAGTGGGGCCACGCCACAAGCGACGACCGCCAGCTCGACAGCCGGCAGGGCGAGTACAACTCCGAAGTCAAGGAATTCTATATCTACAACGACGTCCACCTCAGAGACTCGTCGATGCTGCTCGTCACCGACACGCTGGTGTACAACACCATGAGCAAGGTGGCCCACTTCGAGAGCCCGACACATATATACAGCGACTCGTCGACGATATACAGTGAGCTGGGCGACTACAACACCGACACGCGGTTTGCCATCTCGTTTCGCGGGTCGCACGTAGACAACCAAGGCCGCATGATAGACAGCGACACCCTCTACTACGACGAGGTGATGGAATACGGCAAGGCCTTCGGCCATGTGAAGATAGTGGACTCTGTGAACAACCTGACATGCACCGGACGCTACGGCGAAACCCACCAGAAACACCGTTTCTCGTTCGTCACCGACAGTGCGCACGTGCTGTTTGTGGACGGCGGCGACTCGCTCTTTCTGCACGGCGACACGGTCTACGTCACCAACGACAGCCTGAACCAGCTGGCCACCGTCAGGGCCAACTACAAGGTCAAGGTCTTCCGCCGCGATGCGCAGGCAAAGTGCGACTCGGCCTTCTACTCGGCTGCCGACTCGACTCTGACCCTCTACCGCGACCCAGTGCTGTGGTACGACCACTACCAGTGCACGGCCGACACGCTGAGCCTGCTGCACGACAGCAACGGCATCGTACGTGCCTACATGCGCACCGACTGCTTTGCCATAGAACAGGTGGACCGCGAGAAATTCAACCAGCTGAAGGGACGTCAGGGCGTGGTCTATTTCACCGACGGCGAGCCCGACTATGTAGACATACTGGGCAACGCCCAGATGGTGTTCTACATCACCGAAGAAGACGAATACGGCAAGCCGCAGCTGGTGGGCGTCAACGCCGGCATGGGCACCGACATCCGCATCTACTTCGACAGCACGCGGTCGGCATCGCGGGTGGTGACATACGACAAACCTGACATGCAGACCTACCCGGTGATGAAACTGCCCGAAGAACTGAAGCGCCTGCCAGGCTTCAACTGGCAGACTACACGGCGCCCGCGGCGACCGGAAGATGTGTTCAGGTGGTGACAAAATGGCAGTCGGCACTGACATTGGCAGGCAATTTGCTATAGAGAGACTAAAAAACAACTACTGACATGAGCAAAAAAGAACAAAATACAACAGAAGAGACCGAAGAAAAGAACCTGCAGCCCGAGAGCGAGCAGCCCGAACAACAGCAGGCCGAGGCGCAGCCTGAAGCCCAGGAAAAAGACAAGGTGCAGGAGATGGGCGAGAAGCTGGCCGCCTTGAACGACAAATACCTGCGGCTCTATTCGGAATATGAAAACTATCGCAAGCGCACCACTGTCGAGAAAGCCGACCTGTTGCTCAACGGCAGCCGCGAGATGATGAAAGCCATACTGCCCGTGATAGACGATTTCGAGCGTGCCTTGGCGGCAACGGATGGCGACGAGGGAGTGAAACTGATATACAACAAACTGATAAAGATACTGGAACAGAAGGGCCTGAAGGCCATGGAGGTGAAAGGCGAGAAATTCGACGAGAACCTGCATGAGGCCATCACCCGCATACCTGCCGCCGACGAGAGCCAAAAAGGACTGGTGGTCGATGTCGTTGAGAAAGGCTACTATCTGAACGACAAGGTGCTCCGGTATGCCAAGGTTGTTGTGGCATTCTGAGAAAGAAAGGAGAGAGAACAATGGCAAAGAGAGACTACTATGAAGTGCTCGGGGTAGACAAAAACGCCACCCCCGACGAACTGAAGAAGGCCTACCGCAAGCTGGCCCTCAAATACCATCCCGACCGCAATCCCGGCGACAAGGATGCTGAAGAGAAATTCAAGGAGGCTGCCGAAGCCTACGATGTGCTGAGCAATCCGGACAAGAAGGCCCGCTACGACCAGTTCGGCATGGCAGGCATGGACGGAGCCTACGGCCAGGGCGGCATGAATATGAACGATATCTTCTCGCAGTTCGGCAGCATCTTCGGCGACTTGTTTGGCGGCGGATTTGGCGGCGGTTTCAGCGGTTTCAGCGGGGCCGGCGGCGCGCAGCGCCGTGTGTTGCGCGGCACCAACCTGCGCATAAAGGTAAAGCTGACGCTTGAGGAGATAGACCGCGGCTGCGAAAAGAAAATCAAGGTGAGCAAATACGTGCCCTGCAAGACCTGCAACGGCACGGGAGCCAAAGACGGCAACTTCGAGACCTGCTCGCACTGCCACGGCAGCGGAGTGGTGACCGAGACCAAGCGCACCATGCTTGGCATGATGCAGACCCAGAGCGCCTGTCCGCATTGCGGCGGCGAGGGGCGCATCGTCAAGAACAAATGCCACGACTGCCACGGCGACGGCATAGTGAAGAGCGACGAAATCATCACCATCAACATACCCGCCGGTGTGCAGGACGGCATGCAGCTGGCTATGCACGGTCAGGGCAACGCGGCGCCGCACGGCGGCATAGCGGGCGACCTCATCGTCTTGGTGGAGGAACAGGAGCACGACACCTTCGAGCGCCAGGACGCCAACCTCTACTACAATGCCTTCATCACCTTCAGCGATGCGGCCCTCGGTGCTTCGGTCGAGATACCCACCCTCAACGGCAAGGTGAAGATAAAGATAGACCCCGGCACGCCGTCGGGCCGCGTGGTGCGTCTGCGCGGCAAAGGCCTGCCGATACTGAACGGCTACGGGCGCGGCGACCTGCTTGTGAGCCTCAACGTCTGGGTGCCAAAAGACTTGACCAAAGACGAAAAGAAGACCCTCGAGGACTTGCAGAAGCATAGCAACTTCCAGCCCAACCCGAACAAGCAGGAACGGGGCTTCTTCGACAAGATGAAAGAAATGTTCAACTGATGACGGAAGCTTTCCTGCACTACATTTGGCAGCATCAGATGCTCGACCGCGGGCTGACCACCACAGATGGCCAGCCTGTTGTCGTGTTGAGTGCAGGCGAGCTGAACCACGACGCGGGCCCCGACTTCTTCAACGCCAGAATACGTATCGGCGGAGTGGAATGGGTTGGCAACGTGGAGGTCCACATACATACGTCGGACTGGCGCCAGCATGGCCATTCGGCCGACAAGGCCTACAACGGCATAGTGCTGCATGTGGTGTATGAACACGACTGCGAGATTGCGATGGAAAACGGACGCACGCCGCTGACGCTGGAGCTGAAACCATACATGCACCCCTCGCTGGTGGCCAACTACGACGCCTTGATGGCCCCCTCGATGGAGGAGACCATACCCTGCGGACGCAGGCTGGACGAGGTGCCGGAGTTCATCTTCAACTCGTACAAAGAGCGGCTTGTGCTGGAACGCATAGAAGAGAAATCGCAGACGGTGCGCCGCTTGCTGGACGAGAGCCGTGGCGGATGGGAGCAGACCTGCTACTGGCTGATGGCCCACTACTTCGGTGGCCGCGTCAATGCGGTGCCGTTCGAGCTCATGGCCAAGGCCACGGACCAACGCCTGCTGTCGCGATGGAAAGACGACCCGCAGCGCATCGAGGCTGTGCTTATGGGGCAGGCTGGCCTGCTGGAAGGCTACTTTGAAGACGAATACCCCCGCCGCCTGCAGTCGGACTACAATGCCCTGAGTGCTGGTGCCGGACTGAAACCGATAGACGCCTACCTTTGGAAATTCTTCTGCCTGCGGCCGTCGGCATTCCCCACCATACGTATCAGCCAGTTTGCGCATCTCATATCAGAGTCGAGCAGCCTCTTCGCCACGATGCTCTCGATGACCGATGTGCGTGATATAGAACGGCTCTTCAAGCAGGAAGCGTCGGACTATTGGCGCACGCACTACCAGTTTGACCGGCCCACGGGAAAGGCCACCGCAAAGCGCATAGGCAAGATGCAGGCCCAACTGCTCATCATCAACGCCTGGGTGCCGCTGCTGTTTGTCTACGGCGTGGCCCACGGCCAGCAACAATACAAAGACCAGGCCATTGCGCTGCTCGGCCAGCTGCCGCCCGAGGACAATGCCGTCATACGCCGCTGGCAGAGCCATGGTGTTGTGCCGGCCAATGCAGCCGAGAGCCAGGCCCTTCTGCAACTTAGCAACAACTATTGTCACAGCCGACGCTGTCTGGAATGTCGCGTTGGCTACCATATACTGAAACACAAATGAAAGCAAGCATCATTACAGAATTGATACACCCCGCTGCGAGCAGCATAGCACAGCCCGACTACGAGATCGAGCATCTGCTCACAGACAGTCGAAGACTCGTCGACCCCAAAGGAACCATCTTCTTTGCCATCCCAACACAGCGCAACAGCGGCTGCCGCTACATAGCCGACCTGATGGCTCAGGGAGTCTGCAATTACGTTGTTCCTGCCGATTGCGAGATGGCTCCGGGGGGGGTGAATGTGTGGCGTGTGGCCGACGTCGTCGAGGCGCTGCAGACCATAGCGGCAAACCACCGTGCACAATTCGACATCCCGGTTATAGGCATCACCGGCAGCAATGGCAAGACTATCGTCAAAGACTGGCTTGTGCAGTTGCTCGGCCACGACCGCAGGGTCTGCGCAAGCCCCAAAAGCTATAATTCGCAGATTGGTGTTCCGCTGTCGGTATGGCAGCTGAGCGAAGCCGACGACATAGGCATATTCGAGGCCGGTATATCGGAAGCCGGCGAGATGCCGCATCTGCAGAACGTTATCAGACCTACGATAGGTGTCTTCACCAATATAGGTCAGGCACACGACGAGAACTTCCTCACAAGAGGACAGAAAATTGCCGAAAAGCTGCAGCTCTTCACACATTGCGACACCCTCGTCTACTGTGCCGACCACAAAGACATACATTCGGTGGTGGCCGACGTAGAGCGATTCCGCCACATACGGCGTTTCACATGGGGCGTTGCTGCCGACAACGACGTGCAACTCGTGTCGGAAGAGGTGCATGAGAACACCACCGAGCTTACGGTTGCGTATGCTGGAGTCTCGTTCGGTGTAACCATCCCATTCGTAGACCGAGCTTCGCGCGAAAACGCCATGCACTGCGTGGCTGTGATGCTGCTGCTCGGCTACGAGCCTGCCGAGGTGGCCCGCCGCTGCGCAGGCCTTGCCCCGGTCGAGATGCGCCTGGAGATGAACGAAGCCCTCGGCAACTGCCTGCTTATCAACGACAGCTATTCGCTTGACCTGAATTCGCTGACCATCGCATTGGACTATCTGCAACATGTGCGCCAGCACCACAACAAGACGCTTATTTTGAGCGATTTGATGCAGACCGGCCTGCCCGACAGGGAGCTTTATTCGCAAGTGGCGTCGCTGGTTGTGCGCCGCGGCATCACACGCCTTATCGGCATCGGAGAGGCCATATCGCGCTGCCGCGACTGCTTCACCGACGTCGAGGCCTCGTTCTACCAGTCGACACAAGACTTTATCGAACACTACGACTTCTCGCAGTTCTCGAACCAGACCATTCTGCTCAAGGGCGCCCGCGTCTTTACGTTCGAACACATAGCCAAGCTGCTGCAGCGCAAGAACCACGAAACGGTGATGGAGGTGAACCTCGATGCATTGGTGCACAACCTCAACCATTTCCGCAGCCGTCTGCAGCCAACTACGCGTCTGATGGCCATGGTTAAGGCCGCCAGCTACGGAGCTGGCAGGGTAGAGGTGGCGTCGGCGTTGCAGTTCAACCATGTGGACTACCTCACAGTGGCTTATGCCGACGAGGGAGTGGAACTGCGCAGGGGCGGTATCACCCTGCCAATCATGGTGATGAATCCCGAAGAGGCCTCGTTCGACGATATTATCCGCTTCCATTTGGACCCCGATATCTACAGTTTCCGCATCATGCAGATGTTTGCCGACCGCGTGCGGTTGCATCAGAGCGAAGCCTATCCGATACACATAGAGTTCGACACCGGCATGCACCGTTTGGGTTTCACCGGCGACGATCTGCCGCGACTGGCTGCGGCCTTGTCGGAGCAGGTGGGCACGTTGCGCGTGGTCAGTTGCTTCTCGCATCTGGCTTGCGCCGACGACCCCACGATGGACGATTTCACGCACATGCAGATCAGCCGCTTCCGTAGCTGGAGCTCGGGTATGCCCGGCTTGAAACACATACTCAATTCGAGCGGCATCAGCCGTTTCCCGGAGGCACAGATGGATATGGTACGTCTGGGCATAGGCCTCTACGGTGTGGCTCCCGAACCAGAGGTGCAGGCCGAACTGCATCAGGTTAGCCGTCTGGTGACGCGTATCTCGCAACTCAAGGACATACCCGCTGGCGACACAGTGGGCTACGGACAGCGTTGGCGTGCCCAGCAACCTTCGCGCATAGCCATAATCACCATCGGCTATGCCGACGGATTGCACCGCCACCTTGGCTACGGACACGGCCATGTGCTGGTGAACGGACACGAGGTGCCTATCATAGGCAGTATCTGTATGGACATGTGTTTCCTTGATGTGACTGGCATAGACTGCGCCGAAGGCGACAGGGTGGTCATATTCGGCGAAGGCGACCTGCTGCAACGCAATGCAGAAGCAGCGGGCACAATACCATACGAGCTTCTGACAGCCGTATCGCCACGCGTGCGCCGAGTCTACTACCATGAAGAATAGGCGGGAATGTAATCGTCTCTTGCCGAAGCGACAGAAAAAAGGGACACTCTTTTGGAGAGTGCCCTTTTCGTTTTATTGGGGCCACTTCTAAAAATCAACAGTCACCTTGCCCTGCGGGCAGAAATCTATAAATCTTATAGATTTTGCGCTACGCGTAACCGCCGAAGGCGGAATAATTTATAAGATTTAAAAGATTTCGCGATGCCGAAGGCGAGCAGGAGAATTAAGGATTTATAGAACCCACCTTGGCTAAAAAAATGCTTGTATTATGGCCGATACGAGGTTCTGTGTTGCTGCGATATTGGGTGCTGTTGATAATTTTTCTAATTGAAAAACAGAATTGTAGTTCGTTTTTTGAAATTTTTTTTCTGATGTTTGAAAAAAAGTGTGTACTTTTGAAAGTCTTTTTTTTTTAAATTTTAAAAAATACGACAGATGAAGAAAGGTTTTGACAACGAAAAGTATCTTCGGATACAGTCTGAGCACATCAAAGAGCGCATCAGCAAATTCGGTAACAAACTTTATTTAGAATTCGGCGGTAAACTTTTCGACGACTACCACGCCAGTCGTGTGCTGCCAGGCTTCGAGCCCGACAGCAAACTCAAGATGCTCACCCAGCTGAAAGACGATGCAGAGATAGTGATTGTCATCAGTGCGGCCGACATCGAGAAGAACAAGACACGTGGCGACCTTGGCATCACCTACGACGAGGACGTGCTGCGCCTGCGCGAGGTGTTCATGCAGCGGGGGTTCCTGGTCAGCGGGGTGGTCATCACGCACTACAGCGGCCAGCCGAGCGCCACCGCCTATCGCGAGCGACTGGAACGCATGGGCATCAAGGCCTACTACCACTACCTGATCGATGGCTACCCGACCAATGTGGAGCTCATCGACTCGGACGAGGGGTTCGGCAAGAACGACTACGTGGAGACCACGCGTCCGCTGGTTGTCATCACTGCCCCGGGCCCCGGAAGCGGCAAGATGGCAGTGTGCCTGAGCCAGCTCTATCAGGAAAACCGTCGCGGTGTGAAGGCAGGATACGCCAAGTTCGAGACATTCCCTATTTGGAGCATCCCGCTCAAGCATCCGGTCAACATCGCCTACGAAGCCGCCACCGCCGACCTCAACGATGTCAATATGATCGACCCCTTCCACCTCGAAGCCTACGGCAAGACCGCCGTCAACTACAATCGCGACATCGAAATATTCCCGGTGCTCAACGCCATCTTCGAGGGCATCTACGGCGAGAACCCCTACAAGTCGCCTACCGACATGGGTGTCAACATGGCAGGCTTCTGCATCTCCGACGACGAGGTGTGCGGCCAGGCTTCAAAAGATGAGATTATCCGTCGCTACTACACGGCTATGTGCAACTACGCCATCGGCAAGTCGAGCCAGAACGAGGTGAACAAGATAGCCCTGCTCATGAAGCAGGCCAGGATCACCACCGACGACCGCCGCACCACCGTGGCCGCCAAGCAGCGGCGCGACAAAGAAGGTGTGCAGGCTGCGGCCATCGAGTTGGCCGACGGCACCATTATCACCTCCAAGACCTCCGATCTGCTCGGCGCCTGCGCAGCATTGCTGCTAAATGCATTGAAACACCTGGCCGGCATCGACCACGACGTCAAGCTCATCTCGCAGAAGATGATCGAACCCATACAGCACACCAAGGTCAGCATGCTGCATGGCAGCAACCCCCGCCTGCACACCGACGAGGTGCTCGTCACACTGTCGATACTCAGCCTGCTCGACGACAACTGCCGCCGCGCCCTCGACTGCCTGCCGCTGCTCGACGGCTGCCAGGCCCACACCACCGTGATGGCCAGCGAGGTGGACCGCAAGATCTTCAAAAAACTCGGTGTCGGGCTCACATCCGAGCCCGTCCGCAAAAACGGCTAATCATCGAGAGACAACCCACAGAGCGAGCGTCGCCGCAAGAGTCTTACAATTGGCCCTTGCGGCGACTTTCTCTTGTTCGTGGGTGGAAAGGAACTGCCCGGCTACGGCTGGCCGTTTTTTGCCATAGTGTTTTGTAGGGGCTGAGACGGGTCGGGCCAAGTCTTGTTTTTGTTGCAGAGACTGTAAATCTGTTGTGCGATGTCTGTCGTTGCGGACTTTGTTCTCCTGTGGCGATGGCTTGGCAGTGTGTTGCAAAGAAGCTTGTGTAAAGGCTTTGACGCCCCGTCGCCCGTTCGCGCGCCATAAGACGCTGGATTGGCATGTTTTTTGATATAATTATTGTTGGCGTGAAACATTTTGTGGCATTTTGCGTTATAGAGTATACCTATTATGAAGAAAAACGAAAAATTTGTGAACTTTGACGAACTTGGCGAGTTGTTTGCCAAAGGGATGAATATAAGGGCCGACATAGTGCCTGTGATAGATGAGGATAGTGAAGACCTGTTGCTGAGCGACGACACAATCGGCGGCGAGATGCCTATATTGCCGGTGATGGATCAGGTGTTGCTGCCAGGTGTGATACTCCCTATTGCTGCAGGCAGGGAACGGTCGCGCCAACTGCTGAGCGATGTGAAGGCCAGCGGTGGGCATATCTTGGTGTTTACCCAGAAGAACGATGCCGACGACCCGACGGAGTTTGATTTGTATCCTGTGGGCGTGGTTGCCAAGGTTGTAAAGGTGTTCGACTTCCGCAAGGATGTCACTGTGGCGGTTTTGCAGGGCGTGATGCGTTGCCATTCGCTGCGGGTGCCCATCCATGAGCCGTATATGAAGGGCACAGTGGAACTTGCCCCCGAAAAGGATGACGGCATAGGTACGCAGGTTTTTCGTCGCAGGGTGAAGAAACTGCGCTCGCAATATGCCGAGCTGGTGCGCTCGCGCACGCACGACGACGATTTGGGACCGATGCTTAACGGTATCGGAAGCGACAAGATTTTCATCAACTTTGCTGCGTCGCACCTCGAAGTCGATGTGTCGCAGAAGTATGGATTCCTTTCGGCAGACAGCTATCCGGCGCGTGTCGACGCAATGCTTGAGGCGATGGAGAGCCTCTGGGGGTTGGCGGAGCTTCGCCGCGAGATTGACGACAAAACCAGCGAGGTTATCGGCAAGCAGCAGAGGGAATATTTTTTGCGTCATCAGCTTGACGTGATACAGGAAGAGCTGAACGAGGGCGGCGGCGACGACCGTGCCGGCAGCAATAATCCCGATATAGAGGAGCTTCGGCACAAGGCTGAGAATGCCACGTGGGATGAACCGGTGAAGCAGTTGTTTGAAAAAGAGCTGCGCAAGGTGACAAGAATGTCGCCAATGTCGCCGGACTATTCGATGCAGATAGGTTATCTTGAGACCTTGACGGAGGTGCCGTGGCACAAGGGTGCGGATGGCAGCGTCGATATATCCGCCGCACGTGCTATTATGGATGCCGACCACTATGGCATAGAGAAGGTTAAGGAACGGATCATAGAATATATGGCTGTGATGAAACGCAGGGTGGAGCATCGTTTGAGCAGCAGCGAAGCCAATGTGCTCTGCCTTGTGGGCCCTCCGGGCACTGGCAAAACGAGCATCTGTCGCAGTATTGCACGTGCCATGGGACGACCTTATCGCCGAGTGGCCTTGGGCGGCCTGCACGACGAAGCTGAAATTCGCGGGCATCGCCGTACATATATCGGAGCTATGCCGGGCCGCATTGTTCAGGAACTGATAAAGGCCGGTGTGAACAATCCGGTATTCGTGCTGGATGAGATAGACAAGGTGCAGCACAACAGTTTCAGCGGCGATCCGACATCGGCCTTGCTCGAGGTGCTTGATCCCGAACAGAACAGCCATTTCCACGACAATTATCTTGGTGTGGAAGTCGACCTGTCGAACGTGTTCTTCATTGCAACGGCCAACAATCTGGGCGAAGTGCCTCTGGCACTGCTCGACAGAATGGAAATAATAGATTTTAGTGGCTATGTTATCGAGGAGAAATTGGAGATTGCGAAGCGTCATCTGCTTCCTCGCATTATGAAGGAAAACATGGTTGACCGCAGGCGTTTGAAATTCACCCAGGAAGTGTTGGCGCAGGTCGTCAACGAATACACTCGCGAAGGGGGTGTGCGTCAGCTGGAGAAACAGCTGAGCAAACTTGTGCGTCACCGTGTGGTGATGGACGAGACGGGCGTCAAGGCAAAGGCTACCATAGAGCCGACAGAATTGAAGGAAGTGCTTGGATTGCCCATACACGACCCCAACCGACGTCAGCGCGAGGCGCGTGAGGGTGTTGTGACAGGCCTGGCTTGGACACCCGTGGGAGGGGAAATACTATTCATAGAGAGTTCTCTCAGCACGGGCAAAGGCACTGTGACTATGACGGGAAACCTCGGTGACGTGATGAAAGAGTCTGCCACGCTGGCATTTGAATATCTGAAGAGTAACAGCGAACGTTTTGGCATCAATAGGGAACAGATAGATTCGAGTAATATCCACATACATGTCCCCGAGGGTGCCACCCCCAAGGATGGCCCGTCGGCCGGCATAACGATGTTTGTGGCTATGGTCTCTGCCTTTACGCACCGTAAAGTTCGTCCAAATGTCGCCATGACGGGAGAGATTACGCTGAGAGGCGATGTCACTCCGGTTGGGGGTATTAAGGAGAAAATACTTGCGGCCAAGCGAGCCGGCATTACCGACCTCATACTCTGCCACGACAACCGTCGAGACATAGAGGATATTACACCAGCATATCTGGAAGGACTCACATTCCATTACATCGGCAGTATGTGCGAAGCATTGCCCCTGGCTCTTGAGACTTTGGATGCAAAGCCTGCAAAAGCTGTAGGGGCAAACAAGAGCTCTGCAAAATCACATCCTGCTGCCAAGAAAACTAAAGGTACAAAATGAAGAAGATTGCAACGATACTGGAGGCTATGGCCATTTGGCTTGGAGCCGCATCGCAAGAATCGGCTTTCACAGCCGACCACCAGAAAATGGCTTTGCTGCCGGGCAATGTGTCCGGTGTGAGCATCGTTGATGGAGACCTCTACTGCTATGCGTCACAAGTGTTGCTCACTGCACAGCGCAGTGGCGGACAGCTGCTGGGTTTCTGGGCAGATACAACGATTGCACACCTTGCGCCCGATGTCAACTATGTTGTGCGCCATCCGGCTACGGGAGATATCTATTTTACGCAGCCCGACCGCCGCGGTCGTTCGCAGCTGTATGTATGCCATGTGCGTGAAGATGGCAAAGTGAAGATCAAACGCGTAAAAATCGGCAATTTGGCCGTCGAGCATCCGGCATTCACCGCCAGTGGCCGTATTATGATATTCTCTGCCAGTGACAAACGTCGCGGATTCGGTGGATATGACCTTTGGTATTCGGTGCTTGAAAAAGGCAAATGGAGCCGTCCAATAAACCTTGGAGGCAGTATCAACACCAGTCATGACGAGGTGACACCGTCGGTCTATCATGATTGCCTTCTTTTCTCGTCAAATGGTCAGGATGAAGATCATGCATACTTCAATATTTATTCATCGCGTCTGCTTTCGCTTCGTGACGGACAGGACACCGCAGGCCCTCTGCGACTTGGCATGTGTCTTGTTCAGAAGCTGCCTGAACCGATAAACAGTGCCGATGCAGACGACTTGGATATGGTTATTGATACACTGCGCGATTGTGGCTACTGGGTTTCGAAACGTGTAGAGAGCGATACCGATTCGCAGCTCTTTTCGTTCAGTGGCGAATTGGATGGAGTGCTTTTGTCGGGCCGTGTGAGCGACAAGTTCGACAATTTGCTGGAAGGCGTTGATGTGGTTGTGCGCCAGGAAGGCAAGGTCGTTGCCCATGCCGTGACCAATGATGAAGGCTTTTACCGCCTTTATCTGCGTTGTGATCAATATTATGATATAACTTATCATCTTGATGGCTATTTTGCAGAAAACGAACAGGTGAACACCGCCAAAAACGACGGCGATTATCTTATTGCTGAAGCCACCCAGAATGTCAGTCTTGATAAGCTGATATTGGGTCAGCGTATCTACTATGAAGACCTTTTTGGCCCCGGTGCTTCGGTAGAACTCAGCGAGTATGGAATGGATCGGCTCGAGCCAATGGTCCGGTTCTTGATTGACAACCCTTCAATGGAGGTGCACCTGAGTCTGACAAGCGATATAACAGCCGATGCCGTATTCAATCGCTTGTTGACAGAAAACAGGCTTCGGAGTCTGCAGGAGTATCTTTATAGAATACTGCCACCGACGGTCAAGCTGACTTTTGTCAACGGATGCGGCGAGAGCAATTGTGCTTCGGCTTCGGGTCAGACCCGTCTTGTGGCCATTGTGACAGAGGGCAAAATCTGAGCAGAGATGCAGCTTATTTTTGGTTTTGAATTGTCTTTGTTGGAAATGGGATAAAAATATTGCGCTGGTGGATAGCGAGATAGAAGAAAAATGAAAAAAATATTTGGTCATATCGGGAAAAAGTAGTATTTTTGCACCCGATTTCGAAAGAGAAATCACTCAGATTGTTCGGGGTGTGGCGCAGTTGGCTAGCGCACTTGCATGGGGTGCAAGGGGTCGAAAGTTCGAGTCTTTTCACCCCGACAATTTTTAAAAAAGAAAAGAGGATGTCCAACCGGATATCCTCTTTTTTTGTTTTCTTGTCTTTGTTTAGGCCACTTCTATAAATCAACAGTCACCTTGCCCTGCGGGCTGAAATCTATAAATCCCATAGATTTTGCGCTACGCGTAACCGCCGAAGGCGGAATAATTTATAAGATTTAAAAGATTTCGCGATGCCGAAGGCGAGCAGGAGAATTAAGGATTTATAGAACCCACCTTTATTTTATCAGTTCGCGTACCTTCTCGATGAGCTCTTCTTCGCCACCGTCGTTGTATCCGGTGTGTTGCCATACGATTTCGCCTTCTCCGTTGAGGATAAAGGTGTGGGGGACATTGACCACACCCATGGCGCGTTTGAGGTCGCTGTTTTGGTCGAGATAGACTTCGTAGGGCCAATCGTTGCCGTCGACGTGGGGCTTCACTCGGCTTGCAGAGCGGGCGTCGTCGATGGAAATGGCGACCAGTTTTACTCCTGTTTCTTCTTGCCAGTCTTCGTAGATTTCCTTGATGGTGTTGAGCTCGCGGTTGCAGGGTTTGCACCATGTGGCCCAGAAGCTGACGATGACTGGCTTGCCATCGTTCTGAATGACGGACGACTGGACGGTCTGGCCGTCGATATTCTTCAGGGTGATGTTCTGCGGCATCTTGGCATTCTGGGCCATGATGCCGGTGCCCATTGCCAGGGCGATAAGGGCGATGATAAACTTCTTCATATTGTTTTACCTTTTTTATTTGTTTAGTACTATAATTATTGTTTTTATTGCAGGTCTGTCGGCAGCCCAAGACCCATCCCCTGAGCCTCTGTTGCATGTATGGCTTCCAATTCTTCGGCGAGCAGGGCATCGGTCCATTGTGTCGATTCTCGATCGCGGCGGTCGTCGCAGAGTTGGAAGTATCGGCCATAGTGCAGGCCGTAGTCTTCGTAGGCGGGGTTGCCAAGGGCTGCTGCGGTGGCGAAGAGCCGGGCGGTTTTGCCGTCGATGATGCTGATATATTGCTCTCTGGTGTTGGGTTTGCTGCCAAGGTCGAGGGCGAGGAGTTCGCTTTCGACCATAGCCGATACCGTGTTGTTGATGCGGCGGGCGGCATCGCTGTCGTTCAGTTCGTTGAGCAGTTGCATGATTTGTGCCAACAGGTAGTCGCCGACAAGGACGGCGGCGGCATTGCCCCAGCGGGCGTTGACCGAAGGCGCTCCCCGGCGGCTGTCGGCACGGTCTATCACGTCGTCGTGCAGCAATGAGGCGTTGTGCAACATCTCTACGGCAACAGCCAGCAGAAGTGTGCGATTGGAGTTGAGGACATCGTTTCCGAGCGTGGCAGCTGCCATGAGCGTCAGCCGCGGCCGCAACATTTTGCCGTTGCGCGCGCTTACATAATCCTCGACGTGTCGCAGCAGTTGGCCGTTGCCGCGAGTCATGCGGCGCAGGTATTCGTCGTGTACTTGTTTAAGATTGTTGTCTAAGGTCATTGTATAGCGTGGTGAGTTTGTTGGAGAGGGTTTTCGAGGCTTTTACAAGTGGAAGGCGGAGCACATTGTAGATGGAACCCTGGGCTTCGAGCAGGGCTTTTATACCGGTGGGGTTGCCTTCTTCGAAAATGGCATTCATCAGGGGCAGCATCTGGTTGTGGAGCGGGATGGCGTGTTTCAGGTCGCCTTTGAGTGCGAAGTGTACCATCTGGCTCATCTGTTGTGGCAGTGCATTGGCGATTACAGAGATGACACCGTCGGCGCCGAGGCTCATCATTGGTAGGGTCAGCGAGTCATCGCCCGAAATGACGCGGAAGTCGGCAGGGCGCAAACGGAGAATCTCCATAATCTGTTGCATATTGCCCGAGGCCTCTTTGATGCCGATTATGTTGGGGCATTCGTTGGCCAGCGTCAGTGTGGTTTCGGCGCTGATGTTGACGCCGGTGCGTCCCGGAACGTTGTAGATGACAACCGGCACCGGCGAGGCTTCGGCCACGGAGCGGAAGTGGGCAGCCAGGCCGCGTTGGTTGGGCTTGTTGTAATATGGGGCCACGGAGAGTATGCCGCTTATGCCGTCAAAGTTGGTGCGGGCCAGTTGGTCGGTTATGCTGAGGGTGTTGTTTCCGCCGAGGCCGAGCATGATGGGCTTGCGCCCGCCGACAGTCTCTACGATGAATTCCTGGACCGCCGAACGCTCGCTTTCGGTCATGGTGGCGGCTTCGCTTGTGGTGCCGAGTGCGACGATGTAGTCTACACCTGCGGCGATTATATTTTCAATGAGGCCTTCGAGGCGTGTGAAGTCTACGGTCTCCTGTCCGCGGCGGAAAGGGGTTATGAGGGCTACGCCTGTGCCTGTAAATAACGGTGTCTTGGTTGCCATATCTGGATTTATTTTTTTATCATGCTAAGGTATTCGATTATGTTGTTGAAGAAGCCTCGCAGTTCGACCTGCCCGTCGCCACGGATGATGAGGTCGAAAACCTCTGTCGGGTCTTCGCTTGGAGTCGCATAGACCACTTTGAGGTTGGCTTGTGTGCGCAGCGCTATGTATTGCGAGAAGAAGTTTTGCTCGCCGATTGTGTCAATGAGCAGGTCGTAGGGGCGACAGATGAAGGGCTCTATGGCGTTGGCGTTGGGCAATCCCCAGAAGTTGACGTCGGTCCCCAGTCGGCATTTGTATGTCGACTGGTGGGTGATGACGAAGTTGAGCTCTTGGTCTTTCTGCTGCAGGGCTATGATGTGAACACTTTTCCCCTGTCCTTCCATTACTTTGGCGAAGTGGTGCAGGATGTTCCAGTTGGCCTCGTCGGTGAGTCGGCAGATGACGCCGATGGTCTTTATTTCTTCTATGTTTTCAATCTTCTTGTCGCGTGGCGTGTTTTTCAGCTCTTTGATGATCTGACGCTGGCGCAGGTCTTTGATGAAGTCGAACATAATGCGTGTGGTTCTATTCGAATAATGTGTGTTGACGATATAGTGTGAAACTGTGGCGGTGGTATGGGCTGACTCCGTGCTCTTCTATGGCACGGTAGTGCTCGGCTGTGGGGTAGCCCTTGTTGCGGTCCCATCCGTAGACAGGAAATTCCTGGTGCAGACGGACCATTATGGCGTCGCGGTATGTCTTGGCCAGGATGCTGGCTGCTGCTATTGACATCAGCTGTGCATCGCCACCCACGATGCATTGGTAGGGTAGGGGTGTTTCGTTGTAGAATCGGTTGCCGTCGATGAGCAGGAACTCGGGTTTTATCTTGCCCAATTTTTTGCCACCGGCGGTAACGCCGTCTGCCGCTTGGCCCAGCAGGGCATTGGCGGCCAGACTCATGGCATGGGTCGATGCATGTAGTATGTTGAGGGTGTCTATCTCCTGCGAACTCACTTCTGCCACAGCCCATGCCAGTGCGTCGCGTTCTATCTCGGTGCGCAGTGTGTCGCGTTGGCGTTCGCTGAGCTGTTTCGAATCGTTGAGTGTTGCAGAGGTATATCCGTCGGGCAGAATGACGGCTGCAGCCACCACCGGTCCGGCCAGTGGCCCGCGGCCGGCCTCGTCGCATCCCGCCTCGCAGCGGCCTGGTATGAGGCATAAGTCTAACATAGCAGTGCAGAAATTATAGTGGCCAGAAGCAGGGTGTCGTAGATCCACGAGCGGCGTTTCTTGTGGCCGATTGTCAGTTGTCTGGCGGGCAGCATGAGGTGTGTGCCGCACAGGGCGAAGGGTATGGCAAAGAGGGCTGGCTCGATTGGAATCATTTGTGTGTAGAAGAGCACAGCAATGCCGCCAACGATGAAGAGTATGACCGAAAGGGCGTTCTTCTGGAAGATGACAGTCTTCTCGTTCAGTTGGCTCAGCATGGCGAAGAGGGCTATCAGCATGATGGCTATCAGCACCATGTCGGCCACAAGTTTAAGGGTGGGCGTCTGCCCCATGAAAACACCGAGGTTGCCGAGCCGTTCGGCGGTGCGGCTCCACCATTCGGCCAAGTCTCCGGTAAACAGCAGGACGATTGTCAGTGTGATGTAGGGTGCCGCGAGGCCGAGCATCATGGCTGCCCAGTCGCGCCAGCTGTAGAGCCGGTAGTTGACGGCAATGAGCAGGTAGGTGAGCAGGAACGAGGCTGCCGGCAGGCTTATCATCGACGCCAGGCCTATGAGAGCCGTGACGCTGCAGATGCGCGATGTAGGTATGGTGAGCGGTGTGCCGTGCAGCATCAGCCTGTGTAGGCAGGCTATGAGTATGGCGTTGACCAGAAGCGTCGGTGTCAGGGTCGATGCCGAGGCGCTGGCGGCGGCCACGTAGAGCAGCGTGGGCAGCAGCGAGGTCTGTGGCACAAGAGCGGCATTGGCCAGCACAAGGTTGAGCAGCACGCCTTCGGCCAGCACCAGCAACATGGCTATGATTACTGCCAGCAGCGGCACTTGTTCGAGGGCTTGGCGCAGCAATTGGTAGAGTATTGCGTCGCCTTCGGGCATGGGCTGCGGCGAGGCAAGTGCCCGACCCCAGAAGAGCGCAACCGCCACCAGGATGAGCAGCACCTGAAGTGCCATGTTCTTGCCGAACAGCTTTATCATTTCCTTTCGTTTATTTCACTATGAGTTTCTCGGTCCGGCTTCCGCAGCGCAGTATGTATACGCCGCGTGGCCAGCTGCTTGTGTCGATGGTTGTCTGTCCGGCCACAGGTATCTGCTTCATGGTGCGGCCTTCGATGCTCATGATGCAGAGCGTCTGCTGCTCTCCGCAGTTGGTGTTGATGGTCACCAGCCCGCTTGTTGGGTTGGGATATACGTGCAGCGGCAGGCGCAGCTCTTCGGCGGTCTGTATGCCGATGACGCGGATTGCTTCGTTGACGGCCTTGAGGGCGTCTATCTTGCCCCATCCCCAGCGGCGGTCGGCACTGTCGTTTGCCAGCAGCGGACCCGTGACGCTGTCGTTGCGTGCGGTTCTGATGATTATGTTGTATACCTGCTCGGCGCTGATCGCGGGGTTGGCTTGCAGCATGAGGGCCACCACGCCTGTGGCGGCGGGGCTGGCCATTGAGGTGCCGCTCATTTTTGACCAGATGTATTTTGTCGACATCGTCTGCTCGCTTTCGACCGATGAATAACTATCGGTGGTCCAGGCGCTGATCGACGAAACCACTTCGACTCCTGGAGCCGAGATTTCGGGCTTTTGGCGTCCGTCGATGGTGGGGCCGCCGCTGCTGAATGCTGCCAGGTTGCCGATCGAGTATTTGGTGTGGGCGTTGTTCCAGCGGTCGGCTTTGTGGGCTGCCACAGCTATGGTCTTGTGCGCCACAGCAGGTTCGCTGGTGCTGTATTCCGAGTTGCCTTTGGTGTAGCCGTCCATGTTGCCGCTCTCGAATGGTGCTCCTTCGTTGCCGGCGTGGTTTTTCTTGTTGGCCACGTTCCATGCGTGGACGGTGCCGCTTTCGGCGGTGATGAAGAGCTGGAGTTGCAGCCCGGTTCCTCTGTTGACGTCGAGTTGCATGTGGGGCCGGTTGTCGAATGGGTTGGCATGTTCTACCAGTGCGCGGAAAGCCACATACTGTGTGTCGCAGAGAATAGAGTCGTACACAATCTGGTCGGCGGTGGTGCTGAATACGGGGCTTGTCCATACGGAGCTGCCGTTTTTGAGGCGGAAGAAGGCCTTGAAGTCGTGTCCCGCTTCGCCCCACATGATGAGGGCCTGGCCTATGGCGTCGGCGGCGTAGGTGTAGTAGGTGGCTATGGTACGCAGGGTGTCGGTGGTGTCGGCGGTGAAGGTTTTTGACAGATGGAAGTCGTCGCCGTTGTTGTTGCCTGCGCTGGTGACGAAAATGGTGCCTTCGTCAGACCAGTTGTCGATGGCCTGGTCGAGGAGCGAGGTGCCGTCGAGGGTGCTGAATGAGTACATGCCCCAGCTGCTGTTGATCACGAGTCGGCGGTTGTCCTGTTGTGCCACGTTGCGCATCCACTGCACGCCATCCATCCAGCTGGCTTCGTCGATGCCGAACGAGCAGAGCAGGAATTCGGCTCTTGGAGCCTGTCCTATGTAGCGGCCCGAATGCCCACGTCCGCCGCAGATGCCTGCCACGTGTGTGCCGTGTGTGCCGTAGCCGTAGATGTTCGAGGTGTCGCCCTTGGCTGACATGAGGGCTCCTGCGCCCACAATCTCGGTGCCGTAGTCGAATCCGTCGGGCGCGGGGCCTGCCAGGCGGAATTGATCCCAGGCGCGGGCCACGCGTGTGATGCCGCCGTTGTTGCAGAGGTTGGGGTGGGTGTAGTCGAAGCCCCAGTCGGTGATGCCTATGTATACGCCCTGGCCCTTGAACGCGGAGTCGCCCGTCACTCCGAGGCCGTCTTGCACGCTGTCGGTTCGTGTGTCCATGCGGGTGTATTTGCACATCGGCTGGGCAACGCGGTGCGAGATGCTGTATTGCAGCACGTCTTTGCTGGTCTCGAGCATGTCGAGGCTTTCCACCGGCACGGTGAGGGTCACTATCTGGCCGGCTTGTGCGCCGAAGCGTATGCCTGCGGCTTCAAAAGGCTTGGGGTTGAATCCTACTGCCATCTTGGCCAGGAAGCGCAGACTGGTGGCTCCGGCCCTAATCTCTTCCTGAGCGAGCGCTTTGGTGTCGATGCCGCATTTCGGCGTCTGAGCCATGACAATGCCTAAGGTGCACACTGCCAGCAGTGTAAGTACAGCTTTCTTCATGTTTGTGTTTTTATATTATAAATGCAAAGATACATATTTTTTCTGAATTGCGTCGGAAAAAATAATAAAAAAGCGGAACCGGGAGTCTGTTCCGGTTCCGCTTCGTCTTTGCTGCTATTCTGGGTTTGCTCAGACCTCCCAAGTGTCGCCGCTGTTGAGCAGGTCGTCCATGCATTTGTATTTGCCGACGTTCATCTGCTCTTCCATCTGCTCTTCGTAGAGCTGGGTGTAGCTTACCTTCTTGACGTTGCGTATGACGCCGAGGGCCACGGGCAGGTTCGAGGCGGGACCCATGTGGGCCAGCATCATGTGGATGCCGGTGTCTTCGGTGGTCTCGTCGTGCACCATGACGTCGTCGATGCTGACGCCGTTCTCGCCGAGGGTGACCACTTCGAGCTGGCGGCCGTTGAAGCGCAGGCCTTTCTCTTTGTTCTTGCCGAAGAGCATGGGCTTGCCGTGTTCGAGCACGATGGTGCGGTCGTCGCGCACAGCGCGGTCGGTAATGGCGGCGTGGGTCTTGTCGTTGAAGATGACGCAGTTCTGCAGCACCTCGACCACCGAGCAGCCGTCGTGTTTTGCAGCGCGGGTCATGCAGTCGGTGCTCAGGTTGGGCACGCAGTCAAGCGTACGGGCAAAGAAGGTGCCCTGGGCGCCCATCACCAGCTCGCCGGGGTTGAAGGGGTAGTCGATTGTGCCGTAGGGCGAGGTCTTGGTCACCTGGCCAAACTTCGTCGTCGGGCTGTACTGGCCTTTGGTGAGGCCGTAGATCTCGTTGTTGAAGATGGTGATGTTCAGGTCCTGGTTGCGGCGCACAGCGTGGATGAGGTGGTTGCCGCCGATGGCCATCGAGTCGCCGTCGCCCATGTTGACCCACACGCTCAGTGCGGGGTTGGCCAGCTTCACACCCGTGGCAATGGCGCAGGCGCGGCCATGGATGCTGTGGAAGCCGTAGGTGTCGACATAGTAGGGGATGCGGCTCGAGCAGCCGATACCGCTGACCATGCAGACGTTTTCTTTCTTATAGCCGGTCTTGGGGAAGGTGGCAAGCAGGGCTGCCAGGATGGCGTGGTCGCCGCAGCCCGGACACCACTTGACCATCTGGTCGCTCTGGAAGTCGGCTTTTGTATATTCTTTATCCGCTTTGGGAACGAAATGCTTTTCCATTTTTCTATTTCTTTTAGTCTGATTATTCTGAATATTCAGATTATTCCGAAAAAAAAAGTTACTACTCAAGGAGTCTGTTGAACTCGGCTTTCAGCTCGCCAACCTCGAAGGGCAGACCCATCACCTTGTTGTACTGGGTCATCGGGCACTCCGGATACTTGGTGCGCAGGTAGCCTGCGAATTGGCCGTTGTTCAGCTCGCACACGACAATCTTCTTGTAGCGGTGCAGTATGTCGCCTGTGTTCTTGGGCAGGGGGCAGATGTAGTTGAAGTGGGTGTAGGCCACTTTCTTGCCTTCGGCGTTCATCTCCTCGACGGCGAGGGTCAGCGCACCGGCGGTGCCGCCCCAGCCAACCACGAGCAGGTCGGCGTCTTTGGCTCCGGTCACCTCTTGGTCGGGGATGTCGTTGGCCACGCGGTTCACCTTCTCCTGGCGGTTCTTGGTCATCAGGGCGTGGTTCTCGGGGTCGGTGCTCAGCGGGCCGTCGGGGCATTTCTCGAGGCCGCCCACGCGGTGGCTCAGGCCTTCCATGCCGGGCAGTGCCCACTGGCGTGCGAAGGTCTCGGGGTCGCGGCGGAACGGACGGTAGTCCGGGTCGTTCTCCTTGGCCAGGCGCGGCGTGATTGTGGGCATGTCCTTCATGCTCGGTATGCGGAACAGCTGGCTTCCGTTGCCCAGGTAGCCGTCGGTGAGCAGGATGACGGGGGTCATGTGCTCGAGGGCTATCTTGGCGGCGTTGAAGGCCCAGTAGAAGCAGTTGGCGCTGCTCGATGCGGCCACCACCACCAGCGGAGCCTCACCGTTGCGGCCGTAGAGGGCCTGGTCGAGGTCGCTCTGCTCGGTCTTGGTGGGCAGACCCGTGCTGGGACCGCCGCGCTGCACGTCGACAACGACGAGCGGCAGCTCGGTCATCACGGCCAGGCCGAGGGCTTCGCTCTTCAGCGAGAGGCCGGGGCCCGAAGTGCTCGTGCAAGCCAGTGCACCGGCGTAGCTGGCGCCGATGGCGGAGCAGATGCCGGCAATCTCGTCTTCGGCCTGGAACACGCGTGCGCCCAGGCTCTTGTGCTTGGCCAGCTCGACCATCACGTCGGTGGCGGGGGTGATGGGGTAGGAACCCAGGAAGAGGCGGCGTCCGCTCTTCTCGCTGGCTGCCAGCAGTCCCCATGCGGTGGCCACGTTGCCGGTGATGTTGCGGTAGCGGCCCTTGGGCATCTGGTCGGCGTGGGCCACCTCGAAGAGGTGCGAGTGCATCACCTCCAGCTTGTCGGCATATTCATAACCCTCGGTCAGCACGGCCTTGTTCAGCTCGATGACGGCGGGTTTCTTGGCAAATTTGCGCTCCAGATATGCGAAGGTGTGGTCCAGAGTCTTGTGGGTGCTGTAGAAGATGATGCCGAGGGCGAACATGTTGCGGCTCTTGTCGGCGGTCTTCTTGTCGACGCCTTTCTCTTCGCCGATGCGCTCGGTGAACGAGGTGATGGGGGCCTTGATGATGGTGTAGGCGCGTTCGAGTTCGTCGGTGAAGGGGTTCTCCGTGTAGCCGGCCTTCTCCATGGCTTCGTCGGTGAAGGTGTCGATGTCGACGATGACGGCGGCACCCTTCTTGGCCCACTTGAGCTGCGATTTGAAGGCGGCGGGGTTCATGGCGACGAGGATGTCGCACTTGTCGCCGCTGCTGTAGATGTGGTTGCCCACATGCACCTGATAGCCGCTCACGCCTGCTATGGTGTTGTGCGGTGCGCGGATTTCGGCGGGGTAATCGGGGAAGGTGGCGATGTCGTTGCCGGTCAGGGCCGATGCGTCGCTGAACAGGGTGCCGCTCAACTGCATGCCGTCGCCCGAGTCGCCAGCAAATCGGACCACGAGGTCTTCTTTGTTAATTATCTGGTTTTCTGACATGTTATTTGTTATTTGATGTTTATTGTTCATGACTTTTGAAAGTGCAAATATACAAAATAAAAACAACTCTGCAAAAATAATTTATCAACCGGACGTGTTTTTGCCTCTTCTTCCCCACATCCGCCTGCCTACC